>DBMK01000165.1 GCA_002298885.1 Anaerolineaceae bacterium UBA700
AAAAATCAAAAAAACCTCTAATTTGTAATCAGCGGTATGTAGTTCTTAATCCCGCAGTTTGGATTGAAGGCCAGGTTGGTGTAGGTGGTCGTCTGGGAGTTGTTATCCACCGGCATGACCCGGAAATAGCAGTAGCCCGCCTGTTGGGGGTCGGTCAGGGTCAGGCTGGTTTCGAAGCCGGCCCTGGGCTGCACCTGGATGAGGTTGGCGGCGGCAGGCGTACTGCCGCCGAACACCTGGTATTCCTTGATATCCGTGGCCCCGTTCCAACTGAAGGACAGCTTGACCGTTCCCGCGCCCGCCTGGACGGCCAGCGCCGGCGGCTGGGTGGGATGCCCCTGCCAGTCGAAGCGGAAGGCGCGGTAATTCCAGAACGCCCCGTTGAAATCCATTTCGAAGACCTTGGTGCCATCCGGTTTGACCTCGGTTACCGCCACGGAAAGATTCCCGCCCCAACCGATCACCGTATTGCCGTTGTCCACGCGTTGTACGTCCCCCATGAACGGTGTAAACACGTCGGGTGAATTGCGGTATTCCCAGACCAGTTTGGCCGTACGGTTGATTTCGTTGATCTGGTATTCAAGTGCCCTGGAGGCTTGGGCGTCGTGCCCGTCATGGTTATCGAACAGTGTGATGTTCCCCCCAGCCCCCAGGCGGCGGATATCGTGCTGGTAATAGAACTGGGCGATCGTTTCGTTGACGCCGGGGTCGATTGAAAATGTGAACTGGTTGGCTTTTCCGCCCATCGTCCAGATTGTATTTCCCAGGTTTGCGGGGTTCGCAAGCTGGTGGTCGATTTTGAGGACCTCGCTGAGGTTGCGCGCCGAGAGCAGCAAGTTTCCGTCTGTATTATCCAGCTCAATTGCGTTCCCGTGGACGTAGTCGATCCCGGCGCCGGTCAGGTCCTGGTTTGAGTCGGTGATCGGGATGTGTTCCCAGCTATGCCACTCGAATACGAGGTTCCTCGATGAATCCTGTTCCTGGATGACCAGCCCCACGACGGTCGCCGGATTCTTGCCGCCTGCAACGATCTGGCTCATATCCAGCAGGAACGGGTAGTAAATCATGTAAATATAATTCCCGTTGGGCAGCCGCTGCAATTCGTGCTCGTCAATGCCTTTATAACCGCCCAGGACGGAGATCGTATTGATCACCTGGTAACTGGAATCCATAATGGAATAGCTGGATGTCAGCGAGCTCCAATAGGCCAGCGTCCCATCGGGCAGCTTCTTGAAATCCAGGGCATACGTCCCCTTGAGCAGCCGCTGGTAATAGACCGGTTCGCCGTTGTTGTCGAGCATTAACAGGTAGGATCCCGCCACCGGGCTGATCCAATTACTGGCAAATATGTAACCGGGGGCGGTCTGTGTGCCAGGCACGGGCACGTTGATCACCGGAAAATCCGCCGGGGCGGTGACGTATTTGGCCGCCGCCGGCGTGCTGGCGGATTGCGCCCCGACTTTTGCCTGGGCCGGCTCCAGATCGCTCCGGTCGACCGCATCCAGAGCGGCCTGCGCCTGAGCCGCAGAGAGATAAGCGGCGATGCTAAAAGAGTATGCAACCGGTGGAAACAGGACGCCCAAAGTAGAAGCGAGCCCGCCGTGCAGCGTGAAGGTGACCGTTTCGCCAGGGGCGAAGGGCCCGTCGGGGGTGAAGCTCAGGCTCCGGCGGTCGTTCGACAGGCTGGGTTTTCCATTATGGTTGCCGCTGACGCTGCCGCACACCTCGAACGAGGCACTGCCAAGTGTTCCGGCATCCACTTCCTCGGCAAAGCGCAGGAGGATGGTAGTCCCGGGCGGGTTATACTTTGAGCCGGGGAGGGGAGAGGAAAAAACACTGGCCTCCGAGGAATGCGCCGTAAATGGAGATGAGGCGCGCCCCGTTATGGGAATCCCCCCGGACAGAATAAAACTGAAAGCCAGCAGAAATCGCCCCAGCGAGCTTTTCATGGTCCCATAAAGAGTATGCCACGAAAGGCGGCCGGCGTCAATTTATTTCCAGCCCAGGGCTGCCTCGAAGGATTTCAACCCCGTGTTCAGGTTCGTGCCCTGCACGAACCAGCGCCGCCCCTCTCCGCCGTCGGGCCTCGCCCCGATCGACAGCCTCTCGCTGGGTCGGGTCTCGTTAATATAATTGAGCTGGAGCCAATCCAGCGACCGCTCCCGGTGCTCTTCCTGGGTGAAGCAGTCGCATACCCATTCGACGTAGCGCGAGGCGTTGGCGTGCCCGAGCATGTCGACCGCGCTGTAGGTGGCCGTGGCGGTAATCTTCTCTGGCAGGCCTTCCGGCGCGTTGATCTTGTCCAACGGCTCGTCCAGGGCGCTCAGCCCGTCGTTGTCCGGCACGCTTGTCCCGAACGCCTGCAGGATGGCTTGCGGCGGCAGAATGCGCCGCGCCGTGGGGCTGATCACCAGCCAGGCAAAGCTTGCCACAGCCAGGGGATCGCCCGCCGCATTGCCCAGCTCGAAATCGCGCATAAAGAAAAGCTTCTGCTGGATGCCCTTCGGCCAGGTCTTGATCTGCACCTTCTCCCCGACGGTCGGATAGGCTAGAAAACGAATTTTAAAGCGCGAAAGCACCCACACCATATCCTTTGCCAGCAGGCTGGGGTAATCAAAGCCCAGGTGGGCGGCATGTTCAGTCGCCGCCTCGATCATCGCCTGCACGAAGGAGGCTGGTTTCCATTTGCCTTGAAAATCCGTCTCGTAGGTCTTAACGGTGGTTTCAGTGTTCCAAATTGTCTTGCGATCCATTCATGCCTCGATATTTTTAATATCCAATCTCCTTGAGAATATCCGCCTCGCTCTGTTTCCCCAACCCGCGGCCGCGCACCTCGCGCACGAAGTTCTCATCGTAGCGCCGCGAGCGCACCGGAATGGGCATGGGCACACCCCAGCCCAGCAGCAGCACCTCTTCCTTGGGTTGCAGGCGGGCCAGCATCCCCCGCAGCGCATCCCGCCCGGCCAGCCCGGAGAGCACCGCCTGGATGTCGTTCTCGTCCCCCAGCCAGCCGGAAATGCGCGTTCCGAGCTGAGACATCACCTCGTCGTAGATCTGCGAGGGGCGCTGGTCGATGATCAGCAGGGTCACGTAGTACTTGCGCATCTCGCGGGCGATGGTGCTGAAGGCCGTCTGGGCCGCCATTTCGCGGTTGAGCAGCTTGTGCGCCTCCTCCACCGCGATCACCAGCGGGCGCGGCTCAGAAACCTTCTCGGGGTGCGAGCGGTACTGGTTGGTGTGCTCTTCCCATTTCTCGCGGATCTTGCGGGTGAGCAGGTTGCTGATCAGCAGGTAATCCAGGTCGCTCTCGTAATCGCCGAAGGAGAGCACCACGTGCCGCCCGGCTTCGAGCGTGCGGATGATCTCGCCCAGGGTGTCGGCTGCCGTCTTTTCTGCGATGTACGGCTTGTTGAACAGGCGGTTGAGCTTGCCGTGCAGGCCGGCGGCCGCAGCTTCGTTCACCCCCGCCTCGTGCGCCCAGGCTTCCACGCTGTCCGGCGCCGGGATCTTCTTGCCATCTTCGGTCTCGATTACGGAGCCTTGTTTCATGCGCTTGAACTCGCTGAACCAGCGCGCCGGCCCAAAGCTGTGCACCAGCGCCGCCAGGGTGGTGGGGGTGGTTTCCCGGAGGTTGAGCTCGCGGGTCAGCATCTCCACGTCCTCCGGGGCGATGTCGCTCTCCGCCACCTCCAGGGTGAAATCCGGGGACTGGCCGCGGATCGAGGCCGTGCGTCCCAGCGCCACGATGCGCACCTGCGCCGGGAAGATGGTGCGCAGCCCGGTCACCTTCTGGTTGGTATCCGAGGACGTATCGTCCAGCCCGTACTCGTTGTGCATGTCGAACACCAGCACCGAGGCCTGGTTGTATTTGATCAGCCCCGCCAGCAGGATGCGAGTCAGGAAGGACTTGCCCGTTCCGGTGGCCCCGAAGATGCCGGAGGAGCGCTGGACGAATTTCTTGAGATTGACGCACACCGGGTATCCCTGCTCGCGGGTGTAACCCAGGATGAAGTTGTCCGCCTCTTTTGGGTCGCCAAATATGGCCGAAATGTCGCCCTCGTGCGCCAGCCGCACCGGGTCGTGGTGAGAGGGGATGGTTTTAATCGGGGTCAGCGGCGGGTCGCTTGGATGGTCCAGCCGCCACGCGGCGTACTTTGTGGCGTAATCCGGGTCGGCAGGGTCCGGGCCCACGTCCTGCATCAGCGCCGGCAGCACCTCCAGCGTGGTGAACAGCGTCTGCCCGTGCAGCAGGGCCGCCAGTTCGCCCGGCAGGCGCAGTTCGCTCTGCTCATCGGCGAAGCGCGGGTCGGTCGCCCCCAGCATCAGGTCGGTCACCAGCCCGTAAAATTGCCAATCGCCGGACTGCACGACCACAAACGCCCCCTCCTGCACTTCCTGGGGAGAGACGGTGAGCCGCACGCGCAGGTTTTCCTTGAGGCTGCCGCCGACGACGTAACCGACAGGGGATTTTAGATTTTCGATTTTAGATTTTAGATTGTTGTTGTCTGGCATAGCTTTGTTCCTTTGCTATACTTTCGCGCACGGTTTTTAGAGAGGACGCCAGGATAGAAATTAGTTCGTTTGCTTCAGCCATCAGGCTATCTAGAAGCGCCTTGGAGATCAGTCCGGCCTCGACAATCATTTCCAGCCAATATAGCGTTTCATCCGCCTCTTCAAGTGCAATCGCAATCTTTGCCGCGAAATCAGCCCCAGATTTACCCCGGCAGGCAGACCGATAGTTTGCTCCAATCGATGTTGCTGATCTCAGAATTTGATTTCCAATCACATTCGATGTTTTGCATTTTGGCAAAGCTTCTACAACTTTAATTACCCTTAAACCAAACTCCTTAGTTCTTCTTTTCATCTCATTCTCGTCCATCGACATTCCCCTCTCTATTTCAATCTAAAATCTAAAATCTAAATTCTAAAATCAAATCTCTCCCACCGCGCTCAACACCCCCATCAACGTCGAATAGTCGTCCCGCAACAGTACAATCAATTCCTGCGTCGCCTTTCCCTGCCATTCTTCGTTCCCAACCTGTTTCACGTGTGCCGCCAACAGCTCGCCCACCGGAGCGTCCTCTGCGCGCAGGATGTGGCGGAAGTAGCCGAAGCGCCCGGACTGCGTGAAACGGGCAATTTCTTCCGGCGCGCAGGGATAGATCGCATCCAGGATCAGCGGCGGGCGCGGCGGCAGAAGGTGGTAGATGCGCCCGTCCTGTTCGTAGCCGATGAACAGGACGCTGATCTCGACCGGCACGCTGCGGTTGAGGCGGTTATCCTGGATGACCTCGGCGCTGATTGGGCGGCGGGCTGTCACCAGTTGGCGCACCAACCCGTCGTCGTCTATGTGGATATCATAGATCAGCCCGTAGACCTGGTAGCCCTTTTCGAGCGGGATGCGCACCATGCCGCCGAACTGCGGGGTTTCGAGCTGGGTTACTGCACAGCCGACCACACAGCCGGTGATGCTGGCCCGTAGCAGTTTACCGATTTCCAATGCTTCGCTCATTTTATCCTCGTCCGTTTGCCGAAATTATCCTTGGCGATTTGTTTGTTGGACCGGTCGCCGGGTTGGATGCCCAGGCTGAGATATTCCCGGGCGATCAGGTCGTTGATCTGCTGTTTTTCATTGGGATGCACCACCGCCACTTCGTGGGCGCGGTGGATGGCGTAGGGGTAGGGGCGGCTGCCCAGGTGCTGAGCCTGGCTTAAAATCGCTGCGTGTAGCCGATCAACCAGGTCGGGACGGTCGGCCACCCAGGCCGGAATTTCGACCCGCGCCAGGTGGTCGCGGCGCTCATCCCCCACGTTGAGGTAAAAGAAATGCAGCGCCAGGTCCCCAGAGAAGCTTTCGCTGTTCCCCGAGTGGATTTTGAATACCGCTGAGCGCTCGCCCGGAGCGAGTATTTTCTGAAACAGGTCTGTATCCAGCACCCAGCGTAGCGGGCGCAGGGCGTGTACTTTGGCGTAATCAGCCGGGCTGACCAGGGTCAATTCCAAAAGGCGCACCACCAGGTCTCCCTTCGGCCGGTCGACGTAACCCGCGGTGATGGCTCTGATGCCGCGCAGGCGCTGCAGGGCGGCCATGTATTCCCCCAACCTGCGTTCGTATTCGCGTGACTGCTCCGCTTTGTGGAACAGCTCGAGCTGGCCGTCCGTCAGCGTGACCACCGGCAGGCTTTCGTGTTCGGCCAGGTCCGCCAGCAGGGTGCGCTCGGCCAGGTCGCGCAGCAGGGCCACGATTTCTTCGGTCATCGGCCCGCTCTCGAGCTGCAGGTCGTCGCCGAGCAGCAGGCGCGTGTCTACAATTTCGGCCGGGGGCTCGCCCGGCGCAAAGCGCACCGCCCCGGTGTTGACCACGCCGAATTCAATCTGGGCGTGGCGGTCCGGGTTGATCTGCGACCCGTCTGCCGCCAGGATCACCTGCGGCGAGATTTCCTCCACCGCCGGCGCTGGCAGGGCAGCGTCCAGCGCCTGCTCGCCGGGCACGGCGCAGCGCAGGTCTCTATTGCGCAGGGCAGCCGCATCGACCAGGCCTTTCAGTTTTTCGAGCTGGTTGGAATATTCTTTAAAGAGCCTGAAGGCCTCATCGATCCGATCCTTCAGCAGCTCCTGGCGCCTGGCAGCCGCTGGACCTTTATCCTTGATCTGCGTGCGGATTTGCTGAAAATCGACCGGCATAATTCCCTCGGTGATGATAATTAATCGAACATTTGTTTGTTAATTATATCAGAAATTGGATTCTGACAAAATCCGAATAAATCAGCGCTATTCTGACGGAATCGTAAAGTGGTAATCATCCGACGGATAGAAAAATGGGTTATAACTGTGGTAACGCTTCACAGGTCCCGGCGACTGATCATTTAACCGGCCTGTGAACCGTTCTTCAGGAGGAAAAATGTCCATCAAACGATGTTTATTAATCTTGATCGTGCTCTCGCTGGCGACCGCCTGCACCGCGCAGGCTGGCCTGCCGACCTCAACTTCTGTTCCGGCGACGGCAGAGAATTCACCTGCCCCTCTGCAGGATACCCCTACGTCTCCCCCGCCTCCCACCCTGGCCCCGTCGGCGACGGCCCTGCCCACCCAGACCCTGGTTCCCTCAGCTACCCCGCTGCCGGGGCAGGTTGGTCCCGACAGCTACCCAGCCGGCGTGAACCCGCTCACCGGGCTGCCCGCCGTACAGCCGGAGCTGCTGGACCTGCCGCCGGCGCTCATCTCAGTCTCCGACTTCCCGGTCACCGCCAGGCCGCAGGCCGGCCTATCCAAGGCTCCAATCGTCTACGAGGCTTATTTCGGCGACGGTATGACTCGCTTCCTGGCCGTCGAATACGGCGATCTGACCAACGTTGGCTCACAGCCGCTGAAGGTCGGCCCGATCCGTTCGGGGCGCCTTCCCTGGGAGCCGCTGCGCGCCGCCCTGGGCGGATTCCTGTTGATCGCCCAGGGAGACGAATCGGTGCTCGCCGAGCTGAAGAACTTCACCAACGTTTTCAGCGGTATTAACGACGTGAACAGCGTTTTTGCCGACGCTTCCAAAATCGAGCAGACTGCCAAACAGTACCAGCCTATCGTCGGCAAGCCCAACCTCAAAGGCCTGGCCTTCACGCCCAACCCGCCCGATGGCGGCAAATCAGGCCAGATGCTGTGGATTCCATACGCCTTCTTGAACCAGGTCATCTGGCGCTATGATGCAGCCAACGGGGTTTACAACCGCTGGCAGGACAACTACGACGGGATTAATTTCATCAAGATGACCGACCGGCTGGATAACAAGCCGCTCGCCTTCGACAACGTGGTCGTGCTCTTCGCCTACCACACCCTGCTCAAAGCCGAAAAGACCGCCATCACCCTGGCCAACGTGCCTCAGATGCCGGCCCTGCTCTTCCGGGATGGCAAGATGTACGAGATTTTCTGGACGACCAGCTATGTCGACGGTAAAGTCACCCCCATGCGCTTCGTCGACGCCCAGGGCAACGTGGTGCCGCTCAAGCCGGGCAACACCTGGGTCCAGGTGGTCACGGCCGGCTCGCAGTACTATGAGACCGTGGATTCGAAAGACTACGGCACTCGCATCAGTCAGAAGACCCCCGGCTCCGGCAACTGGGTGGTGAAATTCATCATGCCGTGATCTTGTCTTAATGGTTTTTCGGGCCACGAAGTGGCCCGAAAAACCATTACTGACTCGCGGCCAGGCGCCGGTATTGCTCGCTTTGCGCCCACTGGCGCAGCTCGTGGATGCGTTTGATCACCATCGGGTGGGTCGAAAGGGCCTCCCCGAATACGTTCTCCACCTGGTCGTCCTGCGTTTCGAGCAGTTGCAGGGCCCGCTGTAGCTCGGCTTGCGAGCGGATGTCGCCCACGGCCAGTTGAGCCAGCGCCGAAACGGCCTTTTGGAGGCTGCCACACGCCAGCAGGCCCGCCCGGTCCGCCGAATACTCGCAGGCCCGGTTCCACCAACGGAAAACCAATGTCAGCACGATTGCCCCAGCGAACGTGGTGGGCACGCCAGCCATCCCTCCCAGCAGCGTGTTCAGCCACGAATGGCCCAGGGCAACGTGTCCCAGCTCGTGGCCCATGACGAATTTCAGCTCGTCTTCGTCCATCACCTCCAGCATGGGGCTGTACAGCACCACCGTCTTGGGATTCGAAAACCCAAAGGTGAAGGCGTTGAGCTGCTTGCTGGGCAGGATAAAGATCTGCACCTGGCCGGGTTTTAGCTTTTGCACGCAGTCCTGGGCCAGCCTGGCCAGTTCGGGCGTGTGCTCCCTCGTGATCGGCGTGCCCGCCTGCACGATTTGCCGGTGCTGGGAGTTGCTGAGTTGGTAGGAAATAGCGATGAAGAGCAGGGCAAACAGGGGCATGATACACAGCGTTGGCACCGCGCTCAGCGCCAG
Source organism: Anaerolineaceae bacterium UBA700 (assembly GCA_002298885.1). The sequence continues at coordinate 8,901 of DBMK01000165.1, forward strand.
AAGGATGGCGATGGCAAACACCGTCACCAGAAGGATGAAATGCTCGCTCGGATAGCGGTAGCCGGTCATTGGTTATCCATGCGCAGTCTATAGTATGTTTCTGGGTCATCCTGAATGAATTTCGATAAAAATCGACCGCCGGGGAATGGCGGTCGATTGCAGTGCTTATTCTTTGACGTGGGCGGTTGTTTGTTCTTCCATGAACTTGCGCACGGCGGTAATTTGCTCGCCGGGAATGCGCTCGTTGCGCTCCCAATAATCCAGCAGGTCGCTCAAGGTGAGCACGGCGTGCAGGCGAATGCCAGCCGAGGCCAGCGCCTCGCGCGTGCCGGCCTGGCGGTCGATCAGCACCACCACGTCCTCCACCACCATCCCCGCCGTCACCAGCTTGTCGATTGCGTCGAACTTGCTCAGCCCGCTGGTGGCCAGGTCGTTGATCACTACCACCCGCTCTCCGGCCTTGAAACGGCCTTCGATTTCGGCCCGAGTCCCGTAGCTGCGGGCTTCCTTGCGCGGGAAGACCGCCGGCCAGCCTGTCTTCAGGCTGATGGTGGTGGCGATGGGCAGGGCGGCGTAGGGCAGACCGGCAATGCGGTCGAATTTGAGTGTGTTCAGGATGGGCAGGTAGGCCGCGCTGACCTCATTCAACACATGCGGGAATGAAACGAGCTGGCGCAGGTCGATGTAGATCGGGCTCGGCGCTCCGGATTTGAGCATATATTGGCCGAAACGCACGCAGCCAGAGCGCAGCAGGTCCTCAGCCAGGTTGGCCGGGAAGTAATGCGCTTCGGGCTTGCCGGCTTCCACCTCGGCCACCAGCGAGCGCTGGCAGTGCTGGATGGTATCGTGCAGCTCCTGGGCGGCCTGGCGTGGGTTGGCCGAATGGGTGATGGCGCGTGAAACCGGGATCAACATTCCAAGCCCATCTGTTCGCAGACCGGATTGCAGGGCGATGGAGAGATCCTTCCCCGGAATACCCACCCCGGGCGCCATAATCCACAGGTCGGGGGCCAGTTGGCGCACGCGGCGCAGGGCTTCGCTGTCAAGCCCGCTGACCACCACGCCCAGGTTGGTGTTGGAGTTCCATTCCTGAGCCAGCAGGGCGATTTTTTCGTACAGGTGCAGCGGCTCGCCTTCGCCGGCCAGCGGCAGTTCCTGCAGGTCGACCGTGCCCGGATTGGTCGTCTTGCACAGCAGGAAGACGCCTTTTTCGGGATTCTTTAAGAACGGCAGCAGCGAATCGTATCCCAGGTAAGGATTCAGGGTCACGGCACGCACGTTCAGGTGCGAGTAAGCCAGGCGGGCCAGGGTCTCGGCGCTTTCGTTATAATCACCGAACTTGGCTTCCAGAATGACTGGGATATCTTCCGGCACGGCTGCGATCACCGCCTGCAGCGCCTCCCACCCGGGCGCGCCGTAGGCTGCAAACAGCGCCAGGTTCGGCTTGAACGCCGCAGCCAGGTCGGCGGTCTCCTGGATCAGGCGGATGCAGTGTTCCTGCGCCGTCTTTGCCGATGGTTCCGGTAGCTCGGCCGGATATGGGTTCAGCCCGATGCACATTAAGGATCCGCTGCGACGGGCACGCGCTTCGAGTTGAGAATAGAAACTGTCCATACAACGGATTATATCAGGATTAATTAAATCTAAGAGGCGGATTCAACCGACGAAAAATTTAACAATTTTGGTAGGTGTAAAGAGTGGTTATTCATTCGCTTGGTTTCATTGGAATGGTTTTTAGAAAATGTACGATATATCAGGTATATTTTATTGTAATTGGGCAATTTCTGTTATATAATTTTTAAGCGCAAAAAGAATTTCAAATCAGCGCCAAAAGAGCGCAATTCGACAAGGTTAACCACTATAGTGACTTTGTGCACAGCGGGGCGTAGGCTCATTGGTGAAAGCCGTTGAGGTTAGCGTTCAAACGACCTCTATTCAATTCTTCCTGATCGTTATGGTGAGGAAGAATTAAGCTTTAAATCCCTACGCCGGTTGAAAGGAGGCAATCCCAAAGGAGTTTTTCGTTCGAGCAACCGATCCAATTTAGTCGAAAAACCTGCTGCGTCAGGCTCATCGCGGATACCCGTAAAACTTTGGAGGAAACGTAAAGATGAAAAGCACTTTGAGCAAGTTTGCGAATGTCTTGGTTGTCCTGGTTTTGCTTCAAGCAGCCGTATTTTCGGCCGCCGCGCAGCCACCCTCGCCCCTGAAACCGGCTGGGCCTGCGCCCTCACCCGACACTCCTTCAGCCCAGGCCCCGCAGCGCGGTTTGTCCCAGGCCCAGGTTCAGAAGACTATCCAGCAGAAATTGTCCGGATTCTCGATCAGCCCCCTGGATGCGACTCTGCTAACCGTTGAAGTGCGCGGCACCATGCCTTCGCTTTCTGAAAAAGCCAAGAGCCTGGATGCCGCCGGGCGCCTGGCGTATGCTGCCCAGGTGAAGGCATTCCAGGATGGCCTGGAGAAAGGTATCGTAGCGAGTGGTGGCAAGGTGATTTACCGCTTCCACACCCTGACCACAGGCGTTATCGCCCAGGTGCCGGGGAACCAGATTGTGCAGGTGGCTGCCATGCCCACCGTGCAGCATGTTGCCCGCATTTTTGATTACCAGGAAGACCTCTCTGAGACGGTGCCCTTCATAGGCGCCACGGCCCTCAAGCAGATGGGCGTGACCGGAAAGGGAGTTAAAGTGGCCGTGCTCGACAGCGGCATCGACTATACCCACCTGGCCTTTGGCGGCAGTGCCAACCCGGCATTATGGAAAGAGGCCTATTTTGGGTCTGATCCCGGCTGTGTCCATGGCACCGAGGCGGTTTGTGCAAACCGCAATGCGGTTTCACCTGCTTTGAGCGACGTTTTTGGCCCGAATGCTCCCAAGGTAAAGGGCGGCTACGATTTTGTGGGACCTGTGTGGGATGGGGTTAGTTCGGCTCCACTGGAACCGGACCCGAACCCGATTGCCCTCGTATCCACGGGAGCCCATGGTACGCATGTGGCCGATATCATCGCCGGGTTTGGCTATCCGGCCGGCTCTTATACAGGTACTTCCGGTACGGTTAATTACCCGGCCCTCGGCGAAGGGGTTGCCCCCGGCGCCGACATCTATGCATTCCAGGTTTGTAGCGCAACCGGCTCCGCCTGTTCCGGCGTTGCCCTTCTGCAGGCTATCGATGCTGCCGCCGACCTGGATGGCAATCCGGCTACGATTGACCCGGCGGATGTATTGAACATGTCGCTCGGCCAGTTCTACGGCCTGCCTGAAGATAACCTGACCTACCTCACCGACCAGATCGTGGCCTACGGCACGAGCGTCGTCGCCGCAGCCGGCAACGATGGCGATCGCCCCTTCGTCGTTTCTACCCCATCAACAGCCAGCGGCGCAATCAGCGTTGCTCAAACCAACGTCCCGTCCGCCAAACAGTATGTCGTGACCATCGATTCTCCGGCCGGGATTGCCGGTCCCTTCAATGCACCCTCCATCCAGGAGTGGTCGGCGGCATTTTATACCGCCAAAATCACCGGGCCGGTGTTTTATGATGCCACAAACGCAAACACGAAACGAGGCTGTCTGGCAGATGGCGTTACCAGCCCCTGGGCAGCCGGCGCGCTAACCGGAAAGATCGTGTTGATCGACCGCGGCGTGTGCGCAGGTAGTGTGAAAGTTTCCAATGCCGAAGCGGCCGGTGCCATCTTCGTCCTCATCGCCGATAACCGCGCGGAGGCCACCTTCTCCTTTGCCTTCGGCGGCGGCACCATCGGCATCCCGTCCTTCATGATCACCCAGGCGGATGGGAACAAGATTAAGGCGAACATTGCTGCGCCCGTGAATGTAACCGCCGACCCGGCCAACTTCATCTCTCTGGTCAACAGCATCGTCCAGACTTCGGCTCGCGGCCCGCGCAACTACGACAATAAACTCAAGCCGGATATCGGCGCGCCCGGCGCTTCGGTTTCGGCCGAGGCGGGCACTGGCAGCCAAAGCACGGCTTTTGGCGGCACATCTGGCGCCACTCCGATGATCGCCGGCTCGGTTGCTTTGCTGAAATCGCTCTTCGGCGACCAGCAGAACTTCACAGATCCGGTGCTCTCGCCGGAGGAATACAAGTCGCTGTTGATGAACACCGCCAACAACAAGATTTACGAGAACCAGACCCCTGCCGATACCACCGGGACGCTGCTGCCGATCTCGCGCATCGGCGCCGGCCAGGTGGACCTGCACAACATCGCCAACGAGAAGCTGATTGCCATGGACGTCACCGACTCCAGCTCGCTCGAACATACCGGCAGCCTCTCCTTCCAATACGTCCCGGCGTCGGTGGTGACAACGCTCACCCGCAAGATTCATCTGCGCAACCTGTCTGGGTTTGACAAGTTCGTCAAGTTCTCGTCCGAATTCCGCTATGCTTCGGATAACAATGGAGCGGTGAAGATTTCGCCGTCCGTATCGGGCGGAACCGTGCCAGCAAATGGGACATTCGATTTCACCGTCACTCTGACCGTGGATCCATCCAAGCTGGCTCCCTGGTTTGATCCCGCAACCGGGTACAGCATCGATCGCGGCGGCAACGGGACGAACGGCGTTGCCTTCAAGGACGCCGAATACGATGGCTACTTCTACATCAGCGAGTTCGTCGGCACGAACGTCACCAACGTGATCGGCATGCCCTGGCAGGTGTTGCCCAAGCCCGTGGCGGACGTGACCACCACCAACCCGGCCGGCACCAGCAACCTGCTGATCGATAATGTCTCGCCGTCAACTACAAGCAACTCCGAACTCTTCATGCTGGTCGACTCGCGCAAGACGAGCAAGTACAACTTCACCGTTGGCGACTGCGCCTCGGGCGGCCTGCTGCCGGGCTGCAACCAGACGATCATCGAAATGAAGGAAGTCGGCGTGCGCGCCTCCAGGAATTCGAACGGCTCCGTAGCCTCGCTGGATTTTGGAATCACGCTCTTCGATAAGCCCTTCCGCACCAGTGAATTCCCGGTCGAATTCCTGATCCTGGTCGACAGCAATAACGACGGTGTGCCTGATTACGAAATAACCAATTACGACTTTGGCTATTTCACGGCTGGCACCTTGAGCGGTCAAAATGCTACCTTTGTAATCAAGTTGTCAAACCAAAGTATTGTTGCGGCATACTTAGTCGACAGCACCTTTGATTCGAACAACTACATCCTCTCCCTGTTGCCATCTGACATCGGCCTTACTGACAGCAACCTCAAGTTCCAGTTCTTCGTCGAGGCAGCGGATGGTTTCTTCGATGGGACAGTGTGGGATGTATCGCCGAAGAATTGGGATTACCATGTGGTTGATCTGAACCATCCGCGCATGGCCCTGCAGCCGCTTACCCCCGCTTCAACAACCGTCAGCCCGCCAGATCTCTCGGGTCTCTCGGTAGCGGTTGATCCAAGCGATTCGATGACGGTTCCCTTCACCACCTCGCCGTCGAGAGCGCTCTTGGGTTCTGGCTCGCAGATCGGGTTCCTGGCCATGTATCGCGAAGCCCCGGTCCAAAAGGAATCCAGCAGCGTGGTGCTGGCTACTCCGGCCCTGCACTTCAACTTCGTGCCGGTGATTAAAAGCAACCCATAAGCTGTAGACTTTTCAAATAAATATTTTCGGGCGGGGAAAACCCGCCCGAAAATATTTAAAGCTCGAATGGAACTCTAGAAGCTCCAATAGCGTCCTTGATTTATGAAGTTAATCTCTTTGCTTCTGTTAACAATGCTTCTGGCCGGATGTTCCGGCCAGGTCGCCAGTCCAACTTCTTCCCTGCCAGCCAATTCCGGTATAAATCCGGCGCGCACGCCGGTAAGCGCCTCTACCAGCCTTCCCCCGCTCGTTCCAACTTCTTCCCCTGCCCTGCCCGTCCAGCCGTCTCCCACTCCGGCAACCCCCTATCCCGTGCCACCGCGCCTCCTGGCGCCCGGCGGTCCGCTGGCCAACATCCTTTCGGCAAAGATCGAATGGAAGGACGTCCCGCCCCAGCCCTACCTGCTGCTGCAGGGCTCCTTGGCCAGCAACTGCCAGGATTGGGCCGTCTACGTCAATCCCCCGGACGAGCGCTCCGTCGTTGTGGTGTCGGTCGCCGTTGATACCGGCTTTAACACCGGCAGTTGCTCCGAAGCCCCGGTCCCCATCCAGCGCGAAGTCCTGCTCGGCCCCCTGGAACCTGGCCAATACGTTGTGTATGTAAACACAACGCTCGTCGGGCCATTAACAATTAAATAATGGATTGCGATTGGGAATGCGAAGCATTCCCAATCGCAATCCATTTAACTTACGGACGCACGAAGAGCAGGACGCCGGCGATGGCCACCACGCTCAACAGCAGGCAGCCGGTTACGAATAGGGTCAGCAGGGAGAACAATATTCGACGGGTCATGGCTCGGTGGCCGGAAAAACCGGCGCCCCCTTTCTCAATTATTTTGGACGTAATTCAGGGCGTACAGGGCATCCTGGTAACCGGGGTGCGCCTTGAGCGCGGCGTTAAAACTGTCGATGGCTTCCTGCTTCTTGCCCTCGCGCAGCAGCCCCCAGCCCTGCCACAGCAGCGCCTCTTCGGAATTGGCGGTGATGGTGAGGGCATACTTGGTCAGGGCCATCAGGTCGTCGTTGCGCCGCGAGTGGAAATAGGCCAGGAACGGGCCGAACTGGTAGCGCAGCATGCGCTGGGGCAGCCCCAACTGGCGCGCCGTGTCGTAGGATTTGGCCGCCGTGACATAATCCTCGAAATACACCTGGTTGCTGCCCAGGTTGAACCAGGCAAAGCCGTTCTTGGGGTCCTTCTCAGTGTCGGCCTTGGATTGGGCCAGGGCGTTCTTGCGGTTGGTGTCCACGTCCCAATTATCGCCCAACAGCGTTTTGACCACGTCTTCTTTTTCCGGCGGGTAGATCAGTATGTATACCCGGTTGAAGGCCTGCCAGTTCTTGTCCAACGTTTCGTATGGCACCTGCTTGCCTGGCCCCAGCCACGTGTCTTCAGCAGTGAAAACCTTCAGAGTATCATCGTAGCCGTGGATTAATAAATAGTGGCCGGCCCACAGGTCGTCGCCGGGCCAGTAAGATTCAGTGTTTGGAGCGCCTTCCTCGATTGTGATGGGGATGCCCGCGGCAATGAACTTGCGGATCAGGTCGATATTTCCGCCCACCCGGTATTCGGTATTGAGCCAGCCGGCGTAATTGCGGGCGAAATACACCAGCTCCTCCACGTTGACGTTCTTGTCGTCCGGGTTGGGCTTGATCTTGTCCGTGATGGTGTATTGGTCGCCTTTCCAGCCATAGAAGCGCAGGTACTGGGTCAGGGTTGCCGGCCCGCAGTTATTGATGCCCTGTTTTTCGAATTGCGGCTGGGGCAGCAGCACCTTGCCCGGGATCGGCGTCGGCGTCAATGTGGGCGTGGGCGATAGGACCGGGGTGGCGCTTGGAGGAACCTTGGTGGAGACCGCCGTCGGGGTTGGGGTCGATGTATCGACCGCAACAGCCGCCAGATCATTCGGCAAAGTTGGATCGAACGCTGAAGCCGTGGGCATGGCCTCGACTGGTCGCACGATTCCTTGCAGGTAGGTTAAGGCGATCTCAATCTTCCAATTGACCCGCTCCTGGATCGAAGGGATCTGGTAAACCAGCAGTGCGGCCACGCCAAGCCCGGCGAGCACCAATAAGAACGGCCATCGCCAGGATTTCTTTTGGCGGAGTACGGATAAGTCGCGCATGCTCGCATTGTACCACAGCTAAAATCCGACAAAAACCGTGCGAATTACACTCGCGTTTCCTGTTATAATTTCCCCCATGAAGTATCACATCTGGACCGAAGGCTGCCAAATGAACGTGGCTGATTCGCAGCGGGTGGCTTCAGCCCTCGAGCACATGGGCTACGAGAACACCCCCCAACCCGAAGAGGCCGACGTTATTGTGATGAACACCTGCGTCGTGCGCCAGAGCGCCGAAGACAAGGCCTACGGCCGCCTCAGCTCGCTGCGCCCGATTAAAAGCCGCCGCCCCGAAATGGTCATCAACCTGATGGGCTGCCTGGTGGGCGTCAAGGAGCCCGAGCGCCTGAAGCAGCGTTTCCCCTACGTGGATGTTTTCTCGCCGCCCTCCGACCCGCGCCCCCTGGTCGAATACCTCACCCAGAAGCTGGGCCGCCAGGTCGAGGAGGCGCAGACCAGCGCCCGCTTTGCCTGGATGGACGGCGACCTGAAGCTGCCCACCGCCCAGCGCAACCAGCTTGTTTCCGGGTTTATCCCGGTGGTTTACGGCTGCTCGCACGCCTGCACCTTTTGCATCATTCCCTATAAGCGTGGCATCGAGCGCAGCCGCCCGCCCGAGGAAATCCTGGCGGAGGCGCGCGCCCTGGTGGCCCAGGGGGTCAAGGAAATCACCCTTTTAGGTCAGATCGTCGACCGCTACGGCAAGGACCAGCCCGATTACCCGCACCTTTCCGGGCTGCTGCGGCGCCTGAACGCCATCGAAGGCCTGGAGCGCCTGCGTTTCCTCACTTCGCACCCCAATTGGATGGACGACGAGCTGCTCGACTGCGTTGCCGGGCTGCCCAAGGTCATGCCGCACATCGAAGTGCCGGTTCAAGCCGGCGACGACGAGGTGCTGCTCAATATGCGCCGCGGCTACACCAGCGAAGCTTACCGCCGCCTGGTCGAAAAGATCCGGACGCGCATTCCCGGCGTTTCAATTGCCACAGACATCATCGTTGGCTTCCCCGGTGAGAGCGCCGAGCAGTTCCAACGCACTTACGACCTGCTGGCCGACCTCAGACTGGATGTGGCCCACCTGGCGCGCTATTCGCCCCGCGAGGGCACGGTTTCCGCCCGCCGCATGCCCGACGACGTGCCGGACGAAGAAAAATGGCGCCGCTTCCGCCTGCTCGAGGACCTTCAAGAGGGCATCGCCGCCGAGATCCACGCTAATTACGTCGGCCGCACCGTGCCGGTCCTGTTTGAGGAGAAGGTCAAGGACCGCTGGAAGGGCCGCACCCCTACCAACAAGCTGGTCTTCGCCGAATCTCCAGGCGCCCTGCGCGGCCAACTGCGCGACGTAAAAATCAATTGGTCCGGTCCCTGGTCTATGATCGGAAGCCTGGTTTAATAAACATGAATCACCCCTGATTTAATCTTTCGGGGTGGTTCATGTCTCTAATGTCCTCACCCACCCCCCTGCCCC
>DBMK01000114.1 GCA_002298885.1 Anaerolineaceae bacterium UBA700
ACTCTCCACTCTCTATTCTCTATTCTCTACTCTCGATTCTAGATTAACGGACAAAATATACCTACAATATGATATATTAATAACGGTGCAGCACTCCTATTTTGGTGGTTCGGCCAAAAAACACGCCACACCGTGAGGGTAAGCAAAGTATGTCTACGGATCAGGGCAGCGAGGGGAAACCAACCGGGAAGCAGGCAGGCCGGCGCCCGGCCTCCAGCGCGCCGGCGGGCGGCGACCTGATCTCGGGCCAGGTTGGCGATAACAACCGCAATGTAATCATTGGCAAGAACAACACCCAGATCATCATCGGCACGCTCAAGATCCCGGTAATACCGATGGTGATTTTGATCGTGCTGATTGTGGCCGCGGCGGCGTATTACCTGTTTGGCCGGCGCGGCCCGGCGGTAATGAGCGGATCGTTCAATATCGCCGTGGCCGACTTCGGCCAGCCGGATGCCCAGGGTCGCATCGGCCGCTCGCAAAAAGGCGACCTGATCAGCCAGCGCCTGTACGAAGGGCTGAAGATCGAGCTGGACAGCCTGCCCCCCGCCGAACAGGCCAATTTTCACCCGCAGGTCTGGCAAGACAGCCTGGACGTGACCCAGAAGAGCGTCACCCTCGGCGTGATTGCAGGGGACACCTCCACGGCGCGCTGGACAGCGGCCTGCGCCCTGGCAAAAACCATCCACGCCAATATCATGATCTATGGCAACCTGCCTGCCGACACAGGCAGCGGCGAATTCATCCCCGAGATTGCGGTCTGCGACGACCCCGGCCTGAGGGTGAACGTCGACGAGATCGTCGGCGCCCACACCCTCATCCAGGGATTATCGACGCAGTTGATCGAGCAGATGGGCCGCACGGATACAGACCTGGCGGTCAATCTGAAGATCAACGCCTGGACCAGCTCGCTTTCATTATTCAGCATCGGCATCCTGTACGATCTGCAAGGCCAGCCAGACCTGGCGCTGGGCGTTTTTCAACAGGCGCGCGACAAGTTGAAAGCCGGGTCCGAACCGGCCAGCGAAGTGCTGTATTTCTTCATCGGCCGCGAGGAGCTGACCCTGGCCTCCAACCTGGTTACACCCACTTCCGACCCTGGCAAAGAGCGCGACGTGCACCTGGCTAACGCCGAGGCCGCCTTCAAACAGTCGGCGGCCATCAATCCCAATTACGCCCGGGCATACATCGGCCTGGGGGGCGTCTCATTTTATCGGGCGCAGGCCACCAACTCGCCCGACCGCCTGAAAGGCCCGGACCTGGCGGCAGCGATCCAGGCGTACCAGAAGGCGCTCGAGCTGGCCCCAAATTCACCCGGCGCCCTGCTCGATACCAAGGCCCGCCTGGGCCTGGTCTCGACCTGGATCCTGCAGGGTGAAGCCCAGCGCGACACCGGGCAGATGGCAGACGCCGAGAAAACATTCGATATGGCCATCCAGAGCGCCCAGGCAGCCCTCCAGCCGCTGATCGACGCCAAACAGTACCGGGTTCTGGCCCAGGCTTACCTCTCGCTGGGCGAGGCTTACCACGAACAGGGTCACCTGAAGCTGGCCGAAGGAGATAAGAACGCCAGCAAGGCTCTGTTCCAGCAGGCGTCTCAGAATTACGGCCTGTGCATCCAGCAAAAGGATGCCGCCATCACCGACCAGACTCTGGCGGATACGATCATCAAAGGTTTCTGCGAGCCATACAAACAGAGTGTGGATGCCTCTCTGGCCCAACTGAATTAAAGGATGACCAGATGAACGCTAAACTTTTCCGTTTTCACCCAGTCCGCTGGATAGCCCTGGCTGTAATGCTCCTGGCCGGCTGCAGTCCGGGCGCTGTGGCCCAGCCAACCGCGCAGGTCATCAAGGAGACGGTGGTGGTCGAAATCACTTCCACCCCTGCGCCGGATACGCCCGCCGCGCCCGTGACCGCCTCGGACACCCCTGCTCCGGCGACCAAACCTGCGCCGACCGATACCCTGGCGCCAAGCCCAACCCCGCTGCTGCTGCTGAACGTGGCCATCGAGGGCGGGGATAAAAACCACAAATTCTACGTCATGCTGGTGTATCCCAATTACAAAGTGACCGGGACGCAGAAATTGTGGTTCCGAGTCTACGCGCACAGCCCCATGGACAGCAAGGTGGATGGGCACGACATCGATAATGTAGAGTTCACCTTCCAGGACAGCGACGGCAACACGGTGTACGACCGGGTGGAAAAGACGGCGGGCTACTGCGCCTTCGGCGGCGGCGAGCCGGACTGCACGGTCTGGGTGCCGGCCGAGCACAATTACGCCTGGCCAAACGGCACCACCATCACCAGCGGGACGTACACCCTGTTTATCAACGCCAACACGAAACCCGATGCAAACGGCGACGTTTTCAATATGAACGGCAAGACCAAATTCACGATAGAGGTGCCTTGAAATTCTCTAGTCTGGCGCAGGGTAGGAGCACGTGAGGATTTGGCAGAACTTATGTTGTTGAAGAATCCCCCTTGCCCCTACGCCTGCCGGGCAATTTTCGAAAAGCGCGGTATTCGGACGGCCCTTGAACTATTTATAAGGAGGAAAACATGGCTCGAAAAAAGGACACAAAACCAACCGCCGGCGGAGATATCATCCAGGCAACGATCGGCAACAATGTTTCTAACGTGGTGGTGGGCAAAGACAACCGCCAGGTCGTAAACTCCGGCTCGGGCGAAATCAGCGAGGCCGACCTGCAGCAACTCCGTTCCCTGTTCGACGACCTCAAGCAGCAGATCATCGCCCAGGCGCCTGCGGATAAAAAAGACGCCGCCCTGGAACGGGTGGACGAGCTGCAGCAGGAAATCACCAGCAAAAAGCCTGAACTTTCCACTTTCGATTACGTCCGGAACTGGTTTTCAAAGAACCTGCCCGGCCTGTTGGGCGGGGTAACCTCCTTGATCGTCAACCCACTGGTCGGAAAAGTGGTCGAAGCGGTGAGCGGCGTGGCCGCCAACGCCATCAAGCAGCACTTTGGGGCGGATAAGTAAATCGGTGGCTGTCCAAATAGAAGCGGACAACCTCATCAGGTTTTTCCCCACCCTCTAACCCCCGCCCCAGGGCGGGGGA
>DBMK01000033.1 GCA_002298885.1 Anaerolineaceae bacterium UBA700
AGACCCCGTTTAACATCATAATCCCAGGAGGCGCAAGGCGCGGAGGGTGACCCATTTGCTGGGCCGGCCCTTGGCCTCGATATCCACCCACATTTTCCCGTTGAAGCTGCTTTCCATCGTCCAGCGCCCCTGGGCGTCCTGCTTCTCCTGCACCAGGCGCAGGGCCGAGGCCAGGCGCGGGTCGTCCCGGTAACCCAGGTCGGCCAGCACGCTGGCAGCCTCGAGCACGTCGCTCCAGTAGCTGAACGGGAAGCCGAACTTGAACCAGGCCGAGCTGACCTTGCCGGTGTACGGGTAATCCGCCTGGGCCAGGTCGCGGCTGAGCAGGAAGTCGACCCCGGCCTGGATGGCCTTGCGCACGGCCGGGCTGCGCCGGTCAGGGGGCACGGCCTGGAAGGTGCGCAGGGCCTTGGTGGCGCCCCAGGCGCAGGGCTGCTTGAGGTTCATGGCGCAGGCATACCCGACGGCGCAGGTGGCGGATTTATAGTAGCGCTCGCCCGGCAGCAGGTCGCCGGAAGCGGCGCGGGCCTGCCATTCGAGGGCGCCCTGCAGGCGCGGGTCGTCCGCGAAGCCCAGGCGCAGCAGGGCGTAGACCAGCATGGCGTTGTGGCAGTGCACCACCTGGCTGGGCACGGGCGGCTCGGCGTAGCCGAAGCCGCCGTTGGCGGCCAGGTAGCGCTCCAGCGCCCGCTGCCCGGCGCGGCGCACGCGCTCGTCCGCCGGGTCGGCGCCCATATCGGCCAGGAAAATGAGCTGGGCGCCGGTGGTCTGGTAGCCGCCCCCGGCAGGCGTCCACCCGCCGTCCGGGTCCTGGGCGGCCAGAATGGTCGCCACTGCGCCGTGATCCATCAGGTCGGCGCGGGCCTGCAGCACTTCGGGGTCGTTTTCAGCCCTGCCCTGCAGGTCGCGCAGGGCAAAATACCGCACGCCCGGGTTGTCCTGATCCGCTTCAAGAAGCCAGTCGAGAGCGTCCATTGTTTCCCCTTTCAAATACTATCTACGAATTACACTAATCATAGCACGTGAAAGAGGATTAAATTTCACCACAGTTATTTCCAGGACCAGAAGGCCAAATCGCCGTCGGCAATTTTCTTGAGGCTGGCGGCGGCAAGGCCTACCACGTAAATGGCCGGTTTGCCGATGGAATCGAGGCCGGCCAGGACCAGGTCCTGGCTGTCCGGCGACCAGATCGTCCCGGAACGCTGGTATTGGTCGAAGTAGGGGAAGACCTGCTGGAAGGAATCGGTGGGCGAGAAGGTGGCCGCTTTGCGGGTTTGCCCGCTGGCGAGGTCGTAGACCGCGACGTCAAGGTTGACCCCGGGGTTGGCCTGGAAAACGACGTGCGAAGCCGGGGCCACCGATTGAGAGGTCTGGCCCGGCTGGCTGGAGGCCAGCAGAAAATAAGCGATCTTCTGTCCGTCGGGGGACCAGAAGAATGCCACCACGCTCCCCCTGGCGACCTCTTTGGCGCGCTCCGGTTGGGCTGGGTCCAGCAGGACGAGCCGGCTCGTCAGGCCGGTGGGGTCGCTGTCGGCCGGGGCGGTGTAGGCCAGGCTGTCCGCCTTGGGCGACCAGGCAAAGGCCGCCTGGCCGTTAAACTGCGCCAGCACGCGTTTTACGGCCCCGTCCCGCCCGGCGAGGACCAATTCTTGCCCGCCGGTTGCGTTCGCCGCGGCCAGCACCAGCTCATCGCCGCCCGGCGACCAAGCGGGCGCCTGGAAGGCGCCGGGTTTCAGGTCCAACTCGTGTTTTTGCACCGAGCCGTCCAGCTCCAGGAAGGCCATGCGCGCCGCCGGATTGTTCGCCGCCGCTCCGCCGGTGTGGACGATGATCGACCGGTTATCCGGGGACCAGTCCCAGTAATAAGGCTGCCCGGTGCCGATGATCTTGCTGTCTCCGCCTGCAGCGGCGGCCAGGTTCAAGGTCAGGTCGCTGCCGGTCGCCGCATTGCTCAGGAAAGTGACATACTGGCTGTTGGGCGACCAGAACAAATAGAAGGGGAAAGAATCCTGGCTGCTGAAAGCCTCCACCCGCTTCTTGCCGTCCGCCGTGGACGTATACAGGCTGGCCTGCGCGCCGGCCTGGTCGGTGCGGGTAAAGCCCATGAAGGCCAGCATCTGCCCGTTCGGCGCCCAGGTGGGGTTCTGGTACACCAGCCCCGCCTGCCCGGGGCCCGGGCTCAGGTTGGCGTCGCGGGTGACAGCCTTCTGCTGCTTCCCGTCCCGGTCGATGGTGTATATATTGCCATCCGTGCCGGCGTAGGCGATGAGTCCCCGCGGCGCTCCCTGGGTTGGGGCCTGCGTTTGCGTTGGAGCTTGCGTTTCAGTCGCTGCCTGGGGTTGGTTTGGGGATTGCGTTTCGGTTGAGGCCCGCGTTTCTTTTGGGGCCTGTGTTTCGGTTGAGACCGGTGCTTGCTGTGGAGTCGGCGTTGCGCTCGGGAGAAGGCCCGTGGTCACCGAACAGGCCACGCTGAACGCAAGCATGACGATCGCCGCAGCGTATGCCCGGCCTTTGCTCAGCACGCCGGGGTACCCATGCCCTGCTCGGGATTTCATAAGCCCATCCTTTGGACGGACCCGGATTACCCGGGTAAATCTTGCCAATTAGGATAAAGATTATATCATATGCAGCCTCGCCTCTGATCTCCTTACGATGGGGGAGAGATTAATCCACGAATTACGCCAATTTCACGAATTGTGATTAAAATTCGTGTAATTCGTGTAATTCGCGGATAACTCCTCTTATTTAGGAATTCTATGGATAACCCGGTCATCAAAACTATGCTCGAGCACCGCTCGGTGCGCCGCTTCAAGCCGGACCAGCCGGCGGACGAGATCGTCAACGCCATCGTCAGGGCGGGGCAGCAGGCCCCGTTCGCCTCGCAGTTGTACAGCGTGCTGCTGTCGCGCAAGAAGAAGGCTCCGTTCAAAGCTCCGCTTTGGTTCACCATCTGCGTGGACGCCTACAAGCTGGAGCGTTTCATGGCATTGCGCGGCTGGAAGCTGGTCACCAACGATCTGCACATGCTGGTGTTCGGCATCCAGGACGCGGCCTACATGGCCGAAAACATGGTCATCGCCGGCGAGAGCCTGGGACTGGGCTCGTGTTTCCTGGGAGCGGCGCCGTACCTGGCCAAACGCATCATCAAAGAGTTCCAACTGCCCAGGCGCGTCTTCCCCCTGGTGCAGTTGGTGATGGGCTACCCGGATGAGGAATTCCCGCCCCGGCCGCGCTATCCGCTGGCCTTCACCCTGTTCGAGGACCGCTACCCCGAGCTGAGCGACGCCCAGGTGGCCGAGGCGATGCAGGTGATGGACGAGGGCTACCTGGCCCAGGGCTATTACCGCAAGCAGAAGGCCAAGATCCGCCTGGAAGGGGAGCGCCCCGAGACCTTCACCTACGACGATTATTCGTGGACCGAGCACATCTCGCGCAAGTGGGGCCAGTGGTATGCCGACCCTGAAGAGCTGCTGGAACAATTGAAATTGTGCGGGTTTAATCTGAAAGCAGAGTGATCCAATGAACTTTAGCATTATCTCGCACCCGGCGGCGCGGCATGGGTGAGTTGGCCGGCCTGGCAACATCCCTGTTTTGGGCGCTCAGCTCGGTCTTCTTTACCCGCGGCGGGCAGCGCGTCGGCTCGGTCAACGTCAACCGCATCCGCCTGGTCCTGGCGGTAATCCTGATCATGCTGGCCCACCTGTTCACCCAGGGCACGCTGCTGCCGCTCAACGCCAGCCCCGAGCGCTGGCTGTGGCTGGGCCTTTCGGGCCTGGTGGGGCTGGCCATCGGGGATACCTTCCTATTCCAGGCGTACGTGCTGGTCGGAAACCGCCTGGGCACGCTCCTGCTGGGCATGTCGCCGGTGATCGGGGCCCTGATCGCCTGGATCTTCCTGGGCGAGCGCCTGTCCGCGGCCCAGGTGGGCGGCATCCTGGTCAGCATCGGCGGGGTAGCGCTGGTGGTGCTCACAAGCCGCAGCAGCAACGGGGCGCCGCACGACCGGCGCCGCTTTATCCTGGGGATCCTGTGCGGGCTGGGCGGGGCCATCGGCCAGGCGACCGGGCTGGTGCTGGCCAAAAAAGGCCTGGCGGGAGACTTCCCGGCAGTGTCCGGGGTGGCCATCCGCATGCTGGTGGCAATGGTGGTGATCTGGGCGGTGGCGCTTGTCCTGGGCCAGATGCGCAGCACACTGGAAGCGGCGCGCAACCCGGCAGCCCTGAGCGTAATCGGGGCGGGCGCGGTGGTGGGCCCGTTCATCGGGGTCTGGCTGTCGCTGGTGGCGGTGCAGCTCACTTACGTAGGCATTGCCTCAACCCTGACCTCGCTGGCGCCGATCTTCGTGCTGCCGATTTCCGCCCTGGTGTTCAAGGAAAGCGTCAACCGCTGGGCGGTTCTGGGCACGCTGGTGGCCATCGCCGGGGTGGCGATCATCTTTCTCGCGGCCTGAGGAATGCTTATGATAATAATTCTTATCAACAGCATGAAAAATGAGAAGAGAGATTAGAGAGTAGAGAGTAGAGAGTAGAGAGTGGGGATTGGCGCCCCCTGCCCCAGGGCAGTCAATGCTCTAAGGCGGTCTGCGACCGCCGTTCCCCGCTGTTTAGCATGCTCGCAGGCGGTCTGCGACCACCGTGTCCCCGCCGCGCTCTCAATTCGATACGAGGGTCGCAGACCCTCTTGGAGCGCATGCAAAGGGTTAAAAATTCGTGAAAATTCGCGTAATTCGTGGATGAATCCTCACTGATTCTGCGCCAGGACGCTGTTCACCATCACGTCCTCGAACTGGCCCATACTGGAGTCGCTTAGCCCGTGGCCCTCGCCCTCGAACCAGATCAATTCCTTGTGCGGGGCCTGCAGCAGGTTGTAATACTCCTCCACCAGCGAGGCAAAGGCGTTCACGTCGTTGCGCCCGGTGAAGAAATACACTGGCACGTCCAAGCGAGCGGCCTGGGTCCTGAAATCCAGGTCCTTCAACTGCGGGTACACCGTCTCGAAGGAGCGGTATAGCCCGAAAAAGTGGTTCACCTTATCCAGCAGCCCGTACTCCTCGGCGAACATGGGGATCAGCGGGATCAGCAAGGAGTAATGCGGCGCGCCCATAATATCGTTGAGCACGTCCAGGTAGGTCACGTATTTCATCCCCAGGCCGTCGCCCAGGTACGGCGGCGGGCCGTTGCGCTTGAGGATTTCGACCGTGGCGCTGTCGCCGCGCCCGGCGGCGTATTTTAGCGCCAGCTCGTAGCCCATGACGTCGTTCTGGGTGGTGGTCACCATTTGGGCGTTGCCGATGTAGGCCGCATATAGCTCGGGGTACTGCTGCACCAGCCAGATGCCCAAAATGCTCGTCCAGGACACGCCATACACGTAGATCTTGTCCTGGTGGAAGCGCGCCCGCAGCATCTGCGTCAGGGCGTGGGCGTCGTCGATAAAGCGCAGCGGGGTGAGCGCCGAAAACGGGACGGCGTTGTACGATTTGCCTGTGCCGGGCTCGTCCCAACTCACGATCACGAAATCATCCTCCAGCGGCTGGAACAGCTCACGCGTGGCAAAGCCGCCGGCGCCCGGCCCCCCCTCCCCCAGGTAGAGCAGCACGGGTTTGGTCGTATCCTGGCCGCGGATCGTGATCCACTGCTCGCTGCCGTTGAGGGTCACTTTTTCGAGCGCGGCGATGCTTTTGGGCAGCGGCTTGCCGTCTGCACCGGTGATCGCCGGCGTGGCGGCGAATAGCTGCGACGTCACGACCGCCACGGCAATGATCGCCAGCGACCCGGCATAAGTGAGCCCGGCGGCGCGCCACGTCCAGCGCGAGCGCACCAGCAGGACGATCAGCGCCAGCACCGCCAGGGCCAGAACGATCCAGATCGGCGCGGGCACGGCCGTGCCGATGGGCAGCAGCGCCACCGGCAGCGCCAGAAGCAGGACGAGCAGCACCGCCAGGATGCGCAGCAGGACGGCGAGAACGGCGTGCAAGGCTTTATTCATGTGCAAATCCCCAATCCGAAGATACAATCGAGTACGCTCTCCGCCCCACTTTTGTTGCAGAGCGATCCGCGAATTACGCTAATT
>DBMK01000034.1 GCA_002298885.1 Anaerolineaceae bacterium UBA700
GGGGGAGGGGTAAGCTTCCCAAAATGCATGCTGAAACCCTGAGATTAAATTAGGGGTGCATCAAGTCTCTTTTTTAAGAATTGGTTCTTTTCGCTTTTACTCCTCCCGCCAGTTTATTCCGCGTTTCCCGAATCGCAATCTTAGGCAACGAATTCATGTTTGCATCCAGGTATTTTTCTACTTCCACTCGATGGTACTTAATGAGAGAACGTAAGATCCAGGAAACGGCCTTTGTGATGAGGATGCTTTTCTCACCTTTGAGCTTTTCGACATTTGCAAAAGCCAGATCCGCCAGGCGCTGATCGCCTGTCTCGCGCAGCGGCTTGGTGAGCAGTACCAGGCTGGCGCGCCGCTCTTGGACAGCTTCGCTTTCTGCAAAGCCGCTCAACAAGGCCTGCCATGTCTCCCATTTGGCCAGCATTTCCTTCGCCGTAAAGCTGAGCTGGCAGATCACGTCTACCTCCGCCCAACCTTCCGCGTAGTTGAGCCACCGGTCCAGGCAGTATGGATCAATCGCCCTCCGCTGCTCTGGACAGGCATTCAGCAATAGCCCAACGGCGGCGAATTCGTTATAGGTTTTACCCTGTGAAAGCGAGTCCAGGAGGGAAACGAATTCCGCAGTGGATAGATCGGGATGATTCCTGGGAAATTCGCCGAACAGCTTGCGTAGATCAGCCGCACGAATGAAATAAACCGGTTTGGTCGAGCCAATGTAGCGAGAACCGTTTTCATCGAGAGGAGCATGACCCTTTGCGGCCAGTTCCTCGATGGCAGCCTTGATTTCTAGGTGATATGGATGCATTGTTTGGCCTGGTCGTCTTTCGATGTTGTATCGATCGGCTTAAATATAAATCCAGGCAGGCTCAGCGCGTCACCATCGGGACGAAAATCTCCTGCCTTTGCGTCACCGCAACCTTGTATACGGCATCCGTGCCGAACAGGTTGGTCGAAAGCGGCTCCACCTTAATGTAATAAGTGCCCGCCGTGTCAGGATGGAAGCGCGTGCCGGTATCCTGCCCGGCTCCGGCGGCGGCTCCGCTCGCCAGGGGCGTAGCGCCGTCGGACGCGTAGACGGTGATACGCATGGCTGCCCCGCCGCCGAGCGAGAGGGCGGCGGCATAATAGGCGCCCGGGTCCACGATGTCAACCCGGAACCAATCGGCGTTGCTCGCCCCGCACAGGTTCCGCTGCGCCCATTCGCCCAGCGCTAAGGCCCTGGCCTGGTTGGAACCGTCGTCGGGCTCGAAGGCGTCCGGGGTGCACGCGCCGGGCAGCGTGGCGCTGGCTTCAGCCGCGTCGCCGGCGGGCCAGGGCTCGGGCTGGCCGTAAGCGTCCACGGCGCGCAGGCGGAAGGCGTAGGAAACCCCCGGCTGGCCGACGAACCAGGCCGAGCGCTGCCCCGCCGGATAGGTGAGCGTGTTGGCGGCATCCCACGTCCCCGGCTCGGTGCGCCACTGCAGGTTGAATGAACCCAGGCCGGAACCGGGGCTTGTGACGTCCCAGCTCAGGTGTACGGCAGTGGAGTTAAAGGTCTCGGCCGGGTTGAGCTGGCTGGCGGGGGGCGGGCAGGCGTAATCCACCTGGATGGTGTGCGCGTCGAGCGCCTGGGCTACGTTGCCCTCGTAATCCCAGGCGCGCAGCGCCACGTCCAGCGCTCCGTTGAGCGGAGCAACGGAGCACAGGTCCACGTCCCAGTCATACTTCCCGGGCTGGGTGGGCTGGGTGACCTTTGGGCCGATCTCCACCCACTGGCCGTTCAGCTTGGCTACCAGGCGCACCGCGGAGACGCCCACATCGTCGCTGACCGATGCTGAAACGTCCATCAGCGGGTTGCTCCCGCTGGCGACAGTGACCCCGGCGGCCGGGCGGGTGAGCGTGCCGGTGGGCGGGTATGCGCCGGTGTTACCCGAGACGAACCAGTTGTTGGCCGGATTGAGCGTGTCGCTCTTATTGCCCAAACACTCGGTCGCCCCGTCATAGGTTGGCAGGTAGACCACCTCGTAGCAGGTGCGCGGGATGCCGTTGTTAATCGCCACGTCGGCGAAACGGACGTTGACCGATTGGCCCCAATAATATCCATCGCCGCCCTTCCAGATGCTGTTGGTGACCATGAAGTGCACGTGATTTGAGGTGCTGTAGCCGGTGTCGTCGGTGTCGCCCAGGTACTGGCCGCGCTTAACCGCTTTTCCCGCCGTCAGCTTGTCGGGGATGGTGCCGTGCGACAGGTGCAGGTAGATCTGGTAAGCCAGGTCGCCCGTGCTGCGCACGACGATGTAATTGGTGCAGTTCTCGTCGCCATCGGTGCAGGAATCGCGTGTGGCCACCACCGCGCCGTCTTTGGAGGCCAGGAGCGGGAAATGCCCGGCGTCGGTGAAGTCGTAGGCGTAATGGCAGTCCGCCATTGTGCAGGACGGGTAGCCCATTGAGGGAATGTTCAGGAAATGACTGATCGAGCCTTCCAGCCGGTGGGCGGTGCCGGCAGCGTAAGGCAGGTAATAGCCGGTCAGCGCCTGGGCGGCCGCGGCGGCCTGTGGGGCGATGCCCGCCGGCGCCGGACGGCGCTCCAGCGGCAGCATCTCTTCCGGCAAGGCCGCCAGGGTTTTATCCCAGCCGGGGTCGCCGGGCAGCAGCACCTGCCAGCCAGCGCCCGAGCGCCGCGCCAGGGCCAGGCCAGGTTCGGTGGCCAGCCGGCGGCCTGTACTGTCGCGCAGCGCCAGCCAGACCAGGGCGGTCTCTCCATCAGGGGCGATGAAGGCAGTATCCAGCTCGGGGGTGAAGAGTTGCAGCGCCAGCGTTTTGGCCGCCGGCGCCGCCTGGTTTCTTTGCGCCAGGGCCGCCGAAAGATCGACCTTGTCCGCGGCCGAGGCGGGCGTGGGCGGAAGTTTGCCGCCCTCTGCCGTGAGCATGAGCATCACGGTGACGATCAGCACGAGCAGGGGGAGGAGGCGGACTAAGCGCAGGGTCATGGGAGTGCCGTAATGAGAAGATAACCAATTATATATGTCTTTCCCACTTAAGATGTTAGCGCCAATTTTCTGTTCGAATGAGTTTTCCATAGTTGATTATTAATATATTATAATAATGTTGATCATATTATTCCACTATTACCTGGCGGATTCCGCCAGGAAGGGATCAAATTCCGGCGAAAACGAATAGGGGATAAACACATTATCGATAAGGAGGAAGTAGCATGAAGAAGGTTCTGAAATGGATAGGGATCGTCTTAGGCGGGCTCGTTGGGCTGGTCCTGGTAGCCGGTATCGTCCTTTATTTTATCGGTGACTCCCGCCTGACCCGGGCGTACGCATTTCCGCCCTCCAATCTGGTCATCCCCACCGACGCCGCCAGTATTGCCATCGGCAAGCACCGTGTTGAGGTCCTGTGCGCCGATTGCCACGGCGCGGATTTGAGCGGCATCGAGAAATGGTTTAGCTTGAATCCGCTGGGGAGCATCGATTCGGCCAATTTGACCGCTGGTGAAGGCGGGGTTGGCCGGCAGTTTACCTCGACGGAGGATTATGTGCGCGCCCTGCGTCACGGCATCGACCCGCAGGGCAGGCCCATTTATATGCCCGCCGTGGTTGCCACCGCCAACTTGAGCGACGAGGAGCTGGGCGCGATCATCGCTTACCTGAAGACTGTGCCGCCGGTGGACCACAAGACCAACGGCCAGCAGCTCCAGCCGGCGGCAAAGATCATGCTGGCGTTGGGGATCTTCGGCCAGTTGCCCGTCGAAACCGTCCGCCACGACGTAAACGTAACCGCGCCGCAGGCCGGGGTGAGCGCGGACTACGGGAAATACCTGGTGGATATCAACGACTGCCGCACCTGCCACGGTCAAAACCTTGCCGGCGGGCGCCATCCCGACCCCAGCGTTACCGCCTTCGTCCCCAACATTACCCCCGGCGGCGAGCCCAGCAGTTGGACCGAGGCGCAGTTCATCAATACGATCAAGACGGGTACAACACCCGGCGGTAGGCAGATCGAACCAAAGTTGATGCCCTGGAAGGCCTACAGCCAGTTATCAGACGACGAATTGAAAGCCATCTGGCAGTATCTGCAATCGCTGCCAAAGTTGAAAAGCAATCAATAACTTTGACTACCAGACGCCAGGCAGCAGGCGGTAGCGCACCTTTCGGGCATAATCCATGTAACCGGTCAGCTCGGCCTGCAGGGTGCGGTCTTCGAGAACGGTGCGTAGGATGAAAAGGATTGAGCAGAAACCGCCGGCGAGAATGGCCCACCCCGATGCCAGCAGGGTGGAAAGACCCAGCTCGGTCAGGATGGCGCTCACGTAGCCCGGATGGCGCACGAACCGGTACGGGCCGCCGGTTGCAACCGTGTGGCCGCGGTCGGTCTGGATGCGCACGACCTGCGAGAAGAACGTGTTAGAGGCCATCGCCCAGGCGAACAAGCCAGTGCTCAGCATGCACACCCCCAGCGCCGCAAGCTGAGCCGCCAGCGGAAAGTCGCCCGTCCAGCCGTATTGCTGGTCGAGCCCGGCCAGGATGTAGCGCGCCAGTTGCGTGAGGCGGATGACGCTCACCAGGATTCGGTCCCAGGCCTTGGCCCCTTTGGGCGGCGCCAGGCGCTCGGCCATCAGCGCTGGGTTGAAACGCAGGATGACCCCGTCCACCGCCGCGTACCACACCAGCCATACGGCGATAGCCGCCCAGGCCGGCCACCAGTCGATCCGCCCGGCCGCCCAGAACATGGCCACCCCTGCGCTGGTCACACTGAGGGCCTGCTCGGAAAAATAAATTGCCACGAGCTTTGGATTCATGGTCGCTTACTCGCGGGTCTTTTCGTTCCCCAACCAGGCGCGTACGTCCGGCTCGTGGTCATCGTGGAAATGGTCGAAAAATTCGCCCGGCGGGAAGCGGGTGCCGTTCACCCACACCAGGTGGTACGCCGGCTCGATCTGGACGTCGTCGGGCAGGCTCCCGATTATGGCAAGGATCTGCTGGTTTACCCGGCGCATTTCCTCCAGGACCTCGTCCAGTGAGCGCCCGCGGTTCGTCTCATAGATCCAGGCATTGATATCATCCTCAGCCTGCAGGTGGGCCGGCCAGGGCGGGGGCGGTTCTGGTTGGCCGCGCTGCGCCGCCTGCAAGTGGGCGGCCAGCCTGCGGTTCCAGGCGGTCAAATGCGCAACCAGGTCCTTCATCGACCAGTCGCCGTTCACACCGGGCCTGTCCATGCGCCCTGGGCCGATCTGGTCGAGAAATGCCTCCCAATTCCGATTCTCTTCCTGCAGCCAGCTCAGAAGCTCGGATTTTGTCATTTCAAACAACTCCTTCACGGTAATTTACCTACGGTCGTCCTTACCGGGCTTTGGATACCCAGCGCGCCGATTTCCCCGCCTGCTGTCCCAGGAACATGTGTAGTTGCGCAGCGCGTCCTTCAGCATGTCGATTGCTGCCCCCAACTGGCGCCACAACATTTCGTTATCGACGATATTCATCGGCTGCTCCTCGATCATTTTCCCCATTTTATGATATTTTCGGGAATTTTGATTAATAAAAGCGCCTTCTTTTAATAGGAGGCGTTTTTTCTTATTGAAGATGTATAATAATTTCAAGAGAGGTAAGGCATGGACTTGAAGTCTCTGCTCAAACAAAAAAGAATGCAAGTTTTGGAAACGGCAGCTCATTATGGAGCTTACGATATCCGCATTTTCGGTTCGGTGGCCCGTGGAGATACGAATGAAACCAGTGATATCGACTTGCTGGTAAAACTCGAGCCCGGACGCAGTTTGTTGGATTTGGGGGGTTTGCTGTACGATTTACAGAATCTGCTTGGAACGCCTGTCGATGTGGTTACTGAGAATGGACTGCGAAAGCGCATTCGCGAAAGGGTCTTGCGCGAGGCCATCCCCTTATGAGAAGTGATAGGGAACGGTTCATCGATATCGAGGAAGCCATTGCAAATATCGAACGGTATCTTCAACGCGGTAAAAAGGGATTTGAGGCCGATGAATTGCTCCAGGTTTGGGTCGTTCGCCATTTGCAGATTATCGGTGAAGCTGCCAGCCGGGTATCACCAGAAACGCAAAACCGTTTTCCTGAAATCCCATGGGGGAAAATGATAGGCATGCGCCATATATTGGTTCATGGATATTTCGAAATCGACCTTGAAATTGTTTGGTCTGTTCTGGAAAATGATCTTGGCTTGTTAAAAGAACAAATCCAGGCAGCATTGAATACCCTAAGATAACAGCTGTAGGTTGGGTTGAGGGCGGCGTTACCTAATCCTCGGCTCGATTATTTTCTTCCGCCCGAAACCTATCATCAATTATATCGAATATATCCCCCGTTTCTTCCAGAGGCCCGGCGCCAGCCTAGGCCTGGCGCCGGTAGCGCAGGAACACCACCCCCGTCGGCAGCGGCGACGCCTCCACCAGCGTAAAAACGAGGTGCTTTCCGGCCGGGAACAGCCGCTTGCCGCTGCCCAGAACCAGTGGATAAACGTTAAGGTCATACTCGTCGACCAGGTCGGCCTGCGCCAGCGCCTGGATCAGCACGCTGCTCCCGTCGGTGAGGATGTTCTTGCCGGGCTGCTGCTTGAGCTGGCGCACGGCATCGACCACGTTGCTGCTGATAAGGGTGGAGTTGCGCCAGGCCGAGGTGGATTGCAGCGTGGTGGACACGACGTACTTGTGGATGTTGTTCATTACGTCGCCAAATGGATCTCCCACCATCGGCTCGAACGCGCCGCCGTGGATCAGCCAGGTCTTGCGGCCCAACAAGAGGGCGTCAGCCCCGGATATTGTTTGAAAGAAATGCGCCCCAATTTCTTCGTGCCAGTACGGTCGCGTCCAGCCGCCGTGCGCAAAGCCGCCTTCCGTGTCCTCCTGCTCGCCACCCGGCGCCTGGATCACGCCGTCCAGGGTGATAAACTCGCCTACAATCAGTTCTCGCATGCCTTCCTCCTTACCCTTATTATCAATTAATTGTCTACTATTATTATCGTATATATTATAAAACAAAAAAAACGCCAAACTATGATTGCTTGTTGTAAAACACGCAAAACTAAATGTAAAAAACTATTGACATTATGTATTGTTTATGATACTATATGTCTATCAATATATACACTCACGAGAGAGGGAAAAACAAATGTCATATCAAGAACGTAGAACCATCGTCAGCCTCATCACCGGGATCCTGGTTATTGCGGCGTACTTAATCTATACCCTCGGGCGCTACCAATCGGGCGCCGTCGACGGCAGCGATCTGAAATTCTGGGCGGGCGCCATCCTGATCTTTATCGGCATCGGCATCGCCGTGTCCATCGTCATCCAGATCGTGTTCCACATCCTGATGTCGATCGGCATCGCCGTGAACAGGAAAATTCAGGGCGAGTCGTTGGATGACAAGGCAATCGAGAAATCCATCAACGCCCAGATGGTCGAGGACGAAATGGATAAGCTGATCCAGTTGAAAGCCATGCGCATCAGCTTTGCCGCCGCCGGGGTAGGGTTCATCGCCGCACTGGTATCCCTGGTCCTGGGTTATTCTGCCGCAGTGATGCTCAATATCCTCTTCCTCTCCTTCAGCGTTGGCGCTCTGATCGAGGGCGTGGTGGAGTTGTATTATTATCGCCGGGGTGTGGCAAATGCCTAAGAAGATCCTCATTACCAACAACATCCGCAAGCTGCGCTTCTTCGCCAACGAAATGACTCAGCAGGAGCTTGCCGAAAAGGCGGGCATTTCCAGGCAAACGGTGATCGCCATCGAAGCCGGCAAGTATTCACCCACGCTGGAGCTGGCTTTCCGCATTGCCGACGCCTTTGGCGTGCAAATTGGCGAAGTGTTTAGTTACGAGGCACAGGAGCAATAAATGAAAGCCGTTGTATATGAAAAGAGCAGCCTCCCCGATACGCTGGTGCTGCGCGAGGTGGAAAAACCTGTCCCCGGGGAAAATGAAGTGCTGGTCAAGATCCACGCTGTTTCGATCAACGCCGCCGACTACCGCTCGCTGCGCATGGGCATTATCCCCAAGCGAAAAATCTTCGGCGCCGACATCGCCGGGCAGGTCGAATCCGCCGGAAAGGCCGTCACAAAGTTCAAGCCAGGCGAGGACGTATTCGGCGATATCTCGGGCTGCGGCTTTGGCGGTTTTGCCGAGTATGCAGCCGTGCCCGAGAATTACCTGGCGCCGATGCCGGCCGGCGTCTCCTATCAAAATGCCGCCGCGGTGCCGATGGCGGCGCTCACGGCTTTACAGGGCCTGCGCGACCGGGGCGGCCTCCAGGCAGGCCAGAAAGTGTTGATCTACGGCGCCGGCGGCGGTGTGGGGACCTTTGCCGTGCAGCTTGCGAAGCACTTTGGGGCGCAGGTTACGGCCGTGTGCGGCGAGGATAATGTGCCCATCGTCCAATCGCTCGGCGCGGACCGGGTCATCGATTATGCCCGGGAGGATGTTCTGCAAAGCGGCGTGCAATTTGACCTGATCCTGGGCATCAACGGCCGCCGCCCGCTGGCGGAGTACCGCCGTGCGCTTGCGCCGAAGGGCATTTTCGTGATGGTCGGGGGCGAGTTATCCCAGGTGATTAATTCCCTGGTTTTCGGAGGCCTCCTGTCTTTAGGCGGAAAGAAAGTGCACACCCTGGCAGCCAAACCAAACGCAGACGACCTGGCCTTTGTCATCAAGTTGGTCGCGCAAGGGAAAGTAAGGCCCGTCATCGACCGCTGTTACCCGTTGAGCGAGACCGCCGCCGCCATGCGCTATGCCGGCCAGGGTCACGCCCGCGGAAAAGTCGTCATCTCCGTTGTTTAAACCCTAAGAATATAAAAAAGGAATAATTGAAATGAAAGCAGTGATGTTTGCAGAATATGGAACTCCGGACGTTCTGGAGCTCAAAGAAGTTGAAAAACCAGCTCCAAAGGATAATGAGGTGCTGGTCCGGGTGCATGCCACCTCGGTGAATTTCGGGGATCTCATGGCTCGGAATTTTAAGGCCGTTTCCCCGCAAGAATTTAACATGCTGTTTCTCTTCTGGCTCATGACGAAAGTAACTTTTGGCATCCGCAAGCCCAAGATTACCGTCCTGGGGAGCGAGTTCGCCGGGGAAATTGAAGCCATTGGCACAGATGTAAAGTCCTTCAAGCCAGGCGACCCGGTTTTCGGCTACAGCGGGCAGAGCATGGGCGCGTATGCCGAGTACCTGTGCATGCCTGAAAATGGCGCGCTGGCAGTTAAACCGGATAATATGACCTACGAGCAAGCTGCCACCGTATCCTATGGAGCCATCATGGCGTTGAATTTGCTCAAACGCGCCGGCCTGCGCCCGGGCCAAAAGGTCCTGATCAACGGCGCTTCCGGCGGGATCGGCTCGGCGGCAGTGCAGATTGCCAAATACCTAGGGGCGGAAGTTACCGGGGTCTGCGGCACGCCGAGGCTGGCCTTCGTAAAATCGTTGGGAGCGGATATGGTCATCGACTACACTAAAGAAGACTTTACCCAAAACGGCGAGACCTACGACCTGATTTTTGACATCCTGGGCAAGAGCTCGTTTGCCCGCTGCCGGGAAAGCCTCACCCAAAACGGGCGCTATCTTCTGGCAAGCTTCAAGGTGAAACAGCTTTTGCAAATGCTGTGCACTTCCATCTCGGGCAGCCGGAAAGTAATTTGCGCCATTGCGCCGGGCGGTGTTGAAGACCTGAACGCCGTCAAAGAGCTCATCGAAGCGGGCAAGATCAAAGTGCTCATCGATCGCTGCTACCCGATGGACCAGGCTGCCGAGGCCCACCGCTACGTTGAACGCGGGGCAAAGAAAGGAAATGTGGTCATTACTGTGGGCCAACATTATCAACGTCAACCTGTATTAGTCTCATGATCTCGGATCATAGGTTGGGTTGAGGGTGGCATTCCCTTCGCTTCGCCCGGGTTATTTCTTTCTCCCGAAACCCAAAATCGTAAAACCCAGCAAATTACCCTGAAATTCCGTCATCGAATAGCGGAATTTCAGGGTATTTATGCGTTTTTATGTTTTCTGTATGCGAACCTGAAAAGCGCAGCCGACGCCCATATCCCCTCACTCAACCTACGCCTCTGGAAGCGTGTATTTAGCCGCGTATTTCTTTCTTGCCGCCAACCGAGCAATCTCTACACAGCCTATGGCAGCCAGAAGAATGATAAACGATAACTGGGAATTCTTACCGACCAAAGGATAGTCCACCAGGCCGTGGACCAGGCCGGTCAGGACGATATTATTTGACCGGATGAACAGGTAGGTAAATCCCAGGCCGAGTAGGAACAGCATCAACAGGCTTACCAGCAGTGTGACCCAATCCGACTCCCCGGATATGATCGTGGCGATTTGAGCGGGTAAGTGCCAGAGGGAGAAGAATGCGCCGGCAAGCAGGGCAGCCCTGACCATGCGCCGCCGGTCGTTCTCGACGGTGAGATGCCGCCAGAAGGCTTTCAGGAAATAGCCGCGGAATAGCACTTCCTCCCCCATGCCCACGAATGCCCAGGTGCTCAGCATCTGCAGTCCGATTTTCCAGGCCGGGGTATTCAGCAAGGCTGCGAACTCGTTTGAAAGCTGGGCCTGCCCGGCCAGTTGGATCAACAGTACGAAAACCACCCAGCCGGCCACCGACCATGCCAACGCTTCTACAATCAGCCGTTTGGTGACGGGCAGGGTAATTTGCTCCTGCCTCATCCCCCACCATGCCAACAGGTAGAAAACCACGTACAGCCCAAGCTGCGAAAAATAGAGCGGCAGCCCTTGCAACTGGAATGCCTTGACTGCCACCCAGAAAAGAATCGTCGCAGCCAAAGTCAGGGTTATGATCATCGCTAATACGGCTTTCCCTTTATTTCTTTTTTCTGCTGTAATGGTGTTCTCCAAGATTTATCTCCTCATGGAATAAGTTAATCGCTAATCCCCCCAAAGCTCGGGGAGGCTTCAGGCGGTCAGAAGTGGTCTATATTTGGAAGCAGGAAAAGCCAGGAGGTACAGAACGGATAAAAATCGCAGACTTTTGCCATTCAGGTGCCCGCTGTATTGGGCAGATTTTTAATTATACACATGGATCTCAGGTAAATTGAAGGTGTATGAACTCGACCACGCCTGGGCGTACAAAACCTCCGCGAGGTCCAACCCATGACGATCCCGCTTTGTGATAATAAGCAAGTCATTGACATTCCAACATTAATGTTGTACGGTATTGGCGAGATACCATTACCAAACACGCTAAACTTTAAATAATTGCGCTTCAATCAGCAGGAGGGATAAATGGTCAAAGCGTTTAAGCGTCCAGGGGTTGTTTCCCGGCGGGTGTTCCTGAAATCCGCTATGGTAGGCGCCACGGGGCTGCTGGCGGCCTGTTCGTCCGCGCCCGAGATTACGCCATCGCTGCCGCCTCAGGCGTCCGCGACCCCGGTTCCGCCGGAAGCGGTCGTCAGCATCGTCAAGATCCAGGGCGGCGATATCGCCGCCGCAGTGGAGGAGGCCATTCAACTTATAGGCGGCGTGGAGGGCATCGCCTCCGGCAAAGAGCGCATCATGCTCAAGCCTAACCTCGTTTCCAACGCCCCGCGCGCCACCACCAAGCCGGAGGTGATTTGGGCCCTGGCGTCCTTGTTCAAAAAGGCCGGCAAAACCGTATCCATCGGCGAAGGCTCGGCGGCGGCGGTCGGCTTCAACGTCATTGGCGCTGAAGAATACCGCATGAAAGACCCGCAAAAGCTGGACGCCATGCAGCAGTACGTTTTTGACAGTCTGGGTTATACCCAACTGGCCCAGTCGCTGGATATTCCCCTGGTGAACCTGCACACCGGCGAGATGGTGAAGGTGGATGTGCCGGGTGGACTGGCTTATCAACGCCTGAGCATCCACCGGTCTTTGACCGAGATCGACCTGCTCTGCTCGGTGCCCATGATGAAAACCCACACCCTGGCGACGGTGACGCTGGGGATGAAGAACCTGATCGGCCTTTACCCCGGGTCGGTGTACCGCACCGTCCGCGCCGGAGTGCACGACCACGCTGCGGATGCCGGCTCGCCGGGTATCGCCTTTGAAATCCTCGACATGGTGCGGGCTAACAAATTGGGGCTGGTGGTCATCGATGGTTCGACGGCTATGGAAGGCAACGGTCCCAGCAGCGGCGACCTGGTGAATATGAACGTGATCATCGCTGGCGTGAATCCGCTGGCGACGGACATGGTGGCTGCCAATGTGATGGGATTTGAGCCTGGCGAGGTGCCTCTCTTTACCTGGGCCAACAAGATCGGCATGCAGCCGGCAGGCCTGGACCAGATTGAAATCCGGGGCGCAGGCATCGCCGCCGTCCAGCGCCGCTTTGCCCGGCCGACGATCTACGCCTGGAACGACATCCGCTCGGCCTGGGGTGTGAAAGAACTCGATTAGGTCATCTATCACCGTATAACCAGTGGAATAAACCTGCTGAACGGCTGAGCCGAGCCGCTCTTGGTACTTGTATTAATATCCTGCCCGGTCTCTACGCCCGGTTCGATGTACATATAAGAGCAGGAATCCCCAGGGTAGCGTGGTACCGCCTGATCATTGAAATTCCGTTATGCAATAACGGAATTCCATGGTATTTGGGCAATATTCGGTCACACCATGCATATTCAATCGGATCGCGTTCGGCGATAGCGCATCCACACGATCAATCCCAAAACGAGGATTACCGGCACGCCAAACCATATCACATCAAAGACGCCATCCGGGGCCGCTGGCTCTTGCCCATCCGTGGTGCGCGCCAGGGTGTTGTCATGCATCAGGAAGAGAACGCCGTCGCTGCTGACGGTGATATCCGTTTCGAGGCCGTAGCCACCCAGGCCGGCTGGTAATAAAACTCTCTTCATCCATTCAGGAGATTAATTGACAAAAAAGACATTAAATAGTAAATTATATAACATTGAATTGATGAAAAGCGAAAAAAACCGCTCAAGTGCAACTACCAAAGGGAGGCCTTCATTGCACATCCTTACCGGTCTTTATGTCAAAACGAATCGCAGATGGCGCGCTTACTTCGGCGTCGGTTTCGCAATCAGTGGGCTGCTCCTCATGAGTATGTTCCCATTGGCTGTGCCTGTGGCGGCCGCGCCTTCCTCATCCACAACCGCGCCAACCTTCACGGTCAATAGCCTGGCCGATGTGGCCGCCTCGGCCCCATTGGATAACGGGGTTTGCGAAACATCTCCCGGCAACCACATTTGTACATTGCGCGCAGCGATCATGAAAGCCAACCACTTTTCTGGCGGCGGCGTGACCATCAATTTGCCCGCCGGGACCTATGACTTGAGCATCCCGCCCGCTGGCATGGATGACGATACGACCGGCGATTTGAACCTCACTTCCTCTCTGACCCTGACCGGCGCCGGAGCGTCGGCCACGATCATCGACGCGCACCAATTGGATCGACTGTTCGATGTGGCGGTGGGCAGTATAGTCACCCTCTCCAACTTAACGCTTCGCGACGGTAAGGTGAACGATACCGGCGGTGGCCTCCAAAATCAGGGTACTACCACCCTCAATAATGACGTGATCAGCGGCAATCAAACCCTGGGCGGCAGCTCGGGCGGGGGAATCGCCAATATTACAGGCACTATGACCCTCAACAACACTCAGGTCCTGGATAATCAGGCTGATGGCAATGCCGGCGGCGTTTTTAACAATAATAACTGCATCCTTACCCTAAATAACAGCATCGTCGACGGTAACCAGGCAATCAATGGCGGTTACGGAGGCGGCCTGGGGAATTCTGGCACGCTGACCATGAATAACAGCCTGGTCAACGGCAATCAGACGTCCGGCGGCCTTCAAACGGCCGGCAAAGGCGGGGGCATCGCCAACTTTGCCGGCACGCTGACTATATCCAACAGTACCATCAGCGACAACAGCTCCGAAAGCGATGGCGGCGGCATCTACTCCTCTGCTGCGGTAAATGTTTTTTTTGCTACTATCGCAGGTAATCTCGCCGACAGTGGCACAGTGGGCGCTGGAACCGGGGGCGGGATTATCAGCGCTCTTGGAACGTTCAACCTCAAAGCCAGCCTCCTGGGCCAGAATTATGCTGGCGCCGGTCTGAACGACGGCAATGGGACCTTCAACTCACTTGGCTATAACCTCATCCAAACGACGACTGGTATGACCCTGACTGGCACCACCGCCAGTAACCTGACTGGCCAGGACCCGCTGATTGACTCGCCCCACTTCAATGGCGGACCGACGCCTACGCGCGCCTTGTTTGCTGGCAGCCCGGCCATCGGCGCGGTCCCCGTTGCCCAATGCACGGACTCGGTTGGCGCACCGCTCACCGTTGACCAGCGTGGTTTCCATCGCCCGGTCAATGGCGCCTGTACCATCGGCGCGTTTGAAGGCCAGCAGCCTGCGATAGCCTACCGGCGCAACCTGGTGCGCAACGGAGATGCCGAGGGGGCGGCCAGTTCGCCAGGGGGTCCCTTCGTACCCGTTCCCGGCTGGCAGACCAGCGGGCAATTAATGACTGCGGTGCACTACAACACGCCGGGCGGTTTTCCCGTAGTGGGAAGCGATCCTGTCCCGGCCAACCACGGCGATAATTTCTTTGCGGGCGGCCCCAGCGCTGGCGCTGGCGGCACCCAAACGATCGACCTGTCCTCCTTGGCAACCAGCATCGACACGGGCAATATCCAGTACGATTTTTCCGCCGACCTGGGGGGATACTTAAACCAGGGCGACCAGGCAACCGTTGAAGCTGATTTCCTGGATCAATCGTTCCACCTGTTATCCCAGGTATTCCTGGGGCCAGTGACTGCCGCTGATCGCGGCAACCAGACTGGCCTTTTGCATCGCGATGCCACTGCCATGGTGCCGGCGAACACGCGACAGGTCGAATTGTTTATCGTTATGACCACCGTCAACGGCCCTTATAACGATAGTTATGTTGACAACGTTTCGTTGGTTCTCCTGCCCAAGACGGTGTTCTTGCCGCTGGTGGTCCGGTAACTTTCTATGCCACTCAAGATTCTTGTCAACCTTCAAACAATTGTGCAGAGGAGTGAGGATCATGGCTGCTTACGGTGTCTATTCTGAAGTTGGCAAACTGCGTAAGGTTATTGTCCATCGACCGGAACTCAGTCTGATGCGGCTGACCCCGGCAAACCACGACGAGCTACTTTTTGATGATGTCTTGTGGGTCGAACGCGCTCAATGGGAACATGATCAGTTCGTCGCCTGCATGCGCGAGCGGGGGACCGAAGTTTATACCGTTCAGGATCTGCTCCGTGAAGCGCTCGCTGCCAGCGATGAAGCCCGCCGGTTCGTCATCGAACAGGTCGCCACCGAATACACAGTTGGCTGGGCGCTGGTGGATGAAATCCGTGCCTTCCTCTGGGGATTGGCGCCTAAAACCCTGGCCAAATACCTGATAGGCGGCTTGACCGCCGGGGAGACGAACCTGGATTGGGGAAAATATGGGGGAATCTCGCTGCATGCGGCCGCCCTGGATGATCTGAACCGCTTCATCCTGCCGCCGCTTCCCAATACCCTGTTCACCCGCGACTCATCCTGCTGGATCTTCGATGGCGTGTCAGTTAACCCCATGTACTGGCCTGCCCGGCGCCGGGAATCCTTGAATATGTTCGTCATCTACCATTACCATCCCATGTTCCAGAACGCTGGTTTCGCCTTTTGGTATCCGAATGCTACCGATGGGGTCTTCAGTATGGAGAGCTTCAGTCGCTCCTCCCTGGAAGGGGGGGATGTGCTTCCAATCGGCAAGGGCACCGTATTGATCGGGATGTCGGAGCGTACGCAGGGCAGCATGATCGAGCAGATCGCGGATGCGCTATTTACGAAGGGCAGCGCTGAGAGAGTGATTGCCTGCGTTATGACACGGGATCGTGCCCACATGCACCTGGATACCGTGTTCACCCTGCTCGACCGGGATAAAGTCACCATCTTCCCGAAAGTGGTCAACCAGATCCGTCCAATCAGCCTGCGACCCGGGAAAAAAGCCGGGGATTTCGACGTGCGTGTCGAAAAAGACTTGATCACGGCTGT
Source organism: Anaerolineaceae bacterium UBA700 (assembly GCA_002298885.1). Next base: position 16,022 of record DBMK01000034.1, read on the forward strand.
CTCCGACGCACTTCATGTAAAGCGTCTGACCGTTATCGAAACTGGTGGCGACCAGTACCAGATGGAGCGCGAGCAGTGGGACGATGCTAACAACACCCTGGCCCTGGAGCCGGGGGTGATCATCTCGTACGAGCGCAACACACACACGATTGCCAAGATGCGCAAGGCAGGCATCGAGGTCATCCCGATTCCCGGGTTTGAGCTGGGCAAGGGGCGAGGAGGTGGGCATTGCATGACCTGTCCCCTGGTGCGCGATCCAGTTGAATAATCAGGCCAAAGGAGAGAAGGGTTAAGTTTTTCAGTGGACAAAAAAAGACCTGCATTACAGAATGCAGGTCGCCAATCCCCCTCATTTTTGGCTGTTATGCTCGAAATGCAGTTAGTAGGGTGCGATCGCTTTTACCTGCCCTGGCGGGCGGTGCTACACCGTCCTGGTGTCCTTCGGGAGGGTGATCACACCATTCTGAGTGCGTCGGGTTGGTGGGTTCAAAAACGAACCCACCCTACGAACTTCAACTCACCGCTTTCTTCACGAGCGCAACGATCCTTGCCACTTCTGCGGCATTCAACTCTTTCAAAGCGTAGGCGGTCGGCCACATAGCGCCTTCGTCAAGTTTCGCTCTATCATTGAAGCCAAGTGTTGCGTACCGCGCGTTGAATTTTGACGCATTTTGGAAGAAGCAGATGACATTGCCATCCTTGTCGGCATAGGCTGGCATTCCATACCAGGTTTTTGGCGAGAGGGTTGGCGCATTAGCTTTGATGATCTCATGAAGCCGGGCTGCCATGCTGCGATCCGGTTCCGGCATGGCAGCAATCGCCGCGAGGACAGCATTCTCCCCTTCCTCCTTGTTCTTGCTCGCGCGCGCTTCCGCCTTTAGCTCTCTGGCACGCTCCTTCATCGCGGCTTTTTCCTCATTCGTGAATCCTTGGGACGCCTTATTATTCGCAGCGGTGCTCTCAGCGGTTTTTTGCGTTGCCTTATTTGTACTCATAAGAAACTCCTTATATTGAATTAGATTCGAAATCTTGCTTTTACTCGAGCCAAATCCTTGAAGAGGTAAATCCTGGTTTTGCACCTTGCTTCGAAGGACACAACCCTTGCATATGCAGGAATTTAGCTATATAATAAAGATACTTCATAATAAAGATAATGTCAAGGGTATTTATGACCAATTCCACAAAGACAGATTTGAAGAAACGAGCTCTGAATGCGGTCAGAGATTATGGCGTTCAATTGACGCTGTTCCGAAACGCCATGAACGAATGGGTGGGTCTCAACGCAACCGATATGGAATGCCTCAGGCTTTTATTCCTTAAAGGCATTTCCACACCCTCTGAACTTGCCAGGCATACTCGTCTCACTTCAGGTGCGACGACTGCCATGCTTGATCGGCTCGAAAAAGTCGGCTTAATCGAGCGACGACCTAATCCTGATGATCGCCGCGGGACTCTCATTGTTCCTGCGAAATCGAGTGCTGAAAAAGCTGCGTCATGGTTTGAATCGGCGAGAAAAGGTCAAGATGAGTTGATTTCAAGTTACTCAGAAAAAGAACTTGAAATCATTGCGGACGTCTTTGAACGATTTACAAAACTATGGGATCAAGAACGCGAGAAATTACGAAGAGATCAGTAAAATTAGATCAGGACGCACCAGTGGAAGTCGATCGCCAGCCCTTCCAATTAATAAATCAAAAGCGCCCTTCCTTATAAAGGAGAGCGCTTCTCAATTACTTGATTTTTTACCTCAATGAGCCAACACCGGCCTAAACTTATACCCGTAAATCCGATAACACAAAAAACCAGAATATTTTCATCACTCTTTGAGCCTGGCGGCATCCAATGCTGCCTCTGGATGCTTGTCTGTCACCCTTAGCAGCGTCATCGCCGGACCTTCCGGGACGCCCCGGCCTTGCTCCTAACAATCTTATAGTAGATCTTCGTATCGTGAATCAACAAGAATATGTAGCCCTACTCCAGGTTTTCCACATCCGCCAGGTCTTGCAATCTTCCCGATGCTTTCTTATTCTTCTTCAAATTCTCAAGGTCAATAAAGTTTACTTCTACACCGTCCAACATTACTTTGATGCGATGCGGAAAACAATCTCCAAACTCAATCCCTGAGACTCCCATCAAAATGTCGATCCGGTTTGGCGGGTAACCGAGCTGGACAACTTGGTCAGGCACTAAAAAATCATCTACGGTTAATCCCAATGAACCCATGCCAAACTGCCCCAGTGCTTTTATCAATGCCGTTGCGTTGTCAGGGTTGCATTCTACCCAAACATCCAAATCTTTGGTGTAACGCGGGTGTCCATGCAGCGCTACTGCATACCCGCCGATCACTAGGTATCGGACTTGATTAGCGTTTAACGATTCGATAAACTCTTTGAAATCCTGGTTGAACATTGGCGATATCCTTCGTATGCAAATTCACCAGGCTGTGATATTCACGGCGGATTTCCTCCAGAACGTCAATTCGCGCTTGGTAAGGTTGTCCTTGCCAATAAGAAAAATCATTTCTCATTTGCCGTAAATTTACTTTTTTAACCACCGGGACGATCAAACGATTCATAATCATATTGTAAACCAGGAAAACAAAAAGCGCCCTCCCAATTAGGAGAGCGCTCATTTCTCTTCAAGATCTCGATCGTTCAAACCGCGGGTCTAAACTTATACCCGTAAATCCGATCACACAAAAAATCAGAATATTTACATCCTTCTATAATTCTATTAACCTGTGATATGTCATTTCGTTTCCAGGATACTTTCAAGTTGAGCAATCAATCCTGGTAAGTCCTGGGTAACAATCGACCAAAGGATGTCAAAATCGACATTATCATATCCATGAATCAACCGGTTTCGAAGGCCGATCATTTGAAGCCAAGGCAGATATGAGTATTTCGCTTAAACCGAGTCAGGAACGCGATTGGCCGCTTCGCCAATGATTTCTAACAACCTCGTTAATGCCAGGTTCAACAGGCGGTCGTTGTCAAGGTCGGAGCGCATTTTTCCATGCAAAAGCTCAACAGCCTCTTTCGCGTGTAAAAGAATTTGGCGCAACGCAATTTCAGGGTCACGCCTGCTCATATACTTTCACCACTTCGGAAAGAGCATTTTTTAGAATGTCTGCACTCAGGAAATTTTTTGTCTGAAGATCGACTTTACGGTCCAATAATTTTGAGAGTTCGGCTTCTATCAGAAAGAAATCCAATCCTGGTGTATACCCGTCCTCGAATTCCACCAGAACATCAATATCACTCTCCGGCCTGAAATCATCCCGAACAACCGAACCAAAAAAAGCCAGCCGGCGAATATGATACTTCTGGCAAAATGCGCTGATCAAGTCTGGAGAAATTGGTGTTCTTTCCATAATTCGATTGGACCTGAATTGATTGTAGCATAATGTAAATCATAAGGAAATAAAAAAAGCGCCCTTCCATTCCGGAGAGCGCTTATTATTCATCAAGATATCAATAGTTCAAACTGCCGGTCTAAACTTATACCCGTAAATCAACATCCCCTTATCCCCCGCATCGGCGCGGATCTTGCGGGTGACCATCTCGACCGGCATGCCGATCTGCACGGATTGTTCGCCCAGGTCGGTGAGCTGGGCAGTGACCATGGGGCCTTCTTCTAGCTTGACCAGGGCTACGGTGTAGGGCAGAGTATCTTCGAATCCGGAAGGGGCATCGTGCATTACAGTAAAGGAATATACCTGGCCTTTGCCGCTAAAGGCGTACTCGTTCTTGGCCTCACCACCGCAGTAGGGGCACACATCCCGCGGCGGGAAGATCTTGGCCTCGCAGTGCGGGCAAACTTCGCCCACCAGGGCGTAGCGTTGTTTTCTTAATCTCCAATGACGTGGAATTTCCATGAATAAGTCTCCTGCTTTCGATGAACTGTGCAAAGTCTAAGGCCGCGAGGCTATCAAATCCTATCAGAATGAGTATTTTCAATCCCTCAATAACTATCAGAATGCGGTTTACAGTTCACAGTTTACAGTTTAAAAAACTTTCCACGAATTACACGAATAAAAAACGAAAGATCACTAATTATTTTATAAATATTCGTGTTCATTCGTTCCCATTCGCGTAATTCGCGGAAAGGTTTTAAACTGTAAACTGTATACTGTAGACTTATAAACTGTAAACTTCTAATACATGCGTCACTGCCGTGGCGGCGGGGCCGCCGAGGGCCTGGACCAGGGCGCGGCGGTGGCGCTCGAGCTGACCGGCGCCGGCCTGGCCGCGCAGTTGCAGCGCCGCCTCGACGAGCTGGTACACGCCGGTGGCGCCCAACGGGTTGCCGCGCCCCTTCAGCCCGCCCAGGGTGTTGATCGGCAGTTTGCCTTTCGGGGACAGCCCGTCGTCCAGGGCCAGCTTCCAGCCCTCGCCGCGGCGGGCAAAACCGGCCGCCTCCAGGCTGAGGGCGGCATACAGCGAAAAGGCGTCGCACAGCTCGAAGAAATCCACGTCCTGGGGCATGATTCCCGCCTGGCGGCAGGCGCGCTCCACCGAGCGTCGGGCCGCCTCGAACTCGAGCGGGTCGCGCCGGTCGTGCATGGCCAGGGTGTCGATCGCCAGGTTCGAGCCGGTCACCCGCACCAGGGCATGCCCAAGCGCCTGCGGGCTGGCGACCAGCTCCGGGCGGGTCAGGATCACCGCCGCCGCCCCGTCGTTATACGGGGCCACGTCGAACATATTGAGCGGGTCGGCCACCACGTCCGCTTTAGCATACGCCTCGCGGCTGATCGGCTTGCGGTACACGGCAAACGGGTTGTTGGCCGCGTTGGCGTGCATCAGCACTGGGAATTCGCCCAGCGCCTGGCGCGGCACACCGTACTGATATAAATACCGATGGGTCAGGATCGCCGCCTGCCCCACTGGGGTCAGGCCGTTGACCATTTCGTAGTCGTAATCCTCGGATTGGGCCACTGCCGCTTCGGGCAGCGCCCCAACCATGTCGTTGTATTTCTCGACGCCCACCACTACCGCCACGTCCACATAGCCCGAGGCCACCGCCAGGTACCCCAGGTGGAAGGCCGCCGCACCCGACGCCCCGGCCGCCTCGGCCGTGTAGGCCTCGATGCCGGTCAGCCCGGACTCATCCGCCAGCAGCGCCCCCAGGTTGGATTGGTGCGAGACCATCGGCGCCAGGTAGTTGCCGATGTACATGGCCTGCGGCTGCAAGCCAGCGGCGTCCTTGATCGCCGCCCGCACGGCCCGGCTGGCCATCCTGCGCAGCGACACGTCCCAATGCTCCCCCACCGGCACCTGCCCCACCCCCGCTATCACAACATCCGTCATAAGAACCTCCGACTTGCTCGGAGGGGGATTTGTGTGTTTTTGGGGTGCGTCGCACCCCAAAAACACACAAAT
>DBMK01000167.1 GCA_002298885.1 Anaerolineaceae bacterium UBA700
TCCCTTTTATAATAATATACTAGAGTCACAGAGGCACTGAGAAAACCTTATTCTTTAAAAAAGGTTTTCTCAGTGCCTCTGTGACTCTGTGGTGAAAAATAACCTACCTTCAACATTCAATAAACTCACCAATTTCTGTGGTGTATAATTCGGCAATGGTAAAGATCCAAACCATAAATGAAATCCGGCCGAAGCTCACGGACGAGTTCTTGGTTGGTCCCTTCGTGCCCCGCACCGAGGCTATAGCCCTTGCCTTCAACTGGGGCAAACAGATGCACGCTGGACAGAAACGCTTGAGCGGCGAACCCTATTTCGAGACACACTGCGGATGGGTCGCCGCTTTTTTAGACCACCTGGTGTGCAACGAAGCCTGGACAATTGCCGGCCTGCTCCACGATAGCGTGGAGGACAGCGGCGGCACCCTTGACCAGGTTCGCGCCATGTTCCCCGGCGCCCTGGGCGAGGAGGTGGCCTACATCATCGATGGTGTGACCAAGCTGAGCGCCCCCCGCGACGGGCGCTCGCGCGAGCTCGAGACGCTGCGCAAGATCGCCATGTTCCGCGACCCGGCTGTCTTCCTGGTCAAGCTGGCCGATAAGAGCCACAACGTCATGACCCTCGAATTCATGCCCGAGGAGAAGCGCCGCAAGAAAGCAGAAGAGGCCATCCGCGCCTATGGTAAATTGGCCGGAATCCTCAATTGCTATAAATGGCGCCGCTGGCTGGAGGACATGGCCTTCCCGCATTACGAGCCGCAGACCTTTGCCTACGTTAAGTCGCGCGTCGACCGCGACCCCCGCCTCAATCCCGATTTCATTAATCCAGTAATTACTGAGTTGGGCCGGATCATGGAAGAGGCTGGCGTCGACGGCCGGATCGAGATCATTGTCAATGGATACTGGCAGGCCTGGCAGAAACTACGCCGCATGGCGCGCTCGCGCAAGACCTCCCTGGGATCTTTCTCGGCGGTGAACGACCTGGTCAGTTTCCGCATGATCGTCGACAGCGCCGATGAATTCGCTTGCTACCGCCTGGTGGGAAGTGTTAATCGTTATTTCGGCGCCTATTTGGACCAATCTCGGTCCGACGATTTTATCGCCAGCCCGCAGAACGGTTACCGCGCCATTCAGCTTACCGCCTGGCTGCCAGAAGTCGGTGCAATCGAGGTAGCCATTGCTACCGATGAGATGGAAGGCGAAAACCTGTGGGGCGTGGTCTATGCTTTGCAGCACGGCAAGGATATCTCCAATTACCGCCCCATCGAAATCCTCACCCCGACCGGCGGAGCGCGCTTTCTGCCCGAAGGGTCAACGGTGCTGGATGCCATCGCCTCGATCCAGCAGGAGTTCTTGCTAGATAAGATCAGCGCTGTCGAGGTCAATGCCAGCCCGGCCAAATTGTTCGATCACGTCAAGCCCGGAGACGTTGTCGAGGTAATCACCCATGGCGACCGCATTACCCCCTCTGAGGAATGGCTGCTGTACTGTAATGCATCCACCGCACAGCTCCTGCGTGCCGTACTGGATACCGTAGCACTGCGCAATGCAGCCGAACAGGGACGCCAAATCCTCAAAACCATCCTTGCCAGTCGCGGGTTGGTCACCCTGGAAGATTTACAGGCCCTCGAACGAGACAAGACCGACAACCTGCTCGAGCGCCTTTCCTGCGCCAGCCTGGAAGATCTTTATGCCTCCGTGGGCGGAGGAGCCATACGGCTCGAAGACATCGTCGCTCAGCTCGATCATTTCGGCATCACCAAGGCCAACCTGGGTTACGTCACGATCAATATCGCTGCACCATCCAGCTCGAACCGCCCGGGCGTTCTGATGACTCTCGCCAGCCTGATCTCGAACCGCCGCGGCAACATCCTGCGCTCCGTCAACGATACGTTCCCGGATGGAAGTTACGCCGTCCGCCTGGTGGTCAAAAGCATTCCCGATGACCTTCTAGACGCGCTCAAGAACGATTTTCAGAACTGCGGGATCGAATTCGGGACTCTCGAGCTGGTCTGATTATTATTCGGACGAACATTGGACTCCAAAGACCTCCCTCAAGTATTGATCGGATCCGACGTGCTAGCCGCATTGTCAGATCACTGCGCTGCGCGCGGTTTTAAATCCTTCCATTTGGTGGCCGATCCAATTACTTACTCGGTCCTGGGGCGTTCCGCCGAAACGACCCTGCTCGCCGCGGGAATGAAAGGCGTTCTTACAATCCTCGAAGGCTTCCCCCTGGTGGCCGGCGGCGAAGCCATCCTGCAGGTGCTGACGGCTGCCGATCCGTTGGCGAATGTTTTCGTTGCCGTTGGCTCTGGAACGGTTACTGACGTCGTCCGCTTTGCCAGCCGCTGCCTGGGAAGGCCGTTCATATCTGTCCCAACCGCCCCCAGCGTCGATGCCTATACCTCTCCGACCTCCCCGCTGGTCGTCGCGGATTTAAAACAGTCTTTCCCCGGCCAGCTTCCCTTGGGCGTTTTTGCCCACCTGCATACCCTGTGCGCCGCTCCCGCCGAAATGATCTCCGCCGGTTTCGGCGACATGCTCGGCAAATATACCGCCCTGGCGGACTGGAAACTTGGCAGCCTGCTTTGGGACGAGCCTTACGATAAAGCCGTTGCCGGCCGCGCCCGCCATGCCTTGCAGCGCTGCATCCAGGCTGCCGGGTCCATTGCTGCCCGCGAGCCGGCCGGGATTCAGGTCCTGATGGAATGCCAACTCGAATCGGGACTGAATATGGCCCGGGTCGGCAGCTCTCGCCCTGCCTCCGGCGCCGAACACCACCTGGCGCATTATTGGGAAATGAAGATGCTCTGGGAGGGCCGCCCGCCGCTGCTGCACGGGACCAAGGTCGGATTTGCCGCCCTGCTGGTCGCCGAATATTACTCCCGTATGCGCCAGCGCTCGTTTGCTTCGGTCCGAAAAATTACTAATAACGCCCCCCTGCCCAACCACGGCATCGGTTTACGCAAAATCAGCCAGTACTACAGCCGCAGCGTCGAACGGATCGTCGCCGAGCAGAAGCGCTTCTTGGAACTGGAAGAAGTTCGTTGGGATGAATTGAAGCTAAGGTTAGTCGATTGTTGGGAGGAAATTTTAGAAATAGCTCGAGCCGTGCCCGAGCGCGAGGAGATTGAAAACATCCTGCAAGTGCTCAATTTCCCGGTTAAGCCGGCCGATCTCCAACTCACCCCCACGGACGTAAACGCCGCCCTGGCCGCCGCCCATTACCTGCGCGACCGAATGACCGTGCTCAAGCTGGCATCGCTCGTCCCCGGTTTGGCCTGATTGCTACTTGATTGCAAAGGCCAGCCCCACAATCCCGGCCGCCACGGGCACCCACCACAAGGAGACTATGTCCGCTGTAAAGTTAAGCGGGTTCCCTCGCAATGCCAGGCCCAGGATTACCAGCAGCATCGTCCCACCTACCAGGTACCAGCTAATCACCTGTATCGAGAATCGCTCGGCGGCTGGCTTTTCGGGCAATTTGGGAGTTTTACCCTGTTTTCTGGCTTTGGCCATAGCCAGGTTCGCCTTTTTAGCCGCTCCGCGCGCCTTTCGCCACTGCATGTAGGCCAGCTTTAAATAGAAGATAGCGATTGCCGCAACAATTGCGATGGTGGGAGTGTCAAAATTCATCCGGCCTCTCCAGGGTTTTAATCATTTTACTACGAAACGAGAGGCAGCCCGAAACGTAAGGGCACGGGGGAGAGAATTTACATTGTTTCTCAGAAAATCCCCCGTGCCCTTGCGAACTACCTGTTAATTCAATGTCTAGATTTCGGACGGCCTTTAGATGGTGAGCTCAGCCGGGACGCGGAAGACAGCATTGGCCTTCTTTACTTCGTCGGGCACGTTGAAGCTCATCTCAGCGCCCATCATTTCCTTGGTGAAGTTCTTGAGGCCGCTGTCCCACATTTCTTTCGTAACGTAATAGACACGGGCGCCACCCAGTTCGTGTTGAATTTCCGGGTAGGGTTTGGTAGGCTGTGCCATTTCCAGGCCAGCCATTCTCCAGCCGTTGTAGCTTTCGAACGTCGACCACCATTCTTTGCAGCCGGCAACATCCAGCGCGTACGCCGTCTTGGCGTAATACATGGCATAGCCGAGGCGGCCGCGGCGGACAAAGGTCATGGTGTGCAGGCTGATCCCCAGGTCCTTGGTCGCAATGCGGCCGTTGGCAAACCCGGCCCATTCGCCGTCGATCAGGCCCACAAGCTGGAAGGGGTCCTTCATGCGCTTGCGAGTCCAACCCAGGATCTCAGAGTAAACGCGCGCTCCGACAATGTCGTAGAAATCGCGCTCGACGTGCATGACCCTTTCCATGTACTCCAGCATTAATGGCGCGTCTTCCAGCTTGGCCTGGCGGATATATAGGATGCGCCCGTCGCGCAAGGTGATCATCGCGTCTGGCCACGGCGGTAGGTTCATCGGCGTACCTTGCAAGAGCGGCTCGATTTCTCGAACGTCCAGCTCGATTTTCTCGACACTGACTTTCTCGGGAGGTTCTAGTTTCATACCTGATTACTCCTTATGGGTTTGGGATTGGCGAATTGGATTCTACCACGATGAGGGGAGGACAAAAATGGCTTCTCGCGCAGGGTGAATCACATGGCCTAGTTTATTTTAGCCAGGAAGAATATTCAAGTGAATAAGCGCGCCCCCTTGCCCGTTATATGTCACTTGTCCGACAATGAGTGATATTCGTCGGGTTTTTATTGATTCTCGATATGTTATAATCTTTTTTGCACCAAACGGCCTGGAAGATCGGACAGTTTCTGCCGCTGTCCCATTGCTCCAAAATCCCCAAACGATTAAAAAGGAGAATGCATATGCGTAAACAGTTGTATTCCGTGGTGATTGTGCTGGTTCTGCTCTCCATCCTGGCTTCGGCCTGCGCCCCTGCGGCCACGCAAGCCCCCACTGCAGCGCCCGCCTCCAGCACCCAGGCTCCTGCCAAGACCTGGAAAATGGCTGCGTTGTTCCCCGGTGTCATTACCGACGCTGACTACAATACCCTGGGGTATCTCGGTCTCACCGAGGTCAAGACCTCATTGGGCGTTGACATCACCTATTCTGAAAGCGTCGCCGTTCCCGATATCGACCGCGCCATGCGCGAATATATCGACCAGGGCTACAACATTATTTGGACCCACGGCAGCCAGTTCCTGAACCAGACGCTCGCCCTGGCCAAGACGACTCCCAATGTCGTTTTCATCGCCGAAGGCGACTCGGACGTTGCCGGGGCACCCACCAACTTCTGGCTGATCGACCGCAACTTCCACACCGGCTACTATGCCATCGGCGCCATTGCGGCCAAGGCCACAAAGACCGGCAAGATCGGCTACATCGGCGGGCAGACCCTGCCCTTCTCCTACGCTGAAGTCCACGCTGTCGAACAGGCCATCAAAGACCTGGGCGTCACGGTCGACTTCAAGAAGGTCTGGACTGGTGACTTTAACGACCCGACCAAGGGCCGTCAGCTTGCCGACGCCATGCTCGCCGACGGCGTCGACGTGATCATCTGCTCGCTCAACCTGGGCATCTTCGGCGTGTTCGAGGCTGCAAAAGCCAAGGATCCCGAAGGCGGCCACATCCTGGTTACTGCAAAATACATCGACAAGACCAACTTCGCTCCTAAGAATTACATCACGTCCCTGCTGTATGATTTCAAAGGCCCGATGAAAGAAATCGTCGGCAAGATTATGAAGGGCGAAAATGGCACAACCTATCCGCTCGGCTTTGCTACCGGCGTCGCCGTGCAGTTCCCCCTCAAGAACGTGGACGCCCAGCTCAGCACTGACATGCAGAAGCTGGTCGACAACGTGAAGAGCGGCTCGATCAAGGTCGTGAAGGATATTACACCCATCAAATAAGGCACCGATGACAGAAGAAACCATCCTTGAACTAAAGGGCATTAATAAGTCCTTCGGGACGAATGCTGCGTTGAAGGATGTCAATTTTGCGCTGGCCGCCCGGGAGATCCATGGTCTCCTGGGCGGCAACGGCGCGGGTAAAACCACGCTCATGAATATCCTGTTCGGCCTTTACAAGGCCGATTCTGGTGAGATCATCCTGCACGGCAAACGCGTGGAAATCCACTCGCCAAAAGACGCCATCCAGCAAAGAATTGGCATGGTCCACCAGCAGTTCCTTCAGATAAAGACTTTCTCCGTCCTGCAAAACGTGATCCTGGGGACGGAGGTTAAAAGCAAATACCGACTGAAACTTGCGGAGGAAGAAAAGAAGATCCGCGAGCTGTGCACCCGCTTTGGCCTCGATGTCGATCCGAACGCGATGATCGAAGACCTGCCGATGGGGGTGCGCCAGAAGGTTGAAATTCTTAAGGCGCTCTACCGCGGGGTCGAGGTTCTGATTCTCGATGAGCCGACCACCAACCTGACCCCCCAGGAAGTCGATAACCTTTTCCAATCCCTGCGCGTCATGGTCAAGGAGGGATTGAGCATCGTCTTCATCACCCATAAGTTGAAAGAAGTGCTCAGCGTCTGCGACCGTATCTCCGTCCTGCGCAACGGTCAGAACGTGATGACCCTCAAGCGTGAGGAATCGTCCGAGGAAGCCTTCGTGCGGGGTATGGTCGGCGAGGAGCTTAACATTCAAGAAAGCGTTGTCTTTTCTCAACGCGGCCTCGAGGAATCGGCCCTGCCGGTCTCCTCGGATGTGGCGTTGTGCCTCGAAAAAGTTACCCTGGCTAACGACGAAGGTCGTGCCTTGATCAAAGACATCGCCCTGGAAATTCATGCCGGTGAAATCTGCGGGATTGCTGGAGTCGCAGATAATGGTCAAAAAGAGCTGGCCGAGGTAATCCTCGGCGTCCAGCCGGCATCCTCCGGTTCAGTCTTATTCTCAGGCCGCAATATCAGCAAAACCGCCACCAGCGAACTACTCGAATCGGGGATTGCCTACATCCCCGAGGACTGTCTGCGGGATGGCTTCTTGCCCAAGGCCAGCGTAGCGCAGAACTTAATCCTGGGCTTTCACAAGCAATCGCCCTACAGCCGCAAGCGTTTCATGGATCTCGGCGCAATCCTTTCCTCGGCACGCAGCCTGATCTCCGAATACCAAATCAAAGCCCAAGGGCCAGGCGATACCGGCGCCAATCTCTCCGGCGGAAACATCCAGCGCGTGGTGGTCGCCAGAGCCTTCTCACGCCCATGCAAGCTGCTTGTAGCCCACAACCCCACCCGCGGGCTGGATATTCCCTCAATCGACTTTGTATATACCCGGCTGCTGGAACATAGAAAACAAGGCATGGCAACCCTGCTGATTTCGGAAAACCTGGACGAGCTGCTGCTCCTGTGCAACCGGATTGCGGTTCTATATCGTGGCGAAATTGTTGGCGTTCTGGAACGCAGTCAATTTGAAAAATATGAGATAGGAAGGATGATGAGCGGTGTCCGTACAGACGCGTGAGCAAGCTATCCCCAGAACGAACCCGTATTCCCGCACGCTCAACAAGATAGTCCCTTACCTGATTGCCGTGGCGTTGGCGCTTGCCGCGGTAGGGCTGTTGATCGGCCTGATGGGGTACGACGTGCTCAAAGCCATCGAGACCATCCTGTTTACGTCTTTTCGGACTACGAATGGGATCGTCCAAACCCTGCTTAAGTTTTGCCCATTGATGCTCCAGGCTCTGGCGTTTACCATCCCCCTGGCCACGGGCAAATTCAACATCGGCGGCGAAGGCCAAATGATCGTGGGCGGCATCGGCGCGACGGCAGTCGGGATTCTGTTCTCGAACCTGCCTGCCCCGATCCTGCTGCCGCTGGTCTTCATCGCCGGGGTTCTCTCCGGCGCCTTGTGGGGACTGATCCCAGCCTGGCTGTTGTACAAGTTTAACATTAATGAAATCCTCTCGACTGTTTTGTTGAATTTTGTCTCCTTTCAGTTGATCGACTATATCGCCAGTGAGGTTTGGAAGGACCCGGTTGCCGGTCACCCGACAACAATCCCCATCGGCGAAGGCGGCTGGCTGCCAATGCTCATGGACAACCCCCCGCTGCATTCCGGCATCATCATCGCCATCCTGGTGGCCATCGGAGTTTATATCTATACGAATCGCACGACCAGCGGTTACGAGATGGTCGCCACCGGAGCCAACCCGCGCGCTTCCAAAGTCTTCGGCATCAACGTCAAACGCATGTTCATGCTTTCGCTGGTAATCGCCGGCGCCCTGGCAGGGCTTGCAGGCGTTATCGAAGTCTCCGGATACCAGCACCGGCTTATCAAGGATTTTCAATCGAACTTCCTCGTTTTAGGCTTGATCATCGGGCTGATCGCTAAGGGCAACAACCTGGCGGTGCCGTTCGTGGCCTTCTTCATCGCCGTCCTGGAAGTGGGCGCCAGCGCCATGCAGCGTACGATGAGCATTCCGGTTGAAATGGCTTACATCGTCGAGGCGCTCATTTTGCTGTTTGTGCTCCTTTCGGACCGTGTAAAAATCAGGAGGCGCTGAGCAATGGATTTTATAGCCCAACTTCAAGGCTTCTTAAAACTAATTTTCCTGTACATGGTGCCCTTTGTTCTGGCAGCCCAGGGAACAATGCTGGGAGGCCGCACCGGGGTGTTCAACGTGGCTCAGGAAGGCATCATGCTCCTCGGCTCTGCCGTCGGCTTCTTGGTCAGCTTTCAGACCGGCAGCACGCCCCTGGGCATGCTGGCGGCGCTGGCTTGCGGGGGCTTGTTTGGACTGGCGCTGGCTTACTTCACCACCACCATCAAAATGGACCAATTCGTGATCGGCCTGGCGCTGTTTTTTATCGGCTTCGGACTGCACACCCTCATCCCGAAGCTTGCCCTCGGCATCACTCCCATCCTACCCCGCATCGCCACCCTGAGCGACGTGCCCATCCCCCTCCTGAGCCAGATCCCGTTCTTGGGGGATATCTTGTTCAAGCAAAATGCACTGGTCTACGTTTCCATTCTTCTGTCGATCTTCCTGTGGTACTTCATGTATAAGACCAGCCTGGGATTGGAAATGCGTTCGGTCGGCGAGAACCCCATGGCCGCCGACAGCCTGGGCGTGAACGTGGCCCGCTGGCGCTATATTTCGGCAATCGCCGGTGGCGCCTTGATGGGCCTTGCCGGAGCCTACCTGCCCATGGTGTTCGCCGGTACCTTCACGCCGAATATCGTCGCTGGCCGCGGCTGGATCTCCATCGCCCTCACTTTCTTCGGCGGATTTTCACCCCTCAATATCCTTTACGGCTCGTTCTTCTTTGCGGGCATCGACAGCCTGGCCTCCACCGCACAGGTGGGCGGTTTCGGCATTCCGTACCAGTTCCTGCTCATGCTGCCCTACCTGGCAACCATCCTGGTCATGCTTTTCACTTTCCGGCGCTCCCGTGTTCCCGCCTTTCTCGGCCAGAACTACGATCGGGAGAAACGCAGCCTAACCTAAAAACTTAATCTTAAAATCAAAGCCGGCNNGCCGGCTTTGATTTTAAGATTAATTACTTTGACTTATCGTTGCCGACCATTGCATCCAATTTTGCCAGGTTGCGCATGATTCGCCGGTACCTTGCCCGGCCAAAATAATCGTAACCCTCCTCACCCTGGCGAGGTTTGAGCGATAAGAGGCCTGCAATATAGCCGTCGTAAGTGATTCGCCGGACCAGGAAAATGACCGGGATAAGTGCCAGGATCACGCCCGCCAGGAATAACTGCACCCGGTTGTCGGCGGTCCAGATCGGAATGAGCGAAACCAGGGTGATCATTGGGATGGTGAGCAAAATCAGGGCAATGAAACCCGGGATGAGACGCTGGACCCAGAATCCGCGCACGTGTCGGTTGCACGCTTTGACTTCGATCTGTGAGATTTTGCCGTATTCGCTCACCACACTGGAGGGGCCAATTTTCTCCTTCGAGACGCCACGCTTGACGATCTTCGCCGAATAGACGCTGATATTTTTATAGCCGCGGTCAATCTCTTTACGACATACGTCGCAGGTTTCCATGAATGCTCCTCCTGAAATGATGTTAAATTGTACCATATCAAAATGCCGTAGCCTGCTACCAACCATCGACTCGCCAGCAACCCAACAAAACTCCGGGTTGGCCTGGATAAAAGATGAGATTGTCATACCACAGGGTAAGAATATCATGTTAATTGTCTGATAACCTTCAATTGACTCTGCCAATTTCAATTGCTATAATAATCAAGTGCTTTAAATAGGCTTTCTTCCAGCGTGCTTATTTCCAGAAAACGCCGTCATCATAGGATTTATTACTCACACACGCTGTTTAGTGATTGGTTCCCTGTTAGTGTATTCCCCTCCGGATGGTAAGCTGTTTTAAATTCCGGAGAGACAAAATATGGAAAAAGTATTCCTTTTTCCGCAGGTGAAGCCTTGGCATTAAAAATCATTTCAAGCGGTTTTTCTAAAACTGAAGAGACGTATGAACCTGGACATTGCGCCTTAACGCACTTGTTCAGTCAAGCATTCTCAAACGGAGGTAATGATGTCGGTTATTAAAGCTGAGATCCGGTCAGGCGTGTATTACGACTCGGCATTTCTCATGAACGTCCAGCGGCTGCTGGCCGATCAGGCGAATGTTGAAGATGCCGGAGTTGTAATGGGAACTGAGAGCAATAAGGAGCTTTTGGCCCATATTAATCTCCTCTCCCCCGAAGTAAATGCCGCCAAACCGGATGACCTGGTTGTTGTCGTGCGCGCGGCAGTTGAGTCGGATGCAGTCGCCGCGATTGGCAAGCTGGACGAGCTGCTCACCCAGCGCAAAAAGCAGTCCAGCGGGGAACACCGCCCCCAAAGCATCGAAAGCGCCAACCAGATGCTTCCCGATTCATCCTGGGTACTCGTATCCGTTGCCGGGCGGTACGCTGCCGGTGTGGCGCGCGAAGCGCTGCGCAATGGCAAGCACGTATTTCTCTTCAGTGATAACGTGTCCGTCGAAGATGAAATCTCACTCAAGCAGATGGCTTCCGAAAAAGGTCTGCTGGTGATGGGTCCCGACTGCGGCACCGCCGTAGTGCGCGGTATCGGCCTGGGCTTTGCCAACAAGTGCCGTTTTGGCCCCATCGGCGTGGTGGCGGCTGCCGGCACTGGCCTGCAGCAGGTCACTTCCCGCGTTCACCAGCTCGGTGGCGGCATCTCTTACGGCATCGGCACCGGCGGCCGCGACCTGACCGAAAAAGTCGGCGCCGTGACCTTCTTGATGGGTCTGGATGCCCTCAGCCGCGACCCGGAAACCAAGGTGATCGTCCTGGTCTCCAAGCCGCCGGCGCCCAAGGTTGCCGACGAAGTGCTGAAGACCGCCAAGAAAGCCGGCAAGCCGGTGGTGGTGTGCTTCGTTGGCCGCCCGATTTCCGCTTTCCAGCTCGACAACCTCTATTTTGCCGTCAGTCTGGATGACGCGGCTCGCATTGCCGTAGACCTGATCAACAAGAACCAGCTCGGCGTACCTGAAGCCCCGAAAGTCGACAAATTTGCTGCCGGGCAGCGTTACCTGCGCGGCCTGTTCTCCGGCGGAACGCTGGCTTACGAGGCACAGTACATCCTCGAAAGCTACATCCCTAAGATGTACGCCAATGCGCCCTTGCGCAAGGAAAACAAGCTGCCCAACTCCCTGGTCAGCCAGGAACACACCATTGTCGACCTGGGCGAGGATGAATTTACGGTCGGCCGCCTGCACCCCATGATGGATAACGACCTGCGCATCCGCCGCCTGATGGAAGAGGCCGCCGATCCTTCCGTGGCCGTCATCATGCTGGACGTGGTCATCGGCTATGGATCGCATCCAAACCCAGCCAGCGAGCTGGCCCCGGCTATCGTCGATGCGCGCGCCCTGGCCAAGAAGAACGGCCGCCACCTGGAAGTTGTGGCTGTGGTAACCGGCACCGACGAAGATCCCCAGAATTTCAACGAGCAAATGCAGCTCTTAAAGGGCGCCGGAGCCTGGGTGAGCCCCAGCAACGAGGATATGGTACGCTATGCCGGTCGCATCCTGCAGGCTCTGGATGGAGTCACGGGTACCGCTAGCAGCGTCGTGAGGACTCCTGTTGATCTGTCGACGTTGCAAAAACCACTGGAAGCGATCAACGTGGGCCTCGAATCCTTCGCCGAGAACCTGGTTGCGCAGGGCACCCCAACTGTGCACGTCGATTGGAAACCGCCGGCGGGTGGCAACGAACGCCTGATGTCCATCCTGGAAAAGATGAAGCAGAAATAATACTCTGTCGCTGTGTTGCAGAATTTTGCGCACGGCGACAGTAATTTTTCGGAGGAAATAAAATGGTTGATATTGAGAGTGCCAATAAACAGGCTGTTGATCGAATGATGGAAGCCAGGCCGGTAGTCACCGGTGTTGCTCGTGCTATTGATGTTATCCCTGGCATGCGTGACGACCTCCTTCTGCACGCCGGCCCCCCCGTCACCTGGGAACGCATGGCCGGCCCCATGAAGGGCGCCATGATTGGGGCATTGATCTTCGAAGGGAAAGCGAAAGATACCCAGGAAGCTGAACATTTGCTTTCCAGCGGCAAAATTAAATGGGAACCCTGCCTCAATCACGATTCTGCCGGCCCAATGGCGGGTGTGATCGCCCCTTCATTCATGGTGTACGTCGTCGAAAACCTGACCCACGGAAACAAAGGATATTCCGGCCTCAATGAAGGCCGCGGCAAAGTTCTTCGCATGGGCGCCTACAGTGAAGAAGTCCTCTCCAGGCTGAAATGGATGAATGATGTTTTGGGTCCGACCGTGGACAAGGCATTAAAAGCATGCGGTGGGGTCGACATCCGCGCCACTCTGGCCGAAGCACTGCAAATGGGCGACGACGGTCATAACCGGTTAAAATCAGCTTCATTGCTGTTCTTGAAAGCCCTCGATCCTTACATTGCAAAGCTTGCTAAGGATGGGAACACAGCCGCAGACGTCCTTAAGGCGCTTGGCGATAACCAACTCAGTATCCTCAACCCGGTAATGGCCGGCTGCAAGACTGCATGCGACGCGGCCGCCAATATTCCCGGCAGCACAATCGTCACCGTCATGGCCCGCAACGGCACCGATTTTGGCATCCGGGTCAGCGGCCTGGGCGACCAATGGTTTACTGGACCCGCCGGTCATGTGAAATCACTCTACTTCCCTGGTTTCACGGATAAAGACGCCAACCCTGACATCGGCGATAGCACAATGACCGAGACTGCAGGTGTAGGCGGATTTGCCATGGCTGCCGCACCGGCTATCGTAACCTTCATTGGCGGCGAAGCCAAGGACGCCACCAACACCACCCTGGATATGTACGAAATCACCTTTGCAGAGCACAAGTATTACAACATCCCCGCCCTCGATTTCCGGGGCACCCCAACTGGCATCGACATCCGCAAGGTCGTCGAGAAAGGCATTCTGCCGCGCGTGAATACCGGCGTGGCCCACAAGGAAGCCGGAATCGGGCAGGTCGGCGCCGGCGTGGTCAACCCACCGGCAAACATCTTCGAAGATGCGCTGGTCGCTTTTGCTGAAAAGTACGGCTACGCCTGAAATTTCGTGTGAAAGAGGAGATAAAAATGGATCGAGAAAAATTTATTAAAATGCTGGTGGATGCCAAAATGTACGACCTGACCCAGGGCTGCAGTATCTTCACGCCGCCGTGGCCGGGTGAGAAATCTTTGGAAGTCCACTTTTTCAAGCGTGTCACCGGCGCCTATGGCGGCGGGCAAGGCGCAAACGGTCAGATTTTGAATTGGAGCAACACCGTCGGTACTCACCTGGTCGGCGAGACCGCATTCCATTCCGGGGCGCGTCCCATCGCCGACATCCCCCTGTCCGACCTGAGCGGCCAGGGCGTCGTCGCCGATATCTCCGACATGGTGTCCGATTACAGCATCTTTACGCCGGAAATGATCCAGAAGAAAGTTAAGGTCAAGAAGGGCGACATCCTGATCATCAATACCGGGTACCACAAATATTCCTACGACCAGCCCGACGTGTTTTCGCAGGGCGCCCAGGGTGGTGTCGAATCGAAGGAATTTGGCTTCTACGTGCGCCATCCCGGCCCTTCGATGGATTTCTATAAGTGGGCCATCGATATGGAATTGAAGTGGGTTGGCATCGACTGCGGCACCGCCGAACATCCCATG
Source organism: Anaerolineaceae bacterium UBA700 (assembly GCA_002298885.1). Next base: position 14,116 of record DBMK01000167.1, read on the forward strand.
AACACCCCCATCCGGCGCATGCACGACAACCACTTCAAGCTGGCTGAGGAAAAACTCAAGAAAGAGACTGGGAAGACCTGGGACGAGGTATTCCCCCAGGGCGAATATTACGAGCTGACCCACATCACCCTGCCCAAGCATCACCTGGTGTTCGTGGAAGCCATCGTCGGCGACATCGAAAAGCTCAAGAACCAGCGTGCCTGGATCTCCTGCATGCCGATCCCCTTCAAGGAAGTGGAGACCGCCTGGGCGCGTGTCTTCGCCTTCCAGCCCCCCAGCTACATGAGCGAAGAGGAGTTCTTCGGTGCCATGCAAAAATCCGAGATGCTCGACCTGACCGTGCCGTTCAGCGTCCAGACTCCGCAGTGGCTGAACTACATCCCGTTGAGCGTCACCTACACCAAGCGCGTCGGCGGGCAGTTCTTCGGCATGGGCCGCAACGGCTCCATCTGCAACGCCAGCATCCACCTGGGCACCCACATGGACGGCGAAAAGCATTTCTACCCCGCTGGCCGCACCATCGGCCAGGTGCCGTTGGATGAATGGGTCGGCCCCGGCGTCATCGCCGACATCTCCGAGCTGGTCAGCGACTCCAGCGTGTACACCCCCGAGATGATCCACAAGGTGGTCGATATCCGCAAGGGCGACATCCTGATCATCAAGACCGGCTGGAACAAGTTCGGCTGGAACAGTCCCGAATCGGACGAGTTCCGCTACATGGTCAAGCACCCAGGTCCCTCACCGGACTTCTCCAAGTGGGCCACCGACATGCAGATCAAGTGGATCGGCGTCGACGCCGTTTCGGCCGACCACCCGATGAACACGATCATGCGCATCTGGCACCCCAAGACTTTTGAAGAAGCCAACCGCAAGTTGGTTCGCGACTTCGGCAAAACCTGGGACGAGATGTATCCGTTGGACCAGTATTACCAGGACATGCACCTGAACCTCTTCCCCAAGCGCATCGTACACGCCGAGAACCTGGCCGGCGCCATGGCCACCGCCAAGAGCGGGCGTTACTATATCGGCTGCTATCTGCAGAAAGCCATGGAAGCTGAATCGATGTGGGGCCGCTTCGTCGCTTTTAAAGAGGCCGATTAATCCTCACCCATTTTGGAGCCTGGATGGATCAAAAACTTCTATCCAGGCTCCAAAGAAACTTTCGGAGCCTGCACTTGCTTAGCGAATTGGAGAATTACATCTTTCGCATCAAAGACCTTCACGGGCAGATTATCGACATGATCGATGGCGTGCCCCGGGACGGCCTGAACTTCATTCCAATCGTCTTGCCGCAGCTTCAGGTGTCCAATTCTCTCGCCAACCTGGCCGCCCACATTGCCGGAGCTGAACATTTTTGGATCGGAGAAGTAATCGGTGGACTGCCGCCCACGCGCGACCGCGACGCCGAGTTTGCCTTAAAGGTGAAGAATTCTCAACCGTTGATCGAAAGCCTGAATAAGACGTTCGAAGAAACGAATACGATCTTTTCGCGGTTAACCGAGGCAGACCTGTCAAAATTGTACACAGTGGAGGACAAAGACGTACCCGGTCGTTGGGCGATCCTGCATGTGGTGGAACACACCGCCCTGCATTGGGGCCACATGCAAATCACCTACCAGTTATGGGCAAAGGGAGACAACAGGCCGTCGCCGTTCTGGTTCTCGCGCCTGCCCCCCAGGTAGCTCAAGGAACGAAACCTCATTTCTGGGGTTTTTATTATGGCATTTTAATTTTCCAGGAGGCAAAAACTCCATGAAGCCAGCTCCATTCGAATATTATGCCCCAACCAGCGTCGTGGAGGCGCTGGACCGTCTCGACCAGCTTGGTTACGACGGTAAGGTTTTAGCTGGCGGGCAGAGCCTGATCCCTGCAATGAATTTCAGGATGGCTCGTCCCGCAGCGCTCGTCGATCTCAACGGGGTTGCAGAATTATTTTACGTCAAACCCGCCCCCCAGGGTGGCTACCTGATCGGGACGATGACCCGGGATACAACCGTTGAAACTCATCCGGAAATCGCGCGCAAATACCGCGCTTTGAACCAGGCCTTTGTGACCTGGGCTCATCCTCAAATACGCAATCGCGGTACTTTTGGCGGGGCCCTGGCGCATGCCGATCCTGCCGGACAGCTTCCGGGGGTATCGCTGGCCCTGGAATTTCGCATGAAAGTCAACGGCAAAGCCAGCGGAGAACGCTGGGTGGACGCCAAAGATTTCTTCGCCGGCCCCTTTACCACGGTAATCGATCCGAGTGAGATGCTGACCGAAGTCTTCATGCCGGATATCGCTCCCGGCACGGGCACCAGCTACCAACAGGTGGCGCGCACGCACGGATCGCAGTTCCAGGTTGCGGTCGCCGTCATGGTGGTAGTGGATTCGGGCAGCCGCTGCCAGAAAGCCAACATCGCCATGCTGGCCGTCGGCGAGCAGCCTATCCTGGCCGTCCAGGCCGGCAAGCTGCTGGCAGGCCAGCCGCTCAACGATCAGAACATTGAAGCAGCCGCCCGGCTCGTGGCCACCAAGGAGATCGATCCCGGGACGGATATCCATGCTACGGCAGAGTACCGCCGCCATGTAACAGAAGTGCTGGTTCGCCGTGCTCTTAAAGACGCATTGGCGGATGCTACCCGGCGAGGAGGTTGAAATGGGCGGTGAATTTAGAGTCAGTATAAAAATTAACGGCAAAGTGTACGAGCGCGCTGTCGAGCCGCGCATGCTCTTGAGCGATTTTATCCGCCACGAAGCAGCCCTGACCGGCACCCACGTCGGCTGTGAGCACGGCGTTTGCGGCACCTGCACCGTCCTTTTCGACGGCATGCCCACGCGCTCCTGCCTGGTTTTTGCCGTGCAGGCCAACGGCCACGAGGTGGTGACGGTAGAAGGCCTGGGGACGATGGAGAAGCTGCACCCGCTTCAGCAGGCGTTCCAGGAAAAACACGCCCTTCAGTGCGGTTTCTGCACGCCGGGTTTCCTGATGACCCTCGTTCCATTCGTAGAAAAACATCCCCGCCCAACCGACGAAGAGATTCGCGAGGCCATCGGCGGCAACCTGTGCCGCTGCACCGGCTATGAAAATATCGTTGAAGCGGTTAAATTGGCATCTGAAATGATGCAGACCGGTAAATAGTGAAGAGGTGATGCCGTGGAAAGCAAATATATAGGCAAGCCCATCAAACGACTTGAAGATCCGCGACTGCTCACCGGACAGGCTCTCTTCACTGACGATGTTCACCTGGACGGTTTGTTGCACGCCGCATTTCTGCGCAGCGACTACGCTCACGCCCGCATCAAGAGCATCGACGTCTCAGAAGCTCTTAAACGGCCGGGGGTAGTTGCAGTTTACACGACCGAGGATTTTGGCGATTACTGGCACGTTGGCCCGCTGCAGGTGCCGCCGCCCATCGCCATCCCCAATTCGAAATTTCACGCCAAGGGTCTGCCGCCGATCGCCAAGGACAAGGTACGCTTTTCTGGCGAGCCCCTGGCGGTTGTTGTGGCCGAAACCCGTTACATTGCCGAAGACGCGGCCGGCGATATCGTGGTTGATCTTGAACCCCTGGATGCAGTCGTCGACCTGGAAAAAGCTTGGGAGGATACCTCCGTGCTGGTCCACGAGGACATCGGCACGAACATGGCCGCCCTGGTTAAACAGGAAAAAGGCAGCTATGCCGAAGCCGCGGCCAAAGCAGACCTGGTGATCAAGCGCAAATTCCACATCGATCGCGGCGGCGCCGGCGCTATGGAAAACCGCGGCCTGGTGGCAAGCTGGGATAATCGCACCCAAAGTATGACTATCTGGACCAACAATCAGGCGCCCATCCCCCTGCGCAATACGGTCGCCTCAAACCTGGGACTTTCAGATAGCCAGGTGCACGTCATCACAGCCTTCACCGGCGGCGGCTTTGGACCCAAGATCATGACCTCGCAGGCGGATGACGTTCTGCTGCCCTGGATTTCAAAGAAGCTCAACCGCCCGATCAAGTGGATCGAAGACCGGCGTGAGAATTTCCTGGCTACCACCTCAGAGCGCGACCAGGTGCATTTCTGCGAGCTGGCCCTGACCAAAGAGGGCAAAATCCTGGGTTTCAGCGACGTCTTTTATCACAACACCGGCGCATACTGCCCCTACGGCATGACCGTCCCGTTGAATACCATGACCCACACCATGGGCTCTTACATCGTTCCCAATTTTTATACCGAAGTGCGCATGGTTTTCACCAACAAGATGGTTGTTTCGCCCGTACGCGGCGCAGGACGCATGTATGGCAATTACGTGATGGAACGCATGTTAGATGCCGCCGCACGCGAGCTGAAAATGAGTGTCGTCGATATCCGGCGCATCAATCTGATCCAGCCAGACATGTTCCCCTACCGCACTGGCATTACCGGCCAGGATTTCGTTGAAAACGTGGTCGACAGCGGCAATTATCCTGAGACCATGCGCAAAGCCCTGGAAATGATCGGCTACGATAAATTCTTGAAAGAGGATCAACCCAGGCTGCGCGCCCAGGGCAAGCACGTCGGCATCGGTGTGGTGACTTTCGTCGAAGGCACCGGCGTTGGCCCGTACGAAGGCGCTAAAGTAACCATCGAGGGCTCCGGAAAGATCAACGTTGCTACGGGTATTTCTTCCCAGGGCCAGGGACACATCACCTCATTCGCTCAAATCGTCGCCGAACAGCTCGGCGTTGAACCAAAAGACGTGCGCGTCACTACCGGCGACACCGACCAGTTCGACTGGGGCGCGGGTACGTTCGCCAGCCGCGGTATGACTGTAGCCGGCACTGCAATTCACCTGGCATCGGTCAATGTGCGTAAGAAGATCCTCAAGCTGGCCAGCAAGATACTGGAGGCCCCCGAGGAAGAATTGGAAATTACCGGCGGCGAAGTGCGCGTGGCTGATATCCCCAGCAAATCAATCACCTTGGGGAACCTGGCCAACCGTGCCAATCCCACCCGCGGCGTCATCGAGCCGGGTGTTGAGCCGGGCTTGGAAGCCACGGCTTACTTTGGCCCTCCTTACGGCGCTACCGGCCAGGGAACCGTGAGCATGGTCGTGGAAGTCGATCCGGAAACCTACGAAGTCAAGATGCAACGTTTTGTGCTTGTGCATGACTGCGGAACCGTGATTAACCCGATGATCGTCGAAGGGCAGGTCATGGGCGGTGTGCAAATGGGCATCGGCAACGCTTTTTACGAAGAGATGGCTTACGATGAATACGGCCAGCTTCAAAATGCTTCGCTCATGGATTACCTGATCCCATCTGCCACAGAGATGCCGCCTAAAATGGAACTCGGGCACGTCGCTTCGCCTTCGCCGCTCAATCCATTGGGCCTCAAAGGCGTTGGCGAAGCAGGAGCCATCCCGGCTCCCGCCTGTTTCCACCAGGCTGTGGAAAATGCTCTGGAAAACAGGATTGAAATCACCCAATCGCCGATGAGTCCCAGCCGGCTGTTCGAATTGGCACACAAAAATAAGTGACATTTGTCGAATAGTAAAATTCGACAATTTAGATACAATACTTAGAAAGGGTTAATCACGATGAAGATTGAAGGCGAGCACACTTTCAATGGCCCGCGCAATGAAGTCTGGGAGATGATTCGCGACCCAGAAGTTCTGGCGTCCGCTCTCCCTGGCACACAGAAACTCAACAAGTTAAGCGAAACCGATTATGAAGGCGTAATGAACGTACGCATTGGCCCGGTTTCGGGTTCGTTCACTGGCAAGCTGGTTGTGTCGGATGAAAACCCGCCCGCAAGCTGCACCCTCACCGTGGACGGAAAAGGCGCCCCTGGTTTTATGAAGGGCGTTGGCCATGTAAAGTTCGAAGAGATAGATGCCAAGACCACCCACATGACATACGAAGGCGAAGTGACTATCGGCGGCACCCTGGCCAGCGTCGGCCAGCGCATGATCGACAGCGTGGCCAAAAGCATGATCCGCCAGGGCTTCGAATCAATGGATAAAGCCTTGGAAGCACGCCTGGCCATGAAGGCCGGCCAGCAGGTGGAAGAATACAAGCCGCCCTCAGAAGCTCAATTCGCAGCCGGCGTCGCCAAGGACGTAGCCAAGAGTTGGACGCAAATTGCCGAAGTGCGCATGATTATGTATGTTGTGCCGGTTGGCATTGCGCTGGCGTTGATCGGTTTGTTACTCTCGAAGTTATCGGGGCATTAATTTGCCACAAAATGGATTCTTTGTTTCAGGGAATCGGAATATTTTATAAGGAGGAAAAAATGGCTGAAGATACCACCAAAAAAGAGCCTGAGAGCAAAAAAAGCTGGAAAGACATCGCTGAAGTCCGCATGGTCTTGTATGTCGTTCCCGTCGGTCTGGCTCTGGCTTTAGTCGGTTTCATACTGTCGCAGATCACTGCACGGTAATCAATCCATCTTTTTATTGTCGCACTACCCCTGTTATCGGGGGTAGGCGACCTCCACAGAAAGGAGGTGGTAGGCATATAAATCATGTAGCAAGAAATTCAAATCATTAAGAATCACACCCATCTTTATTTTGCACCACATTGATCGCCTCAAACCAAAAAAGGAGAGAATGCATCATGGCTACAAAAGCTAAAGTATTTGGGTATCTGCCGAACGATCAACCCCCAATTGGACAGATGATCCTGTTAGGTTTCCAGCACGTGCTCACTATGTTTCCTGCCACCGTCCTGTGCGCGTTGCTGATGGGTTTCCCTGTCAACACCGTTTTGCTTGTCACAGGTGTCGGCACCATCGTGGCCCTCATCGGGTCGAAACTCTCAATGGGCAAATTCATCCCCCTGTATTACGGTTCCAGTTTCAGCTACATCGCGGCTGTGACTGCCATTACGAAGCCCACTTTCGGTGTTCCGGCTGATCCCCATCTGCTGTCTGTAGTCCAGGCCGGATTCCTTGCAACAGGTGCTTTGAACGTTGTTGTTGGTCTTCTCATCCGTGTTGCTGGCGGTAAGAAAGCCATCGATGTGATCCTGCCCGCAAGCATCACTGGTCCGGTTGCCTGCACCATCGGTATTGGCCTCGGCGCAGCTGCGTTGAATAACGCCAGCGGCTATCTGGTCAACCCGGCTGGTATTGGCTCCTGGTGGGCGGTGGCAATCATCACGCTCTTTGCCGCTATCCTGTACTCTGTATATCTGCAGGACAAAGGATTCATCGGCATGCTGCCCATTCTGTTGGGCGCCATCACTGGTTACATTTTCAGCGCCATTTTTGGCCTCCTGAATGTCCAGATCACACACGCCTTCTTCACACCGCCAGCTTTCACCTTCCCGGTCTTCAATGATCCATTGACCCTGACTGTGATTTTTGGTGTCGGCGTAATGTGCATCGCCACCATTCCAGAATCGACTGCCCACCTGTATCAGATCAGCCTGTACGTCGACCACCTGGCTGAGGAACAGGGTCGTCAGAAATACGGCCTGTCTGAATACATCGGCCTCAACCTGATGCTCGATGGCCTGGATGATATCATCAATGGTATCTTCGGTTCGACCGCTGGAACTAACTACGGTGAAAATAACTCTCTGATGGTAATCACCCGCAACTACTCCGGCCCGGTTCTGCTGTGCGCCGGTGGCATTGCCATCATTCTTGGCTTCATCGGCCCCCTGACCGATCTTGTCAATTCCATCCCCACCGCAGTTGCTGGTGGCCTCTCGATCTACCTGTTTGGCGTAATCGGCATGCAAGGTATTGCGCTCATGATGTCCGAGAAAGTCAACCTGTATGATCCTCGCCAATTGGCCATCGGCGCCGTTATCCTCATCGTGGGTATCGGCGGCAACATTGGCTTCCCCGGCGGTTTCTTGCCCGTGGGTGGCTTCCTGAGTGGTCTCTTCCCCCAGGGTCTGCCTGCGATCGCTACCGGTGCTGTACTGGGCATCATCATCAACCTCATCTTCGTGATCTTCAAGCCTTCCCAGGAACGCTCCGAAGCTGGCACGGTTGAAAAGAAATAACCCCATAAAGGGGTAGTGCTCCCCTCATTCAGGCTCCCGGTATCGAACTTCTCACTATCCAGGGTAAGACTGCAAGGGTAGGCAATCGGGAAGGGAGGTATCGGGAGCCTGGATTGTAAGGACTTTAATAAATGATCTTGATCACTGGTGCAAGCGGTAAAACGGGGCTGGCTATCCTCCAAAGATTGAGCGATCTGGATGAAGGGGTGCGCGTCCTGGTTCATCGTCCCGAGCAGGTGGCAATTCTGAAGGCTGGCGGCGCTCGTGAGGTAATCCTCGGTGACATCGAAAACCAGCAGACGCTGAAAGATGCCTGCCGGGGAATACGGGCAGTGTACCATATCTGCCCGAACATGCACCCGCAAGAATTGCGAATCGGACGTCAGACGCTGGATGCAGCGCTCCAGGCAAACATCGAGCGTTTCGTCTACCACTCCGTCCTTCATCCGCAGACCGAAGCCATGCCCCATCACTGGAATAAACTGCGCGTTGAAGAAATGATCCTTACCACAGGACTGCCCTTTACCATTCTCCAACCCTGTGCATACATGCAAAATGTGCTCGGGTATTGGTCGAAAATCACCGCTGAAGGTATCTACCCTGTTCCCTACTCTCCTCAGACACGCTTGAGCATGGTAGACCTGGAGGATGTTGCCCAGGCAGCCGTGAAGGTCCTGGTGGAAGAGGATCATGAAAATGCGACCTATCAACTTTGCGGACCGCAGTCACTGAATCAAAACGAGGTCGCTGGAGTGCTCGGCGAGGTTCTGGGCAAACCGGTAAAAGCCGAGGGGCAGTCGCCCGATGTCTGGGAGCAGGCCGCCAGGACGAGCGGCATGAACGAATACGCCCGGCAAACGCTCTTGAAAATGTTTAAGTTTTACGATTCTTATGGTCTCGTTGGCAGTCCTTCCGTTTTAACCTGGTTGTTGGGACGGCAGCCAACCACCTTCCGTGAGTTCGTCCAGCGGACCGTCAAGGAAAGAATTGCTCCACCCCAACAATAACCAGGTAAGGTTTAAAAAGTTCCGGAGGCAAATGCATGCAACCGTTTGATTACTATAAACCCAAGGATTTTGAAGAGGCGTTCCATCTGTTGAACACGCCCGGGAAAAAGGTTTTTCCATACGCCGGAGGCACAGATTTTATCCCCATGACGCGGGATGGTGTCTGGAAATGCGACGCCGTAGTCGATATTAAGGCTCTGCCAGGTCTGCGAGAGATCAAAGAGACGCCGGAAGGCCTGTTCGTCGGCGCAGCCGCGCGCATGAACGAAATCGCTGGCTCAGACCTGGTCCGCTCTCACTGGGATATTCTGGCGCAAGGCGCCGGATCGGTGGGTTCCGAACAGATTCGTAACCGGGCAACCCTGGGGGGCAATCTGTGCACGGCTTCACCCTGCGCCGATACGCCGCCCGCCTTATACGTTTTAAATGCAACTGTCATCATCCGCAACGTCGAAGGTGAACGGAAAGTCTCTATTAGCGATTTCTTCAAATGGGTGCGCAAGACAGCCGTCCAGACAGGAGATATTGTGATCGGCGTGGTCGTTCCCAAGCCCCATGCTGGCGCTTACGGCACGTACGTCAAGCTCAGCCGGCGCAAAGGCAGCGATTTATCCCTGGTGTCGGTAGCCGCTCTGACCTATCCAAACGGCAAAGCAGCCAACTGGCGCCTTGCTCTCGGCGCCGTCGCCCCCACCCCAATCCGTACCCCTGCGGCTGAAGAAATACTCGAAGAGGGAACCGACGAAATCCACATCGAGCGGGCTGCAAAGTCTGCTGCAGATACCTCGAAACCGATCAGCGACGTGCGCGCCAGCGAGACGTATCGCAAATTGATGGTAGCCAACATGACTAAACGCGCTGTCCGCATGACTCTCGACAAGCGGGAGAAAGGAGGCTGATATGTTGCACGAAATCACTTTTACGGTAAACAACGAGCCTGTGACTCTCGCCGTTAAATCCCACCACACCATTCTGAAAGTTCTGCGCGAGCAGCTCGGCCTCACCGGCACCAAAATTGGCTGTGAGAACGGCGAATGCGGCGCCTGCACCATCCTGATGGACGGCCAGCCAGTCAACGGCTGCATGGTCCTGGCTGTGGAAGCCGACGGGCACACCATCGAGACGGTTGAAAACCTGAACAAATCCGGGCAGCTCCACCCCCTGCAGAAAGCATTCGTCGAGAAAAATGCCATCCAGTGCGGTTTCTGCACTCCAGGGATGTTGATGATGGCCAAAGGTTATCTGGCGAAGAATCCCCACCCCACCGAGGATGAGGTTCGCCAGGCTATCGTAGGTAACCTGTGCCGCTGCACCGGTTACGTCCGGATTGTCGAGGCCATCCTCGACGCATCCAAGGAGGTAGCTTAGCCATGGCCGATGATTGCACAACCGTAGGAAAAAGCGTCCCGCGAATCGATGCCGCCGAGAAAGTGACCGGCGCAGTGCAATACGTGGATGATTTGCAGTTTGGACCCGGCCTGTTGTGGGGGAAATTACTCCACAGCCCGCACGCCCACGCCCTGATCAAACGCATCGACGCCACCAAGGCCCTGGCGCTGCCGGGTGTCAAGGCGGTCGTCTCGGGCAAGGATACCCCTAAGCCGATTGGTCTCTACCTTAAAGACCGCACCATCTTCCCAGTCGACCGCGTCCGCTTCGTTGGCGAGCCAGTTGCCGGCGTGGTTGCGACGACCGAAGAGATCGCCGAACAGGCGCTCTCGCTGATCGACGTGGAATACGAGCTGCTTCCGGCCGTCTTCGATCCTTACGAAGCCGCCCAACCCGGCGCCCCCCTGCTCCATCCTGACCTCGGCAAATATGAAGTGGTCAATTTCATCTTCCCCGAGCCCGGCACCAATATCTCCGAACATTTCAAGCTACGCAAAGGCGACGTGGATGCAGCCTGGCCAAAGTGCGCGGCCATCATCGAAGACACCTTTTCCCTGCCTCAGATCCAGCACGTTCCGATCGAGCCGCACGTGGCCGTGGCGCGCTGGGATAAGGACGGGCAGGTTACCCTGTGGGCCGCCTCGCAGTCTCCCTTCGCTCAGCGCGACCTGATCGCCCAATCCCTTGACATCCACCACGGTGACTTGCGCGTTATTGCGCCCTACGTTGGCGGCGGGTTCGGCGGCAAAGCCGGTATCTCCATCGAAGCCAACGTAGTCGTTATGGCGCGGGCGGTCAAAGGCACTCCGGTTAAAGTTCGCATGACCCGCGAAGAAGAGTTCCTCAACACAAACGTGCGCCAGAGCCTGTTCGGGCGCTACAAGGTCGGCGTGGACAAAGAGGGTAACCTTTTGGCCATGGAAGTGGCCTATTACTTCGGCGGCGGCGGGTACAACGAGTATGGCACCAACATCTCCCGCGCTGCCGGTTATTCATGCACCGGCCCCTACGACTGCCCCAATGTCAAGGGCGATTCGCATTGCGTCTACACCAATACCCAGATCGGCTCGGCCATGCGCGGCTTTGGCATGCCCGAGATCCACTGGGGCCTGGAGCAGATTATGGACCGCCTGGCCGACCAAATCGGCATGGACCGGGTGGAGTTCCGCAAGCGCAACTGCGTCCGCACCGGAGACACCATCGTCACCGGCATGAAAATGCCCAACATCGACCTGATCAAGTGCATCGACCTTGCCGCTAAGGGTATTGGCTGGGGCAAGAAGGAAGCCCCGACCGGACCGCACAAGAAGCGCGGCAAGGGCATCGCCATCATGTGGAAGGCGCCGGCTATGCCCCCCAACCCCGGAAGCTCGGCGATCATCCGCTTCAACGAGGATGCCACCGCCAACGTGTTCGTCGGTGGGCAGGAAATCGGCCAGGGCACCTTCACGGTGATGGCCCAGATTGCTGCCGAAACGCTGGGCATTCCCTACGAATCGGTGCGTATGACCGTTAACCCGGTGGACACGCGCTACAGCCCCTACGAATGGCAGACTGTAGCCAGCCGCCTAACGTGGTCGATGGGCAACGCCGTCAAAGCCGCCGCTGAGGACGCCCGCTTTAAGATCCTGGACACCGTTGCCAAGTATTGGAAAGAAGACATCAAAGACCTGGATATTAAGAACGGCGTGGTCGTTTCCTACAAGTCAGAGCGCGAACAGCCGCTCAAGAAAATGGTCGTCTACGGCCTGCCTAACGATAATTTCGAGGGCTGGCAGGGCGGCCCCATTGTCGGCACCGGCAAGTTCATGCCCACCTACGTCACCAACCTGGATGCTGAGACTGGCCAGGGCACGCGCGCCGTGGTGCATTACACTGTCGGCGCCCAGGCTGTCGATCTGGAAGTGGACACTGAGACCGGTGTCATCGAAGTGCTGAAGATCGTCAGCGCCTATGACGTCGGCAAGGCCATCAATCCGGACCTGGTGCTCACCCAGATCGAAGGCGGCGCCGTGCACGGGATGAGCTCGGCTTTCGAAGGTTATATCTTCAACGACAAAGGCCTGATGATCAACCACAGTCTGGTGGACTACAAGATCGCCACCTCCATGGACACCCCGCGCAAGATCCAGGGCGAAATCGTCGAGTCCGCTGTTGAAGATGGGCCCTACGGTGCCCGTGGCGTCGGCGAGCACGTCATGGTGCAGACTGCGCCTGCTATGGCCAATGCGCTTGCCGACGCGCTTGGCATCCGCATCAACCGCCTGCCTCTTTCGGCCGAAAAAGTCTATCTTGCCATGGTCGAAAAGGGCATCGTTAAGTGAAATTCACTGCACCTGGCGTACGAATTGCCAGGTGCAGAAATTTATATCCTGTCAGGAGGAAAATATGAAACTCATCGATCTAACCATTCCATTGGGAGTAGCAACGCCTCCCTGGCCCACGTACGAGCCGCTGCAAGTGAAATATTTCAAGCGTCTGGCGCCGAACGGTGCGAACGGTCAGGTAATCACCCACTCGAACCACCTGGGGACTCACCTCGATGGCGAAATCCATTTCTACACCGCCGGCAAGGACATTGCCGACCTGGATATGGATTATCTTGTTCACGAAGCCGCGGTGGTCGATTTGAGCGACATTTGCGGTGATTACGACGTATACACCAGTAAAATGATCGAGGATCGCGTTGAGGTCAAGGAAGGCGATATCCTCATCATCCATACCGGTTACCATCATTTCGGCTGGGACATGCCCACTGCTGACGAGGTTCGCTACATGGTGAAACACCCGGGTCCCGATCGTGAATTCGCCGAATGGGCCAAAGCCAAGAAGCTGCGCTGGATCGCGGTCGACTGCGGTTCTGCCGATCACCCGATGAATACCATCATCCGCGATTGGATGCCCCGCCAGGCCAAGGAAGCCGATTACGTCTTCAAGAAGAAATATGGCATGCCCCTGGCCGATTTCTTCTCCAGCGACAAGTATCAGTTGATGCACATCGAGATGTTCCCCTACTCGATCATCCACGCCGAATGCTTCGGCGGGCAGATCGATCTGCTGCTCAACCGGCGCGTTCAGGTGGGCTTCTTCCCCTGGCGCTTCGTCGGCGGCGAATCCTGCATCGGCCGTGCGGTCGCCTTCGTGGACGACAAGGAATACGACGAATTGATGAAGAAGGCCGCCGCCCTGCCTAAGAGCAAGTTCGGCGATGCCTTCGATCCCAAGCACGTCGAGAGCCTGAACAAGATTTCGAAAGCCAACATGGCGTAAGGATTGTGTGCTTCGTGCGACCCCCGATAGCACGATAAACTCAATCATAATAATCGTAGCAATTACGCAAAATTTCGAGTAAAGGAGAATAACATGAAGTTCGATCTGCCAACCAAGGCATCTCAAGAAGTCTTGAACATCGATGCCCGCGAAGTTGAGGCCATGCTCCAAGGCCCATCCTTGAAACTTAAACCCTGGCCGGGTGCGATGCTCCCCCTCAAAGACGGCCGCACGCTTTACATCCGCGAAGCTCACCTGGACGAAGTTCCCAAGATGTTGGCTTACCTCAAGGGTTTCTTAGAAGTAGATCACGATTTTTACGATATCGTCGGCGCCCGCGTCTATTCTGAGGTTCTCGGCTGGTACCGCAAGCGGCTCAAGGACCCCTATACCCTGGTCGGCCTGATCGACGGCCTGTGGGCCGGTTTCGCCAACGGCCGCCTGATGAACGAGGACATCAACATCAGCCTGCACACCATGGCCCTGGTCCGCGGCGGGCGCATCGGCGCCGCCATGTACTATGCCAAGGCTTATTACGGCTTCGAAATCCTGGGCAACAAGGAATGGTGGGCCACCTACGAAAGCTACAACGGCTGGATGCGCTGGGGCCTGGGCATGGCTCAGCCTTCCTACCCCTGGCCCGATGTACAGCACGAGCTGGGCGGCGCCAAGGTCTATTATGTGACCAAGAAGTACTGGGACAATCTGATCAAGGATTACGTTCGCCAGATGGTCGGCGCCGACCTGAACTTTGACGTTCCGGATTCGGTCCGCAAGGCTAACGAAGAAATGCGCGTTCCGGACGAAATTCTGGTGTAGTGTTTTAGGTTAAGAAAAAAGAACCGGNNCCGGTTCTTTTTTCTTAACCTAAGACTTACTTGACTTAATAGAATTATTGTTCTATAATAGTACAAAGGTTCTAAAAGGAGGCTAAATATATGTCTCTCTCTTCTTCATCAGTAAAAAATGTGCGCCTGCGCTCCGGGTGGGTATTGGGAGGCATCCTTTTCATTGCCCTGGTCGCGTTCGAATGCTTCAATTACAGCACAACCCAATATGCGCTAAGTGACTTGCTCGGCAACCTCACTTTCGCCGGCATACCCTGGGCCACCATCCTCTCCATCGCATTTTGTGGCATCGACTTTGCCGGCATCGCCCGGCTGTTCACCCCGGACCAGAATACCTCCGAGCCTCAAGAAGTCTGGTATCTTTTTGCCGCCTGGCTGTTGGCAGCTACCATGAATGCTATCCTTACCTGGTGGGGCGTATCCATGGCGATCATGAATCACTCCGTTCGCAGCACCGAGATCGTCAGTGCCTCAACCATCACGCGGGTAGTCCCCGTCTTCGTTGCTGTCATGGTTTGGGTGATCCGCATCCTGATTATCGGCACGATCTCAATCGCCATCGACCGGTTCCTGAAGCGGGATAAGCGCAGTTTTTCCTCGCTCGGCCCGAATCAAGGGCTGGCACAGTCTCGCCAGGCGCTCAATCAAACCGTCAATCCCTCGCCGCGCCCTGCATTCACGCGCAGCAGCCCATCGCGATACGAATCAGACGAGGAGGAAGCTGCTACCAGACCTGAGCCCACTTACCACAGCGTTGCCGTGATGGCGAAGCCTGCCCAAAATGGCAAACCCCCTCTGAGCGAGCCGCTGAGTCATAACCGCTCCAGGATCAGTTGATCGCCCGAGACGTCAGCACCAGGGCGATGCCAACCAGGGCATCGACCCCCGATGAATGTCCCATCCTGACCAGGTCGCCCAAGGCCTGCGTCTCGTCAAAATTGCCGGTTATGATCCCATCCAGGACTTTTAAAATTCGCTCGTCCGCCATTCCCAGCGTGGCAGCCTGGATGATTGTTGCGCTCAGGCTCGTCGTTTTCCGGCGAGCCATCATTAGAATCGCTTCGTTCAAGCGGTCCAGATCGAATTCCACCCTTAGAATATTACGCCAGCGGTTCAGGCTTAAAACGACGCCGGTAATGCAGTCGTCTGCTGCCGGCGTCAAACCGCGCCCATGCCCGGCAATCCGTTCGGCGGCTTGAGTGATTTTGGCCGGGTCTTGCTCGTCGATTCCCGTTCGAATTTCTAAAAACGAATCCAGGATACCCTGAGTCAAATCCCCGCCCAATTCGAGCGCGCCTTTGCCCACCAGCCAGCGCAGGCTGGGAGCCAGCCCTTGCGCCCCCTTTTGCTCATAAGCCTGCAGGGCGGCGCGAACGAGCCGGTCTCCAATTGCCGCGGACTGCAATTCGCCATAATTCCCGGCAGGCAAGGCTGCGTTCCATACCGGCGCGCTGTCCACGTCTACGACGACCCTGGAACCCTCGAACCTGATTAGTTTGCGGCTTAGGGTGACTTTATCGCCGGTCTCATTCTGACGCAGATCGATCATGCCGGGCTCGAGGTTGATCGTGCTCGGCCCGCGGAAGGGGCTGTAGGTGAGGAATATCACCCGCTGCGCCTGGGAAATGACAAACACGCCGCCCGACGTCACGCCGATCACGCTGGCAGACCAGCTCGCCTGCAGCGCCTCCTGGGCCAGTACGCCCACGCAGACCGCCCGCATTTCTATCCTCCGTCCGTAATTTTTGCCGGGTTGACCAGCCTGCCGATTTTTTCCACTTCAATCGTTATGACGTCGCCGTCCTTGAGGAAAACTTGCGGCTTGCGGTACATCCCCACCCCATTCGGTGTGCCCGTTGCGATCAGATCGCCGGGTTCCATGGTGAACGCCTGGGACAGGTAGGAAATCAGGTAGGCGACGCTGAAGATCATCTCTTTCGTGGAGGAATCCTGCAGCACGAAATCGTTGATGCGCGAGCTCAAGTGCAGCGCCTGCGGATCGCGGATCTCGTCAGCCGTCACGATCATCGGGCCGGTGGGGCAGAACGTGTCCAGACTTTTGCCGCGCACCCACTGCTTGTCGCTGTACTGCAAGTCGCGGGCCGAGACGTCGTTGATGATTGTGTATCCAAAGACGTAATCCAGGCCGTTTTCCACCGCCACGTTGCGGGCGCGCTTCCCGATCACAACGCCTAGCTCGGCTTCAATATCAACCTGCTGGGTCACCTTCTGGCTCCAGGTAATGGTTTCACCCGGGCCGATGATCGAGGACGAAAACTTGGCAAACAGCATCGGATTCGCCGGCACCGGCGCATTCTGCTCGCGGATGTGGTCCATGTAATTATGACCGATGGCCATCACTTTCTGTGGATTGCTGATGGGGGCCAGCAGGCGAACCTCTTTTAATGGGAATGCGCGGAATTCACCGTTCTGGTGTTGCGCCCGGATCATCTGCAGCAGCTCCGGACCGCCCTGTACCAAATGGAGCATCGATGCGGGCATTCCGGCCCCTTCAATGCGAAAGACCTGGGAATCTTCCAGGATACCAATACAGGTTTTGCCGTTAATCTCACACGTTACCAGCTTCATATGCTAATCCTCATTTAGTGATATTTCGGCAGCCAATCGCCGTGAGCTTCGATCAAATCGTCCACCAGGGACCAAATCTCGTCCAGTGTCAGCTCAGCCGCGGTGTGCGGGTCGAGCATTGCCGCATGATAAATGTGCTCGCGCTTCCCGGTGATTGCAGCCTCAACCGCCAGAGATTGCACATTAACGTTGGTTTGGATGATTCCCGCCAGTTGCGGGGGCAGCTTGCCGATGCGCGTCGGCTGGATGCCGTTCTTATCTACCAGGCAGGGAACTTCGACGATGCAGTCCTGCGGCAGGTTGTCGATGTAGTGCGCATTGGGCACGTTGCCGTAAATGATGCACGGCTCGCCTGTTTCGATGCTGTGGATGATGTACGATCCATATTCGTGGGTTCGTTCGACCGTGATCGGTTGGTTGTTCTCGAATTCCTCGCGCATGAACTCCCAGGCGGCTATCTGCCATTCGCAGCGGCTGATGTATTCATCCAGCGGAACGTTGAAACGCTCGATCAGGTCCGGGCGGTCGCGGCGGATGAAATACGGCGTATATTCGGCGAAATGTTCGCTCGATTCGGTCACAAAATACCCCAGGCGGCTCAACATCTCGTAGCGCACCTGGTTCCACCTGGGAATACGCCCTTCCGTTACAACCTTTCGAATGAGCGGGTAAAGGTCCTCGCCGTTGCGCTCGAACTTCAGGTAGAAGGCCATGTGGTTGATCCCGGCGCACAGGTAATTGATCTCCTCGATGGGAACGCCGATGTCCTCCGCCAACTGCTCGGCCGTCCCTTGCACGCTATGGCACAGGCCAACGGTCTTAATCTTGCTGGCGCGGTCGATTGCCCAGCAGTTCATGGACATGGGATTGGTGTAATTCAAGAACTGCACATCCGGGCATACTTCTTCCATATCCTTGCAGATATCCACCAACACCGGGATAGTGCGCAGCGCTCGCAGGATGCCGCCGATCCCCAACGTATCGGCAATCGTCTGGCGTAGGCCGTATTTCTTTGGCACCTCAAAATCGACCACCGTTCCGGGTTGGTACCCAGCAACTTGAATCATGTTGATCGCATAATCCGCCCCATCCAGCGCCTGGCGCCGGTCTGTGGTGGCCGTGATTTTGGGGGTAGCGCCTAACGCGGCGGCAACCTTATGCGCCATCAATTCCGAGGTCTTCAAACGCCCGGCATCGATATCCATCAGGCGGATGTCCGCAGCGGCTAATTCAGGAAAGCTGAAGATGTCTCCGAGCAGATTCTTGGCAAAGACGGTGCTGCCGGCGCCGATGAAAGTGATTGCAGGCATAGTGCCACCTTTCGTAATGTGGAATCAGTTGATGATCTCCGCCAGGCTTTCGCCCGCAGAGGGAATTTTAATCGCATTCTCGGCGATTACCTTGCGGTAATATGCCGCGCTTTCCTTGCTGGTCCGTTTTTGATCCTGAAAATCAACGTGGACCAGTCCGAACCGTTGCCGGTATCCCTGCGCCCATTCAAAATTATCCAATAGCGACCAGTGAAAATAGCCGCGTACGTCCACCCCATCCCGAGTGGCTTTCTGCAGCTCGGACAGGTAACGCATCATATAGTCAATACGCTGGTAATCGTAGACTCGGCCATCCAACGTCACCCAATCCATGCTTGAGACGCCGTTCTCGGTAATGAACACCGGACTGTGATAACGTTCCCAAAGGAATTTTGGACCCCAATACAGGGACGATGGCAAAACCGGCCAATGCATAACGGAGGCCGGGAAACCAGGTGGCGGGAAGGGCTCAGAGCTTTTTCCATCATTTGCTGGCTGACCTCCGTAGATATTTACGCCGTAGAAGTCCACCGGCTGGGCGATTGCCTCCATATCATTTGGCCCAATCTCCGGCATATCCCGTCCGAACAGCTTCACGCCATCTTCCGGATAGCGTCTTAGATAAATCGGGTCAGAATACCAGGCGTACGACCAATATGGGGCCTCGCCGACGGCAAACATCTGGCGGCGCGCATTCTCAATATCATGCCCTGAATTGCCAGCCGGGACGATCACCCGGCCGGTATGCGCAATTCCAATCTGGACCGGGACCTGGGCGTTAGCCCGTATCGCCTGGACAGCCTTGCCGTGCGCCAGGAGCACATGATGGATGATTTGCAGCAGTTCCTTGCGCTGCAGCATCAACCCCGGGGCGTGCTCACCAATGAAGTGGCCGTTGCCGACGAACACCTGGGGTTCGTTGAGCGTGATCCAACACCTCACCCGGTCGGACAGTTTCTCACTCAGGATGGCCGCGAAATCGGCAGACCAATTCGGGCTGGATGGGTTCAACCAGCCCCCTCGGCAGTAAAGGTCGTAGGGATAATCCCAATGAAAAACCGTTGCGTACGGTTGGATTCCATTTTTCAACAGCTCGTCGATCAACCGCTCGTAAAAATCTAGCCCCTTTGGATTGACCTTTCCGGTGCCGTTAGGGATGATACGCGGCCAGGAGATTGAAAATCGGTACGCTTTAACCCCCATCTTTTTCATTAATAAAATATCTTCTTTATATCGGTGGTAATGGTCGCAGGCTACATCGCCGGTGTTGCCTCCCTTCACAGCATCCGGTTTACGCACAAACGTATCCCATACCGAAAGGCCTTTTCCATCCTCATCCCAGGCACCCTCCACCTGGTAAGAAGCAGTCGCAGTCCCCCAAACAAAATCCCGTGGAAACTTTAATTCCTGCACCTTCCCTCCATGGTTTAAACCAGTAGATTTCCAGGATACATGCACAAGCCCTGAAATTCTACCAGAAAAGTTATGCGTTTGAACAAAAATCAGGTTGGGATTTTGTTCAGCCTCAACCGAGCAATAAAGATTCGGGATCTTCTATCAGCTCTTTAATCCTCACCAGGAACTGTACAGCCTTGCGCCCGTCCACAATACGGTGATCGTATGACAAAGCAACGTACATCATCGGGCGAATGACAACCTGGCCTCCTAGAGCGACCGGGCGGTCTTTGATGGCGTGCATGCCCAGGATGCCCACCTGGGGCGGGTTGAGAATTGGTGTGCTCATCAGCGACCCATACACCCCTCCGTTGGTGATTGTGAAGGTCCCCCCGCGTAAATCATCGATACCGAGCGTGTTCTGTTTGACTTTTTCGGCAAACGCCCGGATGGCGCTTTCGATACCGGCAAAATTAAGGCGGTCTGCATCCCGGATTACCGGCACCACCAACCCTTCCTCGGCGCCGATGGCAATGCCGATGTCGTAATAATGCTTTACGACGATTTCTTCCCCCTGGATTTCGGCATTGACGTACGGGAACGCTTTTAATGCGCCGATGCTGGCTTTGACGAAAAAGGACATGTAACCCAGGTCAACTCCAAAGCGCTCCTTGAACGCCTCACGGCGCCGTTTACGCAAGTCCATCACCGCAGTCATATCGATTTCATTGAAAGTGGTCAGCATTGCGGCGGTCTGCTGCGCTTCAACCATGCGGCGGGCAATGGTCTGGCGCCGGCGCGTCATGCGCACCCTTTCCTCGCCCCGGCTGGCTGGAACCTCATTTGCAGGCGGAATCGAGCCAGGTCTGGCCGGGGATTGCGGAACTGGCGCGGCTGCTGGCGCAGGCGCCGGTGCAGGCGCGGCCGCCCCTGGTGTTTCTTGGCTATGCGCAGATGGCTTAGGACCGGTACCCTCCGGGCTGCCTTTGGCTGCAAAGACCTCCACGTCTTCCCTGGTGATTCTGCCTCCCGAGCCGCTTGGGGGTACGCTCTTCAAATCCACCCCCATCTCCTGGGCCACCCGCTGTGCCAGCGGCGTGGCCCGTTTCCCGCCGTTCTCCCGCTCTTGCGCTGCGGGCTGGGGAACGGCCGAATGCGTTGGGCTTTTTTGGACTGCAACGTCGGGCGCGGTTTTTTGATCCGCACTCAACTGTTCACCTTCCGGGGCGAGACGCGCCAGAACGTCGCCCACCGCAACCGTGTCTCCAGCCTGATGTAGGATCTCCTGCAAAATCCCCGCCTGGGGAGCTCCGACCTCCAGACTGACCTTATCCGTTTCCAGTTCGACGACCGGGTCGCCGGCAGCCAGGTGGTCGCCGGTTTTTTTCAGCCAGTTGGTAATGGTCGCATCGACCACCGATTCGCCCATGTCGGGCACTTTGATATCTACAGCCATATTACTTCATCCTTACGTAGGCTCATTTTGAGTTTTCCTGGGTGAGCGTTGGCCTTTCCGTCCAACGCGGGCGCCGAATTTGTGACCGGTCTGCGCTTCCGCAAACGCCTGCTCGATCAAATGGCGCTGATTGAAAATATGCAGATTATTGGACCCTTCTGCCGGGCTTGCGCTCGCCGGGCGGCTGACCAGCTTTAGCTCTAACCTTCTGCCGGCAGCCTTTTCCAGGTGAGGCCGCACAAATTCCCACGCCCCCATGTTCTCCGGCTCCTCCTGCACCCAGGTGATTTCCTGCAACCCGGGGTAGCCCTCCAGTAGTTCCTCCACATCAATTGTCGGGAAAGGCGCCAACTGTTCAAGCCGCGCCACGCCTACCGTCGGATGGTCGGGCAGAAGCTCGCTGGTCGCCAGGTCCACGTAGACCTTGCCGCTGCACAGAATGAGTCGCCGGACCTTTGCAGCCGGGAGCAGCTCACCTTGTTTATCCTCTGCATTGCGCCGTGGCGCAGGCTGGCGGTCGATCACCGGGCGCCAACCCCCTTCTGCAAATTCTCTCGGCGGCGATGAAACCATCGGGTGGCGAAGCAGGCTTTTTGGGCTCATGATCACCAACGGGAGCGGATCTACTGCCAGCAATGCCGCCTGGCGCCGCAGAACGTGGAAATAATTGGCTGCCGTGGTGCAGTTCACAATGCGCAAGTTTTTATCCGCAGCAAGGTTCAAAAAGCGCTCCAGCCGCCCAGACGAGTGGTCCGGCCCCTGGCCCTCATACCCGTGCGGCAGCAGCAGCACCAGTGACGAAAGCTGCCCCCATTTATCGCGCCCCGAAGCCACAAACTCGTCGACGATAGTCTGTGCATTATTAATGAAATCTCCATACTGCGCTTCCCATACCACCAGGGTCGTGTGCGCCTGGATGTTGTAGCCAAATTCGTACCCCAAGGCAGCGTATTCAGACAGGGGCGAATTAAGAATTTCGAACGATGCCTTAGCTTGAGAAAGCATCTGCAGGGGGGTAAATGTTGCGCCGGTCTCGACGTCGTGCAGCACCCCGTGGCGCTGGCTGTAGGTGCCGCGCTGGGTATCCTGCCCGGTAAGGCGGATCGGGATGCCCTCCGTCAGGATGGAAGCAAACGCCAGTTCTTCGGCCGTCGACCAATCGATTGAAGCAGCATCTACAGCATCGAATATCTTCTCGCGCCGCTGGCGGATGCGCGCCAGGCGCGGGTGGACGTGAAAACCGTCCGGGATTCGCAGCAGATACTGGTTCAGGCTGCTCAATTCCTCCAATGATACAGCCGTATGCACATGACGCGCAGCTCCGGGTGGCGGAGGAGTGGGGATAGGCTCCTGGAAGGCATTTGGATCTAACTTTTCCCAGGCCGTTTGCAGCGCCTGCATGCCATCCTGAACCAGTTGTTCGGGAAGCTCAAGTGGAACCAGCCCACGCTGCACAAGGCAGTCCGCCCAAATCTTGCGCACCGTGGGATGCGCCTCGATTGCCTTGTACATCAAGGGTTGGGTAAATTCTGGCTCGTCGCCTTCGTTATGCCCCAGGCGCCTGTAGCCAATCAGGTCGATCAGAAAATCGTTCCGGAACCGCTCGCGATATGCGAAGGCGATGCGCGCCGCCATGATCGCCCCTTCCGGGTCATCCGCATTAACGTGGATGATCGGGATGCGGTAGCCCTTGGCCAGGTCGGAGGCAAACAATGTAGACCGGGTTTCGGCCGGTTCAGCCGTAAAGCCCACCTTGTTGTTGGCGATAATGTGGATCGTGCCGCCCGTTTCATACCCAGGCAGGCGGTACATGTTGAGTGTCTCGGCTACCACACCCTGCCCTGGGAAGGAAGCATCGCCGTGGATTATTACCGGCAGGGTTACCGTCGCATCAAAGACCGGCGGGCCGGAATGGTTCGTGCGCGTGCCGGCGGCCCGCGCCATGCCTTCGATCACTGGGTTGACTGCCTCCAGGTGGCTTGGATTTGGCGCAAGCTGCACGGTCAGGTGGATCGTTTCAGCATCCGCCTCCGTGTCGATCGTTCTCCTGGCGCCGGCGTGGTATTTAACGTCGCCGCTCCAACCGTCCGGCTCGTTCTGTAACACCCGCCGGCGCAGCGGGTCCTTGAATTCCGCCAGGATCTGGTCGATGGATTTATTCAGCACGTGGGCCAGCAGGTTGAGCCGCCCGCGGTGCGCCATGCCGATCAGGATAGCATAGATCCCGGATTCGGCCGCCGAGCCGAGGATTATGTCTAGCATAGGCACCAACACGTCCAATCCTTCGATGGAAAAGCGCGTCTTAGCCACGAAGGACCGCTGCAAAAAATGCTCGAAGACCTCCACTTCGGTTAACCGGCGTAAGATTTCGACCGGATCGGCCGGCATCTGTTCGACGCTGAACCGGCCCGATTCCGCCGCCTGGCGCAGCCAATCGCGCTCGTCAGCATTGCGAATTTGCAGGTAGTCGTGGCCTACCGTGCCGGAATAGACCTTGCGCAGGTATTGGACCGCCTCCCAGGCCGTCTGCGAGCGCTCGCCGGCCGGACCGCCGATCAGTTCTGCCGGGACGGAGCGCAAATCCTCGTCGTTCAACCCATACGTTTCGAGTAAAAGGGACGGATCCCCCGGCGCAGGGTTGCCCAGAGGGTCCAGCGCCGCCGCCCAATGCCCGTACCAGCGGATCGCCTGCGCAAGCCTCAATACTGCTGCAACTTTCGTCGGGTCGAGCTGCCCCGCCGCCTGCCTATAGGCTGCGGCTGCTGCCGCTACATCCATCATGCCGTTACGCTCTTCGAAAACGAAGGATTGAAGACCGTCTGAATTCATTTCAAAAAAAGCGCGCGAATCCGGATCGACAGAATCGGGGTCGGCCTGGAAGCGCTCGAAAAGCTCGAGCACGTAGCCGAGGTTAGGTCCTTGAAAATCGCGCCGCAGATCCATTTCCAATTGTTCTCCCACACGCACCTTATCAGCCATTTCCAAAGCTACTTTGCGAATCATACCACCAAACGATGGAATTATTAATAATACAGGTAAACTTTAGCCAATTAAAAAACCTCACACAAAATAGGTTAAAATTACCCTTTCTTGGTTGCTTATCTTTAATTCCTTTCCAAAAATCGGAGCCCGTTTATGACCTTTCCCCCTTCCATGCCGAAAGTCTCGATCATCACCCCCTCTTACAACCAGGGCCGGTTCCTCGAGGCTTCGATCCGCTCGGTGCTCGAACAGGATTATACCAATATCGAATACATCGTCGTAGATGGGGGCTCGAAGGACGAGAGTGTCGCAGTGATCCAAAAATACCAGGACCGCCTGGCGTGGTGGGTCTCAGAGAAGGATAAAGGCCACGCTGACGCCCTGAATAAAGGCTTCAGCCACGCCACCGGTGAAATCCTGGCCTGGCTCAATTCGGATGACATCTATTTCCCTGGTGCCATCTCGGAGGCGGTGAAATTCCTGCAAGAGCACCCAGAAATAGGCATGGTATACGGCGACGCCAACCTGATCGACGACTCCGGCAAAACTATCGGCAAATTCGCTTCCAAACAGACGAATTACCGGCGCATGCTGGAAGGTTCGGTGCACATCCCGCAGGCCACCACCTTTTTCCGGGCCGACCTTTGGCGCCAGGTTGGGCCTTTGGACCTATCGCTCTTTTATTCCTTCGACTACGACCTTTGGGTACGCCTGGCGAAGATCAAAGAAATCCGCTACGTCCCGCGCATGTGGGCGCACTTCCGCATCCACGATAAGGGCAAGACGGTGTTGAACGATGACCAGTGCTACCCGGACATGCTGCGCGTGCGCCAGCGTGAGATTGGGGGAGGATGGTTTTCCAGGCTGCGCCTGCGTTACATAACCCGCAAGCTGCTCTACATCTGGATGCCGATCCGCATGCGATTGTGGCTGCGAAAGACATTTACTTTTTAGATAGATTGGCCGTTCTGATTCTGCATTCTTGAGTTTGAATCAGCCAAATGACTCTTGACTTTATCTCTTTAATTCTGTATTGTTGAATTGAAATTTCCAGCCAGCAATGCATGTGTGGGAATTGAAGCAGTAGCCTGATCTACTGCCAGCATTGATCCTTTGCCCTCCACTAAAATTCGTGGGGGGCTTTAATTTGCACAGGTATCAGTCCAGAGGAGGATTAAATGGCTCAACCGGTCTACAAAGTTTGGATGATGAAATACAAGGATGCCTGGTACAGGCTGACAAAGGAAGAGCAGGCTAAATTCGAGGCGCAAGTCACCGCTGCAATGAAGCAAGTCGGAGGCGAACAACTTATGGTTCGCATTTGTGTTTGGAGCACCGAGAAATGGCTGGCCTGGGGCGTCGAAAAATTCCCAAGCATCGAAGCCGTCCAGCAGCATTCAATGCTCCTTTTCAATATGAACCATTTCCAATACATCGAGAGCACTTCGTATCTCGGGATGGAAATGCCACCAATGTAATCTACGCGCAGAATGATCGTCCGAAGAAAAATCCACGAGCCGGGAATGATCTGGCTCAGGAGGGTTTTGATTCACATTTTCTATGTGAAATAATGTACAAAAAGTCGAAAATGGCAGTAACAATCAACCAAGAAAAGTGGTATAGTATAAAAAATTAACCAGTATTTTGTGATTTTTATTACAAACCAGGCTCAGAACGGGAGGGATTATGACTGACCAGGATGTCAAGGATCACATCGCTGAAATTCCATACTGCCCATGCAAGACGATGAAACTGGAGCCCATTCAGGGCGGCTTGGCCATCACCCGCCGCTGGCAGTTTAAATTTGGGCACGGAGTGTTAGCCGGGGTAGGCCTCCTGTTGATGGTTGCGTTCGTGATCAGTTTGATCACCGTGCCGAACAGTGGGTTCTTCCTGGTCTGGCTCCTCGCCGGGCTTGTCATGCTCTACATTAGCCTGACCGGCTACCTGAACTCAACCCGGGTTACGGTTACCAAAAACGAGATTACTGTCCACCACGGCCCCCTGCCCTGGCCCGGCAAGCAGATCCTATCCAGTGAAGTAGAGAGATTGTTCTTCCGTAAAGAAAAACAAAAGAACCAGGTGAATTCGTGGTTCACCTATGCAGTCGTGGCTGTGCTCAAGAATGGCAAGGAGCTGGTGCTTGAAAACTGCGACGACGATTCGCAGGCCTTGTTCCTGGACTTCGAGCTGACCCAATATCTCGGGATCGCAAAATAAGCTAATCTATCCAGGCGCTTTGTAACATCTCGCCTTAAAGAGAGAATTGGGCGCCCCCACCCTAAGCAGCCTCTCGATCCGGTTGGGCGAATATTGGGCAGTAAATTCGTCAAACGGTATGGAGGTTGAAAGCAATTTGCTTTCATTTTCCGGGCGATAAATAAAGCAGGTACCCGGCGCCTGCGCGACCCGGTCGTCCATGACGATTGGGACATTCTGGGGATTCCGGACCGTGAGCAGGGAATATTTATACGTGGCGTAGAAATCAGAAGGTGGATCGAAAAAAACGACTTCCGCTGGTTTTTTGTTCACTGCTTCCTGGAGCAGGTCTTGAAATCCATAGCTGCCCATTGCCGGGACGCTCCTGGCTGGATAAAGGATGAAATAATCCACCTGGTATGCTGCGATCTCAATGAACAGGTACGCAAATACACCGATTACCAGAACCAGTCTTTGAGTCCGCTGTCCAATTTCGCTGAGGAACTTTAACCCAAAGCAACTGACGAGGACGATGTAATATCCGAGCAGCAGGCTCCGCAGCGCATGCGGCGTGCCTTCATTCGTAGCCGCGGCGGCAACCGGCGCAAGCAATAAATTAACCAGCAGGAACAGGTTGAAGCGGTTGCGGATAAGACTGCGGTTGATCAGGATGGCCGCAACCCCCACTAAAAACAGGAAATAAGTGGAGATGCAGATCATTCCCCCAGCGCCGGTTGCGTGGCGCAAATCCGAGTCGCCGGTACGGATCAAGAAATCTGGCGACCAATACTGCCATAGGTTGGATACGAACGTGGCTGCCTTGTGCAGGAGCGTCGCGTCGGAAGTGAGATATGAAATGCTCTCGAACCTTGCCGTGAGAGCATCCGGATTATTGATTGCAAATCCGATCAGCGGGAGCATTGTGACCAGAAACACCCCGCTGATAACCAACAACTTGCGCAGATTTTCCTTCTTGAAGAAGACCACCCACAGCGACAACAGCATCAATGGGGATAAGAGGCGGGCCGTAGAATAGGTATAAACGGAAATGCCTGAGACCAGGCCGCATGCTGCTATCTTGAAAAAAGAAGGGCGTCTTGTTTGGTCTTCGTTAAATACAATCCAAATTAACAATACTGCCACAGCGATAAAGGCAAGTTGGGAGATTACCTCGAATGCAATCCGTGAAACGGTAAAGAAAAAGGGGAGTAATCCGAAAGTAAGCAGCACATATACTTGTAACAGCCTGTTCTTGCCAAACAGCTTCGAAACCAGGATAAATGTGGCCGCCAGTGCCAATAAATAAAACCCAAAACTGGCAGCCCTCAGCCAGAAATCAGACACCCCGAACAATTTAAAAAACAGAGCGACCGTATAGATATAGATCGGGTTTTTATATTCGCCAAAAGCCTTGAAATACACCGGAAAAAAGACGCCGTGTTCGTCCGCGCCGCTCTGGCTGATCAGAGCCGCATTGTACCCGATAGAAGTTTCATCTTTGAACAATCCTACGGGAAGATCCTGGATGTGAAATATATGTGAAAATGAAATAATAAATAAGAAGAATAAAACCAAAATCCGGAATCTTTTATCCAATACCGAAAATATTGTCATCCGATTAAAAGTTCTTCACCAAAGGTACAATTTTGTCTTTAAGCTGCCTTACGAGCGGATCCTCGACATATAGACTCCGATCCTGGACAAGATTTTTCAGGCCTTGTCCAATCCAAAAGGCCGGGCGATAAGCGATTGCATCAGTAACCACCGGCCCGCGTAAATCAAACTTGGAGTGCAACTCTCCTTGTGCTTTAGCAAGCCCGTTTATTTTGACTAACTCGTTCGCAATTAATACGAGATGGTCAAAGATAGCCGCGATGCAATCCATTCCTTGCAGGTCCAGCTTTTCCAGTTGTTTCTGGGCCGCTTCCTTCTCGGCCTGAACAGCTTTCTCGCCTGCAACACGCTCACGCTCGCTCTCAATCTGGACCGCCGCCTGGTACCCGCTGATTTCATTCCGAAGCCAGGCAATTTCATCCAGGAGGTCTTTTGTGTCCTTGCCCTCGACTTGGGCTAATATCAGCGCCTCGTTTTTTTGCTTGAGTTGGTCAGTCAGCTCCTTCGCTTTCTGGGTCAGTTCTAAACTTGGCTTTGACATTTTCTAACCCTTTCAATATATAGCAAAAAATTCAAGCCTTAAAATTATTATATCCGCAGTCCTTTAAATGGGGACTGCAAACACGCTTCCTTCGGATGGGGTTAATTCAATCCTTTCCGCCATCGTTGGCTATGTATTTGGTAGATCAAAGCAACCAAATATTTATGTAAGACGTTCGAGTATGGGGGTGAAGAACACCAGATAAGCATTAAATACGATGGTGGCGAGGGTGGGACTTGAACCCACAACCAAGGGCTTATGAGTCCCCTGCTCCACCGTTGAGCTACCTCGCCACAGCGGGGCAATGATACTATTACATTGTGATTTTGTCAACGAAACGGATCAGGCGAAGCCCAGCCGCTTCTCCTTCAGGGAAACGAAAACGTTCCCGCCAATCACCAGGTGGTCCAGCACCTGGATATCGAGCATCTTGCCGGTCTCAACCAGCGTTTTGGTCAGGGCAATATCCTCCGGGCTGGGGGTCGGATCACCGCTGGGATGGTTGTGAGTCACGATGATCGCCGCCGCGTTGGATTGCATCGCCTTGCGGAACACCTCCGCCACCCGCACCGTCGATGAATTCAATGAGCCCTGGTACAGTTTGTCAATATCGATCAGGCGATTGCGAGTATCCAGCAGCAGCACCCACAGGTTTTCCTGGATGAACCCGGACATCTGGTACATCACCTGGTCGGCGGCGTCCTTCGGGCTATGGATTGCTGGACGGTCGCCCCGCTGCGACTTTAAATAGCGCTTACCCAGCTCGAGTGCTGCCTGGATCTGGGCCGCCTTCGCCATCCCCATGCCGTGCACCTGGCAAATCTGGTCGAAAGAGGCCTGGTACAGGCCCAGCAGCCCTCCAAAGCGCTGCAGCAGGTGCTGCCCCAGTTGGACTGCATTTGTCCCGCGGACGCCGACCCGCAGCAGGATTGCCAGCAGCTCGGCATCGTTCAGGGATTCGGGCCCCAACTCGGCCAGGCGCTCTCGCGGCCGGTTAGAGGCGGGTAAATCAGCAATGCGGTACGTAAGGGGAATGTCGTTCGCCATAGCTCACACTATATATTCGAATCCAGAAAACGACAAGCCAAACAACAGCGCTTTTTATTAACATGCTATAATTCTCCCGGTGAAGAATTATGGTTTTTGATCCCGTTTTCTTGAGCAGCCTCTCTCAAGTGGCCGTCGCCTTTGGCGCCGCCTTCCTGGCGGCCCTCTGGCTTAGCCTGATCTTCTGGACATACCGCGACATTCGCCGGCGCACGCGGGACGTACTGCTGCGCATCCTGGCCTTCCTTGTGGTGACTGTTTTGTTCCTCCCCGGGATTTTGATCTACCTGATCCTCCGCCCGCAGACCACTTTGGAACAGGAATACCAGCAGACGCTGGAAGAAGAGGCCCTGCTCCAGACCATTGAAGAGACGCCGCTCTGCCCCGGCTGTGGGCGCAAGGTCGTGCCGGATTGGGTCGTTTGCCCCACCTGCCACACTCGCCTCAAGAAAACCTGTCACGAATGTGGCAAGCTGATGGAACTGGCCTGGAACCTGTGCCCTTACTGCGGCACGCCTGAGCCCGGCATGCGCATCGAAAACCTCACCATGGACGAAGCGCTCCGCACCCTTCCCACGGAGCCGGTAGAAGAAAATCCACAGAGCGAATCTTAAAAGTATAAAAGGTATCTTCAATTAATGACTAGAGAACTTACGCGATTGGAGCCGGTCGATTATCTGGTAATTGGACACATTGCGCAGGATATTACCCCCGAGGGGCTGCGCATCGGCGGCACCGCAGCCTACTCCGCCCTTACGGCCAAAGCGCTGGGATTGAGTGTCGGCATCGTCACGGCCTGTACGCCGGACCTCGAGCTGCCCGAGTTGGACGGCATTACAGTTGTATCCACCGACGCTGAGAGCAACACGACCTTCGAGAACATTAACACACCGGAAGGCAGGATCCAATACCTGTATCACCCCGCGCCGGCGCTGGATATATCCCATGTTCCGGAGACCTGGCGCCGGGCGCCAATCGTGCACCTAGGTCCAATCGCCCAGGAGATCGATCCAAACCTGGCACGCGCCTTCCCCGATTCATTGGTGGGATTGACCCCTCAGGGATGGCTGCGGAGTTGGGATAAGACCGGGTTGGTACAGCCGGCGGAATGGCCCGAAGCCGCCTACGTCCTCGAAAGAAGCACCGCCGCCGTAATCAGCATCGAGGACGTCCAGGGCAATGAGAGCCGGATCGATGAAATGCTGGCTTCGATCCGTATCCTGGTGGTCACCGAAGCCTCCGCCGGCGCCCGGCTGTATTGGAACGGCGACCTGCGGCGCTTTCGAGCGCCAAGAGTGGCTGAGGTGGATCCTACCGGCTCCGGAGATATTTTTGCAGCAGCTTTCTTTTACCGGTTGTCGACCACGCGCGATCCCTGGGAGGCGGCGCGCTTCGCGACGAACCTGGCATCCTGCTCAGTCACCCGGCCTGGACTGCAGGGCATACCGACGGCCGAAGAAATCCAGACCTGTCTGGTGGAGGTATTACCAAAATACTGACCATGGGGCGATTATATACTCTCGTCAATCAAAAAGGTGGGGTCGGAAAAACCACGTCGGCCATCAACCTGGGAGCATATTTGGCATACTTCGGCCAACGCGTGCTGCTGGTCGATCTCGACCCGCAGGCCAATGCTACCTCCTCGCTGGGCATCGATAAGCGCACAGTCAAGAACGGCACCTACGAAGTGATCATCGGCTCTGTGCCCATCCTCAGCCATATCCTGCACAATCCCCGCCTCAAGCTTTCGCTCCTGCCCGCCTCGCCGGCGCTGGCTGGCGCCGAAATCGAACTGATCGAGGTCCCCCGGCGCGAGTTCAGGCTGCGCGAGGCCCTGATCCCGGCCCTCGAACGCTACGACTACATCCTGGTGGACTGCCCCCCGTCGCTCAGCCTGTTGACAGTCAACGGCCTTGTTGCCGCATTGAACGGGGCCATCATTCCCGTCCAGTGCGAATACCTGGCGCTCGAAGGCCTGGGCCAGCTCACCCAAACGATCACCCGTGTACGCAGCTCGCTTTTTCCCGAACTGGAAGTGCGCGGGGTCATCCTGACCATGTACGACGGCCGCACGCGCCTGGCGCTTGATGTAGTCAGCGAAGTGCGTAAGTTCTTTCCACAGCAGGTGTTCCAATCGATCATTCCGCGCAGCATTCGCCTGGCCGAGGCACCGTCTTACGGCACGCCAATCTCAGCTTATGCCCCCGAATCAAGCGCCGCCAGAGCATTCTCGGCGCTGGCGCGTGAAATCCTCGAGCAGGATGGAATCACCATTCCGGCTCTTCAAACCAGTTAAAAAGGTAAAAAATGCGCAAGGGTGGGTTAGGAAAGGGTCTCGATGCATTAATTCCTTCAGGCCTCCCGTCACAACCGGAAGGCGGCGCTTCATTTGTCCCGGTCGACCAGATCGACCCCAATCCGCGCCAGCCGAGGCACCTGATTGAATCGGAAAGCCTGAAAGAGCTGGCCGATTCGATCCGCGAACATGGGGTGTTGCAGCCCCTGATCGTTATGGCCGACCCGGATGGCGGCCGGTACACTTTGGTCGCCGGTGAGCGGCGTTGGCGTGCCGCCAGGCTTGCCAAACTGGAAACCGTGCCGGTGTTGGTACGCCAGGTTACCGAACAGCAGCTATTGGAGCTGGCCCTGATCGAAAACCTGCAGCGCGCCGACCTGATGCCCCTTGAGACCGCCGAAGCCTACAAGAATTTAAATGAAGACTTCGGCCTCACCCATGAAGAAATTGCAACCCGCGTTGGCAAAAGCCGCGTTGCGGTTACCAACACCATCCGCCTGCTCAACCTTCCGGAGAAAATCCGCCAGGCGCTTGCCGAACAAAAGATCACCGAAGGTCACGCCCGCGCTCTGCTCGGTTTGAGCAGCAGTATCGCCCAGCTATCCGTGCTGCACACCATTCTCGAAAAAGACCTGACCGTGCGCCAGACGGAAGAATTGATCCGTCACCTGAGCGGGACCCGCCCGATGCCCCTCCCCGCCAAGCCGCCGGATCCTGAGATCGAAGCCCTGGAGGAGCGCCTGCGCACCACCCTGGGCACGCGGGTAACCCTGCGGCATGGCAAGAAGGGCGGCTCCCTGACCATTCACTATTACTCGGATGAAGAGTTAAATGCGCTGGTCGCCCAAATTTTGAAGGAGTAATCGATGCGTCTCTTGGTCAACGGGCGCTTTCGAACCTTAAACACCAGCACACCCTATGCCAGCGCAGTGGCGATCCAAGATGGCAAGATCGTGGCGGTGGGCAACGACGCTGAAATCCTGGCCATCGGCCGCTCCGGAAGCTCCCCTGAGAACCTGGAAGGCCGGACCATCTGGCCGGGCCTTACCGATGCCCATATCCACCTGGAATATTACGCCGCCACCCTCGATTACGTCAACTGTGAAACCCCCACCTTGCAAGAATCGATCAAACGCGTTGCTGATAACGCCCGGCTTACCCCCCCGGGGCGTTGGATTCGCGGCCACGGCTGGAACCAGAACCTGTGGCCTGAGGGTTTCGGCACCGCCCTAGAGTTGGACGATGCCGCACCCGAACAGCCCGTTTATCTGACAGCCAAATCGTGGCATGCCGCCTGGGTCAATTCTGCCGCCCTTAACCTGGCCGGAATCAACGCCGACACGCCGGACCCGCAAGGCGGCGTCATCCAGCGCGACATTCACGGCCAGCCCACCGGCATCCTTCTCGAATCGGCCATGGCCCTCGTCGAGCGCCATATCCCCGAGGCCAGCCCCGAAGAGACCGGCCAAAAAATCCTCAAAGCCCAGAGCAATTTGTGGCAGTTCGGCCTGACCGGGGTCCACGATTTTGACGGGTCGCGCTGCTTCGGCGCCCTGCAAACCCTTCAGGCCCGCGACCAATTGAAGCTGCGCATCGTCAAGAGCATTCCCGTGACCGAGCTGCAGCACGCCGCCCAACTGGGCCTGCGCAGCGGGTTCGGCAACGATTTCTTACGCATCGGCTCGGTGAAATGTTTTTCCGACGGTGCCCTCGGACCGCACACTGCTGCCATGTTGGAGCCGTACGAGGGAGAGCCGGACAACTTCGGCGCGCTCCTCCTGACCGAGGAGGAAATCGTCGCTATCGGCCGGCAGGCCATTCAATCCGGTCTCAGCCTGGCCATCCATGCTATTGGTGACCGCGCCAACCGCACCGTTTTAAACGCCTTTGCCCACATTCGCTCGATTGAAAAACAGGCCGGGCTGCCGCCGCTGCGCCACCGCATCGAACACGTCCAGATTTTGCATCCGCAGGATTACACCCGCCTGGCTGCGCTGGGCATCATCGCCTCGGTTCAACCCATCCACGCCACGTCGGACATGAAAATGGCGGACCAGTTCTGGGGCAAACGCAGCGTTGGCGCCTATGCTTTCCACACCCTGGCCACCAACGGAACAGCAATGGCCTTCGGCAGCGATGCCCCGGTCGAAAGCCCCAATCCATTCCTGGGCCTGCACGCCGCCGTCACCCGCCGCCGCACCGACGGGGAACCCGGCTTAAACGGCTGGTATCCCGAGCAGCGCCTGACCCTGGCCGAGGCCCTGGCGCGATTCACTATCGGGCCGGCTTATGCCTCCTGCCAGGAGAAACGCCTGGGGCGCATTTCTCCAGGCTACCTGGCCGATTTGATCGTTCTGGAACGCGACCCATTTACAATTCCAGCCGAAGAAATTTGGACGGTCAAACCCGTCGCAACCATGATCGGCGGTGAATGGGTCTGGGACAAGAGGGGTTAAAAGAATCATGACCGATCAATACACACTCACTCCGGAAATGCTCGTGCCGCGCCTTGGCGATGCGCTGGTCGAAAAAGGCATCGTCAGCGCCGACCAGCTTCAGAAGGCCCTTTTCATGCAGGAGGATCTGCGTGAAAACGGCCGATTCTTGCGCCTGGGCCAGGTTTTGAATGAAATGGGCCTGGTCGATCAGACCACCCTTGACTCGGTTATTGCCGAACAGATTCTCAACCTGCGCGCCGCCCTCGAGGATGCCAATGCCCAGCTTGAACGGCGGGTGATCGAGCGCACGGCCCAGCTCCAGGAAGCGCTGCAAAAGCTTTCCGAATTGAACCAGGTCAAATCCAATTTCGTCGCCAATATTTCCCACGAGCTGCGCACGCCGCTCACCCACGTCAAAGGCTACGTAGAGCTTCTGCTGAACGGCGATCTGGGTCCCCTGACCGAGGACCAGTTGCGCGCCATGAACACGATGTTCCGCGCTTCGGAGAGGCTGAGCCGCCTGATTGAGGATCTGATTGCCTTCTCCATGGCCGAGCGCGGCGATGTTGCGGTCCGCCAGACCACGGTCAACCTGGCGGCTGTAAGCCTGGCGGTCAAGAACCGGTCAGCCGCCAAGGCCGCCGAGAAATCGATCGCCCTCGACCTGGTCTGTCCGCAGGAGGCCATCCTGGTCGAAGCAGATGAGGAGAAAATCACCTGGGTGTTGCTCCAACTCGTCGATAACGCCCTCAAATTCACCCCCGCAAACGGGCGCGTCTGGCTGGAGATTGCCCTGGAATCCACCCTGGCCCGGGTCGCCGTCAAAGATACCGGCATTGGCATTCCGACCGATCGGATTGACGAGGTCTTCGAGCCTTTCCACCAACTCGACGAATCGTCGACCCGCAAATTCGGGGGCACCGGCCTGGGCCTCACCCTGGCCAAGAAAATTGTCGAGGCCCACGGTTCGCTGATCCGGGTGACCTCTGAAGTTGGCAAGGGCAGCCAGTTCGAATTTTTCTTGAAGCTGGCAGGCAGTTCAAGGGTTTAACGGGGAGAAT
Organism: Anaerolineaceae bacterium UBA700; assembly: GCA_002298885.1. The sequence goes on from DBMK01000167.1 coordinate 49,516, forward strand.
CTCCTCTGAAAGGAAGCCTATGAGCCAGATTTCGACCTCTCCTCATCCAATCCAGCTTGAACATCTGTATGCCATCAGCAAAAGCATCACCCAGACACTGGAATGGAAAAAAGCACTCGATGATATTGCTAACCTGGTACGCAGGATCTTCATATTCGACAACCTGGTGGTCTATCTTGGCGGAAAGAATGGCGAAGGATTAGAGGTTGTGTATGCACGGGCAACCGGCAGAGGGCGCTCGGCCGAAGCCGACTCCGCCTGGGGTGAAAATGCTGCCTTCGATGCGATCCAAACGCGTAACACCGTCCTGACCGAGCCGGTTTCGGCCGAATCGTCCAACCGCCTCGAGCGTCCCTACGTCCTGGGGATTCCGCTCGTCGTTGGCGACCTGGTGCTCGGCGCAATTATCTACATCCGTTTCGGCGGACCGGTGTTTACCCTGGACAGCATCGAGCTGGCCGAATATATCTCTGGACAGATCACCCTATTAATGGAACGCCAGCGCGTACAGGAGGAATACAAGATCCTCGAGGCCCAGCACCAGCAGGCGCGCCTGCAGCAGGATTTCGTCTCGACCATTTCCCACGAGCTGCGCAACCCGCTGGGCTTTATTAAGGGGTACACGACCACCCTGCTGCGTTCCGACGCGCAATGGGACCAGAGCACCCAGATCGAATTCCTGCGCATCATCGACCAGGAAACCGACCACATGCAGGAGCTGATCGAAAACCTGCTCGATTCGGCCCGCTTGCAAGCCGGCCAGTTGCGCTTTCAATTCCAGATTGTGCGCCTGGATTCGTTAATGAACGACGTCATCACCCGCGCCAACCTGCACCATCCGGACCTGGTCTTCAACCTGGAAATCCCCCAGCCGCTCTTCCCTATCACCGCCGATCCCGTCCGCCTGGCGCAGGTGATGGAAAACCTGGTAAGTAATACCATCAAATATGCACCCGGTTCAGACATCTCTATTACAATTAAGCAGCAAGATCAAAAATCGATCATTTCCTTCAGCGACCACGGTCCTGGGATTCCCGAGGCGGATTTACCGTTCATTTTCGACCGCTTTTTCCGCAGCTCGGCTTCGCCCACCATTCATGGATCGGGCCTTGGTCTGTATATATGCAAGCATATTGTCCAGGCGCATCACGGTGAATTGACCGTTTCATCTACGCCAGGTGAGGGAACGACTTTCACGGTCATTTTGCCGGGTCAATTCTAATCAGTCCATTCTCCTATGGGGAGGTGCATGCATGACACGTATTTTGGCAGTGGACGACGAACGGCTTTACCAGCACTTATTGCAGGTGAACCTTGAAAAAGAAGGTTTTGAAGTCTTTACCGCAGGGAACGGACTGGATGCGCTGGACATGGTTTCCAACCGTCACCCCGATCTGGTGATTATGGATATCATGATGCCGAAAATGGACGGGATCGACACCTGCGAGCGCATCCGCCAATTCTCGAATGTGCCGATCATTATCCTCACCGCCCGCGGCGAAGAACAGGACCGGGTGCGCGGGCTGAACGTCGGCGCCGACGATTACGTCGTCAAGCCATTTTCAGCCACCGAGCTGGTTGCCCGCGTGCGCGCCGTGCTGCGCCGGACCAGCAGCTCGGAACAGATAACCCAGAACCGTTATTTTACCCACGCCAATTTGAAGATTGACTTTGCCCGCGCCGAGGTCTGGAAAGACAACAAGCCGGTTTACTTGTCCGCCACCGAATATCGCTTATTGATCCAATTTGCTCATCACATCGGGCAGGTGATGACCGCTGAAGAACTGCTGATGGCCATCTGGGGACCGCAGTACCGTGAGGATAAGGAAATATTGTGGGTGAGCATCGCCCGCCTGCGCCAGAAGCTCGAAGATAATCCCCATTCACCGCAGCACATCGTCACTCGGGCCGGCCTCGGCTATTTAATGCCTCCAATCGAGAAAGAACACTGAACATGATATTTGAAAGCGATGAAAGTGGAAAAATCTTCACCGAGGTCATCACCAAGAAACCGGTTGAAGTATTGATCCAGACGACCAGCCATTTAATTCACGGTTTCGTCCACATCCGGCCTCAGGCCCGCCTTAAGGACGAGATCGACCAGGACGAGTTATCACTGGCCGTAACGGATGCCAAAGTTTACGGACAAAAGGACGAGATTCTCTTCTACAGCAAATTCTTAGCGCTCAACCGCCGGCAAATCATCTGGATCATACCCTATGCAGAGCTGGTTGAGCCAGGGCAAGAGCAACCGTGATAAACCAGATTCAATTTAACGCCAGTGACCTGAACAAATTAAAGGTTTTTTTGATGGGGGAAATTTCACGCGAGATGGAACAGAATCCGCCGGCCCTTATCGACCGCCGGACGTACATCACAGAGGTAATCGAGAAAGTGCTTACAGCACGTCGAATTACGCTGCCGCCCACCATCTTGCAGCAGGCAACCCACGATCTCCTCGACGAAATCCTGGGGTTTGGCCCGCTGCAGCCACTGCTGGAGGACGACGAGATCAGCGAAGTCATGGTCAACGGTCGGGAAAAAGTCTACATCGAGCGCAAAGGCATCCTGACCAAGACCAACATCAAATTCGATTCTGACGAACAGATCCTGCGTATCATCGACCGCATCATCCTCCCCCTGGGACGCCACATCGACGCCGAAAGCCCGATGGTTGACGCCCGCCTGCCGGATGGCTCGCGCGTGAACGCCGCAATTCCCCCCGTCACGATCGACGGGCCGTCGATTACCATCCGTAAATTTGCCAAAGAGAAATTGAGCGTCAAACAGATGATCGAGTTTGGGACGCTGACCCCCAGTATGGCCGATTTTATCCGCGCCTGCGTAGTCGCTCGTCTCAACATCATCATTTCCGGCGGTACCGGCTCCGGCAAGACCACCCTGCTTAACGTCCTTTCCAGCTTCCTCCCGGAAGGCGAGCGCATCATCACCATCGAAGATGCCGCCGAGCTGCGCCTGCAGCAGGACCACGTGTTGCGCATGGAGACGAAGCCAGCGGATATCGAAGGGCGAAATTCCGTCTCCATCCGCGACCTGGTGCGTAATTCACTGCGCATGCGCCCGGACCGCATCGTCGTTGGCGAAGTGCGCGGCGGCGAGGCTTTGGACATGCTACAGGCCATGAATACCGGTCACGACGGATCATTGACCACGCTGCACGCCAATACGCCCCGCGATGCCATCTCGCGCCTCGAGACGTTGGTGATGATGGCCGGCATGGAACTGCCGGTTAAAGTCATCCGCACTCAAATTGCCTCGGCGATCGATTTAATCATACAATTATCTCGTTTGAAAGGTGGCGAACGTAAAGTCACCTCTGTGGCGGAAATTTCCGGTATGGAAGGCGACACCGTGGTGATGACCGAGGTCTTTAAATACGAGCAAACCGGGGTTTCTACGGACGGCAAGGCTATCGGTGAGCTGAAGCCAACCGGCATTCGCCCGCTTTTTACCCCGCGCCTCGAAGCCGCCGGGTTCAAATTGGGGCCAGAAGTGTTCGGCGCAAAATTGACCAACATTCTTTCTCAAAATCGACGTTAAATGATTTGCCTGGGATAGGTCCGCTATGGATAAACAACAACAAATGATCCAACTACGCTTGAGGAAGTTAGGCTTGCTGATTTTCGATGCGCGCAACTCAGCCCGTCGCAGCGTCCAGGAATGCGCCGACGCCATTGGCGTTTCACATGAGGAGTACCAGGCTTACGAAAGAGGGGAAAGCGCCCCTTCGCTCCCCGAAATTGAAAACCTGGCCTTCTACCTGGATATCCCCATCGAGCATTTCTGGGGTGGTGAAAGCCTGAGCGCTCGGGTGAAGCCTGAAAACGTCCAGCAAAAAGAGCAGCTCCGCAAGATCCGCGACCGCCTGATCGGCGCTTCCCTCCGAGCCGCCCGCGCCAGGCTGAATTTCTCGGCCAAAGAGTTATCTCTGGCCACCCTCATCCCCGAAGAAAAGATCAATGAGTATGAACTGGGCTCGTGCCCGGTTCCGCTGCCCGAGTTGGAGATCCTGGCCAAAGCGCTCGACCTACGGGTTGAAGACCTGATCGACCAACGCGGGCCGATCGGCAAATGGCGCGCCGAGCGGATCGAATCGGCGCGCTTCTTCGAGCTTGAGCCGGACCTGCGTAAGTTTATTTGCACCCCGGTTAATTTGCCTTACGTTAACCTTGCCGTCCGACTCAGCCAGCTATCGGTCGAAAAACTGCGCAAGATTGCAGAATCCATCCTTGAAATCACCTTCTAAATCCTATGAGCGAAACCCAAGATACAATTATCGAACAGGCGAAATCTGCCTACAATGACGAGGATTACACCCGCGCCGCTGAATTGTTCAAAGCTGCCGCCGACCAGTTCAATGCTGCCGGCGACCCCCTATCGGCGGCAGAAATGGCCAACAACCGTAGCGTGGCCTTGTTGAAAGCCAACGACGCCAGGGGCGCGCTGGCGGTCGTCGAAGGCACGGATGCGGTATTCGAGCAGGCCGGCGACGTGCGCCGTCAGGCGATGGCGCTGGCAAACAAAGCTGCCGCCCTCGAATCCTTGAAGAAATTCCCCGAGGCGCTTGAGCTCTATGAACGCTCTTCGGCCCTGCTCAAGCAGATTGGCGAGGGCGAATTACGCGCCTACGTCTTGAAGTGCATCTCGGCCATCCAACTCCGCCAGGGAAAACAGTTGGACGCCATGGTTTCGATGCAGGCATCTCTGGATAACAAGCCCAGCCCGGGCATTAAAGACCGTTTCATGAAACGCCTGATCGAGCAGGTTTTTAACCTCATGAGAAGGTAAGACTACAGTGCCCGATCTTGTCATCCGCCAGGCAGGCCCGGCTGATTTCAGCGGACTAAACTCGCTTCTCGAAACCGCTCCAAACGTCCACCGCCACCTGGATTGGCGCCCGCCCCTGGACTGGCTGGGCCAACAGCCGTTCTGGCTCGTTGAAGATAAGAACAGAATATTGGCAGCCATCGCCTGCCCCGCAGACCCCCCCGGAGTCGCCTGGATCCGGTTGTTTGCAGTTCACTCCGGCCTGGATTTAAAATCGACCTGGCAGCAGCTTTTCGCTAAAATCCAGGCTTATTATAAGGATCCTTCCGCAATCAAGATTGCTGCCATAGCCATTTACCCGTGGTTTGGCGGTATTTTGAAACAATCGGGGTTCAAACTGCGCCAGGAGATCGTCATTCTGGAATGGGATAACACCCTGCCCCCCGCCGTCCAGGTCTCTCAGGCCATCCAGATCCGCCGGATCGAAACAGCCGACCTGCCCCAGGTGACCACGGTTGACAACCGGGCGTTCGACCCGCTCTGGCAAAACTCCGGGGAAAGCCTCAAGCTTGCCCTGCTGCAGTCCGCCTACGCCACGTTGGCCGAGGAAGATGGCGAAATAATCGGTTATCAGATTAGTACCGCCGCCGGGTTCAGCGCTCACCTGGCCAGGCTGGCCGTTCTGCCTGAGAAACAACGCAAATCGATCGGCTTTTTGCTCGTGCAGGACTTGCTGCGTTATTTTTCCAGCCAGGAGATGTACCGGGTGACCGTGAACACCCAGGACAACAACCATGCTTCCCTCAACCTCTATCGAAAGCTGGGATTCTGGATGACGGGAGACCAATTCGAAGTTTACGTTTACGAATGAGGAGTTGGAATGAGCCGTTTTCTTGCCAGGAGAGATGAATTGAGAGCCCAGCAGCGCCGCCAGGAACAAATAAAGCGCTTGCTGCCATTTTTCATTATTGGGGTCGTAGCCGTTGTGATCCTGGCTGTCCTGATTATTCCCACCCTGATCAAGCCGTCCACGAACATTTCACTCGCCAACGGCAGCGCCATGGGCAACCCTGATGCCCCGGTAAAGGTGATTGAATTTGGAGATTACCAATGCCCGAACTGCGCTTCCTTTTTTGCCTTCGACGAGCCCGAAATCGTCAAAGCTTTTGTGACCACCGGCAAGATTACTTTCAGCTTCTCACCCTTCAGTTTTCTTGGCCAGGAATCTATCGACGCAGCTCAGGCTGCTTACTGCGCCCGGGACCAGAACAAGTTCTGGGAGTATCACGACGCGCTTTACAACCACCAGGGGGCCGAGAACAAAGGCGCCTTCACCATCGCCAACCTCGAGCGTTACGCTGAGGACCTGGGCTTGAAAATGGATGCGTTCAAGCCCTGCCTCGAAAGCAAGAAGTACGCCTCTCAAGTTGACAGCGACAATGCCTTCGCCGTCAGCAATAAAGTGAAATCGACTCCCTCCTTCATGGTCGACGGCAAAGTCGTCTCCCAGGAAGCTCTCGTCGAAGCCATCAACGTCGCACTTAAAGCAAAAGGGAAATAACCACCCCTGCATTAAAAAAACGGGGTTCTTTTAAACGACTTCGACGTCCAAAAAGCACCCCGTTTATTAATTGCGGCCATTTACAAAATTCCAAGCCTTGAAAAAATCCACACCAACAGCGGCGCGATGACCAGGGCGGGGAGAAAATTGCCGGCCCGAATTTGCTTGATTTGCAGCAGGCTGCTGATCGCAATCGCCATGAGGATCAAGCCCCCGGTGGCGCTCATCTCTGTCATCATCACTGGAGTGACCACGCTCTGCACCTGGGCAGCAAGAAGGGTGATCCCGCCCTGGTAAATCAACAACGGGATAATCGAAAATACCACCCCGATCCCCAGGCTGGAAGCAAACGCCAGCGACGCGAACGCGTCGAGGATCGATTTAACCGCCAGGACTTGAAAATCGCCTTTCAATCCGTCTTGAATCGAACCCAGGATAGCCATCGGACCGACGCAGAACACCAGGGATGCGGTCAAGAAACCGCGCACGAAATTGGCGTCTCCGGATGTCTGCTGGCGAGCGAACAGTTTTTCCAGCCAGGCGCCGAATTTTTTTAAACCGTCTTCGATCTGCCACCATTCGCCCAACAGGCCTCCCACCAGCAGGCTGCCTGCCACCAACAGAGAATTCTGGGTTTTGATAAACATTTGCAAGCCAAATCCCAGCGTGAACAGGCCCAGCCCGGCGACCACCGTCTGGCTCAATCGTTCCGGCAGCCTGGACCCGAAGCGCGTGCCCAGCAGCCCGCCGATGGCCACGCCGGCAATGTTAATCAAAGTCCCGATCATCTTCTCCCGACTTGGCCCTGGTCAGGCCTTGGCTTCCTGCTTCCTGAATTTCCTTTAATTCGATCACGTAAACCAGCGAAGACAGCCGGTTAAGGTACTTCAAAATCTCCGTGTTTTCAATGTCGCCCCGCTGCAGCAGCTCAGCCACCCGTCGTTCGGCGCGCCGGATAATCGTCCTCGCCAGGTCCAACGCCGCCCCTGCCTGCGTGTCACCCGGCACGATGAATTCTCGGGGGATCTCCACACCCCTGCCAGCTTCCTCGATCTGCTTTTCCAGCCATGCGACGTGCTTTGCCTCGATAAAGTGGAAACGATCGGCGGTATCTGAAGTTGTCGCAGCCTCCGCCATCAACGCATACAGGTCGCGCTGCAGCCGGAGGATGGTTGCCGCCAATCCATTCCCTCTCACCAGAGCCCGCGCCATCCCCAGCGCCGCGCTTGCCTCGTCGATAGCGCCTAACGTTTCCAGGCGCAGGTCGAATTTGGTAATCTTGCCCTCTCCGAGGATTCCGGAATACCCTTCATCCCCCGAGCGGGTGAAGAACGGGCCCATTACTGGCCGCCCGTCGGCGTAACAACCGCCGTCTGGCGAACTTTTTTGGAAACGAGGAACCAATCTGTAATATCTGCAAAGCGGTCGCTGCTGTCGTAAAGCGGTCCGATGCGCACACCCTGGATCTGGTGGTCGATGGCATAGTTATAGACCGGATAATACAGCGGAATGGCAGGCATTTCCTGGGCAAACAGTACCTGGAAATTTCGGTAGAGCTTGATTCGTTCGGCAATATCGATGGTCGTGCGCGCCTGCTCCAGGAATTCGCTAGCCATACGGTTATCCCATTGGGTATAATTCTGCCCGCCCGTGGCTTGGGCCTGGTCCCAGAACGGGTATGGATCGGGGTCCGGCGAGCGCGCGAAATTCATATTCACCAGCGCTGCCTGGTAGGATCTTTGATCCAGCTTTTCGCTGACCAGCTTCGAGTAAGGCAGGGCGGTCAATTTAACAACCGCCCCAACCGCCGCCCAATCCTTCTGGATCGATTGGGCAACTGCCTGGCTGGTCGGATCGTCGGCATGCAGCAGCTCGAAAGAGAGCGCCAGGTCGCCGTTTTTCAATGGTGAACCCTTGTCGGTCCCGGCGACGAACCCGGCGCCTTTCAATAAGGATTTCGCCTGGTTGGGGTCGTAGTCCAACGACTCGCTGCCTTCGTAATAGGCCCAGGTGCCCGGGAAAATCGGCCCGTCCGCCGTAATCGCCTGCCCGTTCAGGATACGCGCGACAATTGCATTGCGGTTGATGGCAAACATCAATGCCCGCCGCACTACCGGGTCCTTCAAAAATGTTGCCTGGGGGTCCTTCTGGTTGAACAGCACAATCGCCAGCTCTGGCTGGCGTGCCGAATAAAGTGACAGCGATGCATCGGCAAGCACGGACTGCAGGATATCGCCTGTGACCTGCCCGATCCCCTGCACGATTCCATCCTGGTAGGCCTTGTACGCCGAGGCGCCGTCCGCATAATAGCGGAATATCACCTGCTCGATAAAGGGTTTTTTATCGAAATAATCCCCAAAGGCCGAAAGCGCCACGCCAGTGATCTTGTCGTTTTCGACGATCAGCCGGTCGAACTTGTAAGGTCCGCTGCCGATGGGATGCAGGTTATCAGGCATGTTGGCAATTTCGTCCAGCGTCTTCCCGTCGTATATGTGCTTGGGCAGTACGCCGAAATTCAGGTAATCCAGGAATGGCGAATAGGCTTCCGGCAGCCGGAATTGGAGGTTCGTATCGTTGAACGCCTGCACGTCAACTTCCTTCCAGAATGCCTGGATATCGGCGGGGATCAAGGAGCCACCCTGGCGCAGCAGGTCGACTGTAAACACCACATCGTCCGCAGTCAAAGGCCGGCCGTCGTGCCATTTAATCCCATTTTTCAGGGTAACGTTGTAAACGGTCATGTCCTTTGAAACGTTCCACGACTCGGCCAGCTCGGGTTGTGGCAGGCCGCGGCTGTCGAAGGAAATCAACTGGCTGTACAGGAGCTTGTTTACATCCCGGTCGACTGCATTGGAATAATCGAGCAGCGGATTGAGCCGCTGCATCGAACCGATCAAGGCTTCGGTATACACACCTCCCTGCTCCGGCACCGGCGTATTTACGACCCCCGGCTGCGTCGGCGCCTGTTCTCCCAACAGCAGCGCGCCGACCACCAACCCGGTCAGGAAGATGATGATTAATTGCCAGCGTAATTTTTTCATAGGTTGATCATATTAAAAAGGCGACCACCCCGCAGGTTAGTCGCCGGTGAAGAGCGGGATGAATTAAAATGCACCCGCAGGCTATCCCTTATTTGCTGAGAAGGACGGACGCGAAAGTCAGAATGAAGAACAATCCGCTCAATCCAATGGTGACCCAGAATAGGGTGCGCTCGATACCGCGGCGCTGGGTAAATACGCCGCCTGTATCATTCCCCGTCAATCCACCCAGGCCAACACCCTTATTTTGCAGGATAACGCAAATAACCAGTGCGATCGAAGTTATAATTAGCGCAATGTCGAAATAGTCTTTTAGAGCCACAGAGTTCCTCCTGATTTGTAACGCACACCCGATTATACCTGTAACTTCCTGGAATCGTCAACCAAAAATGCCAGAAATCGTCCTAAACGTCCACATGCACACCACTTATTCCGATGGGCACGCCACTCATGCCCAGATCGCCGAAGCCGCGCTCAAAGCCGGACTGGACGCAATAATCGTCACCGATCATAACGTGTTCGTAGGCGGCCTTGATGGTTTCCATCAAAAGGATGGCCGGCGCGTGCTGCTCCTGGTCGGCGAAGAAGTGCACGACCCGTTGCGCCAACCTCAGAAGAACCATTTGCTGGTGTTCGGCGCCGGCCGAGAGATGTGCACCTACGCCCCCAACCCTCAGAACCTGCTCGACCAGGTCCAGAAATCCGAAGGACTTTCCTTCATCGCCCACCCGTTCGAAGAAGCCCTGCCCCAATTTGGTGAAACGGACATTACCTGGGTGGATTGGAGCGTCAAAGGTTTCACCGGCCTCGAACTATGGAACGGTTTCAGCGAGCTGAAGACCGTAATCCATTCTTACGTTGACGCCATATTTTACGCCTATTTCCCGCAGTACATCGCCAGCGGGCCGCCTCCCGCCGCCGTCCAAAAATGGGACGCGCTGACCGCCCAGGGGAAGCACATCGTCGCCCTCGGCGGCGCCGATGCGCACGCCCTGCCCATGCGACTCGGGCCGCTGCGTCGCAAACTATTCCCGTACGAATTCCATTTCCGCTGCATCAACAACCACCTGCTCGTCCCTGAGCCTTTCTCCGGCGAGCTCCTGGCCGACCGCAAAATGGTCATCCAGGCCCTGCAAAAGGGACATTTCTTCATCGGCTATGACCTTCCGGCCTCCACCCGCGGTTTCAGTTTTACAGCCAAGAATCGTGAAGGCACGGCCATTATGGGAGACGAGATCGAGCTATTCGACGGAGTTACGATCCAGATTCGCTTGCCAGGCCCAACCGAATGTCGCTTGATCAAGGATGGAAAAGTGTTCAAAGCCTGGAATGAGCGCGAGATCCTGACCCAAACAGTCAACCAGCGCGGCGTTTACCGGGTGGAATGTTACATCCAGTACCTCGGCAAGCGCCGCGCCTGGATTTACAGCAATCCCATCTACATCCGCTGAACGCCTATGCCCACGAACAACGTCACCCGCCTGCTGGAATCTCGAAAAATCCCCTTCACGGCCTACGAGCTTCCCGCTGAAAAGCTGGGAGCGCTCGAAACCGCCCGCCTGCTCGCTGTTCCGCCCGAGACGGTGTTTAAAACCATCGTCGTGCTGCGCGAGAAACCCGGCAAAACGGTCCTGGCCGTCGTTCCGGGTCCTAACGAAGTCGACCTCAAGCTCCTTGCCACCTTCCTGGGCGAGAAAAAAGTGCGCCTGCCCACCGAGCGCGAGGCCGAGCAGGTAACAGGCCTTCAGGCAGGCGGTATTTCACCCCTGGCGTTGATCAACAAAGGTTTCCAGGTCGTTCTGGACGAATCCGCCCGCCAGTTCGAACAAATCCACATTTCCGGCGGGCAGCGAGGCTTAAACGTGCGCCTGCCTGTCACAGCCTTGATTTCCCTGACCAATGCCCGCGTGGGTCGGGTCAGTTCAATCAGCCCTTGACCACGCACACCGGTACCAGGCGGGCCACTTTTGCGGCAATTCCGGCGGCGCACACCGTCTGCACCACAACGTCCACGTCCTTATAGGCTTCGGGGGCCTCTTCGGCCAGGCCGGGCAGGCTTCCCGCCCTCAGGTGGATGCCGCGTCCTTCCAACTGGCGGCTCAACTGCTCGCCGCGCACCTGCCTTTTTGCCGCACTGCGACTGAGCACCCGCCCGGCTCCGTGGCAGGTCGAGCCATACGAACGTTCCATGCTCTCCTGCGTGCCCACCAGCACCCACGAGGCCGTACCCATACTCCCTGGCACCAGCACAGGTTGCCCGATGGCTCTATATTCTATTGGCAGCCCTTGCGTTCCGGGCCCAAAGGCGCGGGTAGCTCCTTTGCGATGCACGCACACTTTGGTCGGCTTGCCGTCGATGATGTGTGTCTCAATTTTGCCTATGTTATGGGCAATGTCGTAGACCGCGCTGAGGTGCGGGTTGCGGACCTTCCCAGCCAGAACCTCTTCGAATGCCAGGCGAGCCTGGTGGGCCAGCATCTGGCGGTTGGCAAACGCATAGTTAGCCGCCGCCCGCATCGCCCCCAGGTAGGCCTGGCCCTCCGGCGAATTGAGCGGGGCGCACACCAGCTCGCGGTCCGGAAGTTGAATCCCGTAGCGCCTCGCCGCCGATTGGAACTCCTGGACGTAATCGGTGCAGATTTGGTGGCCAAAACCGCGCGACCCACAGTGGATCTGCAGCACCAGGTTGCCCTCTTGCAGCCCCATCGCCTGCGCCGCGCTCGCATCGAACACCTGTGCCACCACGTCGACTTCCAGGAAATGGTTGCCTGATCCCAGGGTGCCCAACTGCGGGCGGCCGCGCTCCTTGGCGCGCTTACTGACCTGGCTCGGATCGGCGCCATCCAGGCAGCCGTTTTCCTCGGTGCGGCGCAGGTCCTGCTCGCTGGCAAACCCCTTTTTTAGCGCCCAACCTGAACCCAGCCGGCACACCTGGTCGAGCTCTGCTTCGGTCAGGCTGCCGCGCTTGGCGCCTACGCCGCTTGGGCAGTAATGGTCCAATGCGCCGGCCAGGTCGTCCAGGTAAGGCTCGGCCTGCTCGAACGGGATAGCCGATGCCAACAGTCTCACTCCGCAGTTGATATCGTAACCGATCGCCCCGGGCGAAATGACCCCATCAGGTAAAAGTGTGGCTGCCACCCCGCCGATGGGGAACCCGTAGCCCTGGTGCATATCCGGCATGACCACCACCGGGCCGGCCAGCCCTGGAAGCGTGGCGGCGTTGATGGCTTGCTCGATAGACAGATCGGTCAGGGATGCCTCCAGCAGGCTACGCGTCGCAAAAATACGCACGGCGGCGCGCATATCCTTCCGGAATGTGGCCGGGATCTCCCATTCGTAATCACTGATCTTTTTAAACGATTTCAGGGATATCATTTTCCCTCACACGTCGAAAACGATGGTCGTTTCGTAGCGTTCTCCGGATCGATCGATCCGCAGGTTGTGGTAAGTAACCGCCTTGATCTCTTTCTTCTGCGATATGACCGGAAGCCCAGAAAGGTCAGCTTCGAGTGAACCATCCTTTAGCTCGATCCGGATTCGGTCAAATGCCTCCCGGTCCCGTTCGAGCAGGTACAGAAGCTCCGTCAAAAATGCAACCAGCAGTGATTCAGTATCGACGGCGGATAGTTTTAAGGAATACTCAAGGTGTGGCTCCTGGGTAAATCCCAAATCCATCAAAGCATACATGCCTTGAGCAGCCTGCTCGAACAGCCCACTCAACTGCTCTGACCAGACTTTCAGCGCCCAATCTGCAGTATGCGCTACCTCTACAAAACCGCTGGATTCTCTTTTATCGATCATCTTCCATTATAATTATACGGTATGAAATCCCGCCTCGATCAGATCGAACACAGACTGCAAACTTTTATTGAAAATTCGTTATTTACCTTCCCCTGGAATAACCGCCAGAGTTTGTTTTCGCACCAGTTGATCCAAGCCATCCAGCGCACCCTGATCCAGGACTCGTATGGGCGGTACACGCCGGGAAACCTGTATTCCATCAGCGCCAACCCGGAAATGTTGATGCCCTGGCAGTCCGATCCAGCTTTTCTCCCCACACTGTCCCAAGTTTTGTTTGAAGCCGCCCAGGATGCCGGCCTGGAATTCAGCTCGCCACCGGAATTTAAGCTCATCCCCGATCCGTCGATCCCAACGGGCAAATTGCGCATTGAGCCGTTTGTCCTCAATGCAATGGTCGAAGAAACCGGGGTTATGGCCATCCAAACTGAGGAAGCCAAGCAAACCACCGAACTCCAGCCGGTCAACGCCTTCCTGATCCTGAACGGCAGCCAGATATATCCCTTGCAGGCCGCCGTAATTAACCTGGGCCGCCGGCTTGAAAACCAGATCGTGATAGACGATCCGCGGGTTTCGCGCAACCACGCTCAACTGCGCGCCATCCGTGGCCAGTTTGTGCTTTTCGATCTGAACTCCACCGGCGGCACGTTCGTCAACGGACAGCGCATCACCCAATCCATTTTGCAGCCAGGGGACGTAATTTCTTTAGCCGGCATTTCGATCATTTATGGGGAAGAAGCCGGCTCTGGAAATCAGACCGCCGACGGCAATACCACAGAATTCACTATCCCACCCCGCAATCCAACCGACGGCCCATGAGCGCCATCATCGTCTTAATTTTACGCATCCTGTTGGCCCTTGCCTTGTACGCATTTTTAGGCTGGGCCCTGTATACCATCTGGCGCGAGCTGCGCGCCCACAGCCTGCTGGTAAGCACCCAGCGTATCACGCCCATCACCATTAATTGGTCCAACAACGAGCAGACGAATTCGCAGCAGTTCAACCACCCCGAGGTTGTCATCGGCCGCGATCTCTCCTGCGAGCTCGCCGTAACCGACGAAATGGTCTCTGCGCGCCACGCCCGCTTGAGCTACCACCATAACCAATGGTGGGTCGAAGATCTTCAGTCGACCAACGGCACCTATTTGAACGATGAACGCGTCTACACTGCCACGGTTCTCATCGAAGGCGATGAGCTGCGCTGTGGAAAACTTTATTTTCAGATAAAATTCAGTGGCAAAAATTCCGAAGATATTTCCTGACCGTGTGAGGTACCCATGCCCGAAAAACCTGTCTTTGCCGTCATCGGCGGTTCCGGTCTATACAATTTCCCCGCCTTGCGTAACGTCAAAATGCTTGACGTCGATACGCCGTTTGGACGGCCGAGTGCTCCAATTGCCCTCGGTGTCCTCTCAGGGCGCCCTGTGGCCTTCCTGGCGCGCCACGGTATCGGCCACCACATATCTCCCACCGAGGTTAATTACCGCGCCAATATTTACGCCCTCAAGTCGCTCGGCGTTGAGCGCATCGTCTCGGTGAGCGCCTGCGGCTCGCTGCGCGAAGATTTTGCACCGGGCCACATCGTCATCCCCGACCAGTTGTTCGATTTCACCCGCGGCCGTGCGCGCAGCTTTTTTGGCGAAGGCATGGTGACCCACATCGGCGTGGCCGAACCATTCTGCCAAAATTTGAGCAAGCAAGTATCCAACGCTGTGAACGCTGCGAACGGGACGGTGCACAACGGCGGCTCATTCATCACCATCGAAGGGCCCCGCTTTTCAACCCGGGCTGAATCGAACATCTTCCGTTCGTGGGGGATCTCGATTATCGGCATGACCGCCAGCCCGGAAGCATTTTTGGCCCGTGAGGCCGAAATGTGCTACGCAGTAATGGCACACGTCACCGATTACGACGTCTGGCATATCAGCGAAGAACCCGTCAGCGTTGAAATGGTGGTGCGTACCTTGATGCAGAATACCGAGCTGGCCCAGAACGCCATCCGCATCCTGGTCGAGAATTTCGATGATACCATCCCATGTGACTGCAGCCACGCCCTGGCAGATGCCATCATTACCCAACGCGAACGCATCCCCGCCGAAACGCGCCAAAAACTCGACCTGCTGGTGAAGAAATACTTGTAAGGTGAATCCTCCTATCCGGGTTACGGGCGTCGAAAAGAAAACCATTCAGGACCGCCTGGTGTTCGTGGCGGCTGTATTCGTTTTCATTTATGCAGCCTTGCTGACCCTCTCAACCTCCGTCCGCCTGCACACCTGGAACGTACCTTACCGATGGAACCATTGGATTGGGGTTGCGGTATGGCTGGCGGGATTCTTGTTCGTCAGGCGCCAGCTCACAAAATATCTTCCGGACCACGATCCTTATTTGCTTCCGGTCGCCGCCCTGCTAACCGGCTGGGGCCTGTTGACCATCTGGCGGCTGGATCCGACTTTCGGGATGCGCCAGGCCTTGTGGCTGGGACTGGGCCTGGGGTTAATGGGAGCCTTACTGCGTTTCCCGACCCTGATGGCGCTCCTCAGGCGTTATAAATACATCTGGCTTGTCTCCGGGCTGCTGCTCACCATCCTCACCTTTTTCTTCGGCACCTATCCTGGCGGGATTGGCCCCAAGGAATGGCTGGGATGCTGCGGGGTATACATCCAGCCATCCGAACCACTCAAGCTGCTCCTCATCGCATACCTGGCCGCCTACCTGGCCGACCGGCTGCCCTTAAAATTCAGCCTGATTGAGCTGCTGGCTCCAACACTCGTTTTAACAGGGGCCGCCCTGGCCATCCTGGTAGCCCAGCACGACCTGGGCACCGCTATTCTTTTCATCGGCTTGTATGCTGCCATCATTTTTATTGCTTCCGGCAAATACCGACTGCTCGTGATCAGTTCAATCATTTTGGTCCTGGCAATATTCGTCGGGTATCGATTGTTCGACGTGATCAAGCTCAGGATCGATGCCTGGGTCAATCCCTGGGCCGATGCCACCGGGGGCGCCTACCAGATTGTCCAGTCTCTGATCTCGGTTGCTTCCGGCGGGATTTTCGGCAGCGGGGTGGGGTTGGGCAGTCCGGGAGTCGTCCCGGTTTCCCATTCCGATTTTATCTTTACGGCCATAACCGAAGAGACCGGCTTGATCGGCGGCCTGGGGATCATCCTGCTGCTGGCGGTCATTACCTGCCGGGGCATAATCATTGCCCTGCGCGCTCAAAACCCTTATCAGCGTTACCTTTCAGCCGGATTGACCATCTATCTGGTTGCGCAAAGTGTGTTGATCATCGGCGGAAATTTACGCTTGTTCCCCCTTACCGGCGTTACCTTGCCATTCGTCTCCTACGGCGGGTCATCCCTGTTGACGTCGCTCGTGGCATTGTTGTTGTTGCTGATTGCCAGCAACCGCAGTGAAGAGGACGTGGTTTATTATAAAAACGCCCGCCCAGTCCTGGTCGGCGGAGGCCTCCTGATAGCCGGACTGGTGGGGGTCGCCCTGGCAAGCGGGTTCTGGGGATTCATCCAGAGTGGCGCTCTTCCGGCCCGGCCGGATAACCCGCGCTGGGCCATCGAACAGCGCTTCGTGGTCCGTGGAGCCATCCTCGACCGCCAGAACCGGCCCATTGCAGTAACAACCGGTCAGGCGGGCGATTATGGGCGCCAGGTAACCGACCCCTACCTCGGCCCAATTATTGGCTATACGCATCCGCTCTATGGCCAGGCTGGCCTCGAAGCGTCCCTCAACCCTTACCTCACCGGCCGCCAGGGGTATCCGGTCTCAACGATCCTGATGTCCAATCTGCTTTACGCACAAAATCCCCCGGGCCTTGACGTACGCCTGGCCCTGGACCAGTCCATTCAGATAGAAGTCGACAATCTGCTCGCCGGCCACACCGGCGCAGCCGTCCTGCTCAACGCTCGAACCGGCGAAGTGCTGGCCATTGCCTCCCATCCCGGTTTCGATCCGAACCTGCTGGACCAGAATTGGGATAAATGGGTCAAAGACGGCCGGGCGCTATTCCTTGATCGTGCCACCCAGGGCCAGTACCCGGTGGGTGCCGGATTGGGACCGTTTCTCCTGGCACTCAACCTGAGCCAGGGCGTATTGACCTCCCAGCCGGCGAACACTTCGGTTCAATTGAATAACATTAAGCTGGACTGTTCTTTGCCCATCACCGCTCCCACAACCTGGGCAAAAGCCATCCAGAATGGCTGTCCCGGTGCTGCGCTCGAAATGGGCCAGCGTTTGAACGCTGAAAAAGTATCCCAATTGTACGACACCTTGGGCTTCACAACTCAGCCGCAGCAAAATCTCCTTCCAATGGCCCCGGCGGCTAATTTAAAACTGGCCGATCCCATCCAGGCCGCGCTGGGCCAGACCAAGATCGACGTCAGCCCGCTGCAAATGGCGCTGGCAGCTGCCATGTTGAGCAACAACGGCACGCGTCCTTCTCCTCGCATTGCCACTGCCGTGCACAGCCCCGATCAGGGCTGGATTGTTTTGGCCACGTCCCCATCTTCGAGCAGCGTATTAAGTCAAAGCGCAGCCGCGGCCGCAATCCTGCAAATGCCGGATATGCCGGCCTGGCAGGTGACTGCTTCGGCGAACAAACCTAACGGCCGCGTTACCTGGTTCCTGGGCGGCACCGTGCCAGATTGGAAAGGCACACCCCTCGCTCTGGCCCTCGTCCTGGAAGAAGACAATCCAACATTGGCCCAGAAAATTGGAATTGAGATTATGAAGTCGATTTTGGTGCCGTAAAAATCTTTGCTTATATTAATGCAGGATATCCTCTAATGCCGGGTGAAGCTTGCTAAATTGAAATTGAAATCCCGCCTCCTGCAAGCGTCGCGGGATGACCCGCTGGCCCTCCAGCACCATTGAGCTCATTTTTCCCAACGCCAGGCGCAGTGCAAACGCCGGCGCAGGGATGAGATAAGGACGGCGCATCACCCAGGCCAGCGTCCGGCCAAATTCGGCGTTGGTCACCGGCTCGGGGGCCGTAAGGTTGAAAATCCCGCTCGCCGTCTCTGTGCGCAGCACAAAACGCACAGCTTCGATCCAATCCTTTTCGTGGATCCAGGAGTACCACTGGCGCCCGCTGCCAAGCGGCCCACCGGCGAACAGGCGGAACGGAAGCATGAGCCGCGATAGCACTCCGCCGCGCCGCGACAGGAACAGGCCGGTACGCAGGACCACCCTGCGCACGCCCATTTCTTCCGCCGACTGAGTTGACGCCTCCCAATCGACGCAAATGTTCGCCAGTACATCCTGCCCGTAAGAAGCGGCCTCGTCAAAGGTTTGATTCAGGCTGACACCGTAGCAGCCGATGGCAGACTGTTGAAGCAAAACCTTGGGGCCGTTATTGGCTTCTCTCAATCCCTCCACAATCGCCTGGCCGGCCAGGCTGCGGCTGCTGCGAATACGCCGCAGACGCTCTTCGCTCCACGGTGCAGCCCCGATGTTTTCGCCCGCCAGGTTGATGATTGCCCCGGCGCCTTCCAGCAAATTCTCCCATCCGCGCCTGGTTTTTCCGTCCCAGGCACACGCCTTCGCCCCGCCGGGGAGAGTGGCTTCCTCCGGATGTCGGGTTAAAATCCAAATCTCGTGACCATCGGCGGCCAGGGCGGGAATTAAACCTTGCCCGATCAATCCGCTGCCCCCCGGAATAAGGATGCGCATACTATTCCTCCTGCCCATTTAGTAGTGCTATAATCCACACATTGGAGCATCTATGCCAGAAACTGTATTGGTGCTCAATGCAAATTTTGAGCCGATAAACGTCTGCGACATGCGGCGAGCGCTTGGATTGATCCTCGCCGATAAGGCTATGTTGGTTTTGAACGGCCGCGGCGAGGTCCATTCGGTCAATAAGGTTTTTCCACGACCCTCCATCATCCGCCTGAACCTGATGGTCAAGCGCCCGCGGCCCACTGTAAAGCTGACCCGGCGTGAAGTCTTCCGCCGCGATGGTTATTCCTGCCAGTACTGCGGCAAGCATACCATGGATTTGACAATCGACCACGTTTTACCCCGCCACATGGGCGGGCCGCACGCCTGGACGAACGTAGTTGCTGCCTGCTCTCATTGTAACCATCGTAAAGGCGGGCGGACATTAGAAGAATCGGGAATGCACCTGTTCAAGCTGCCCAAGGAACCCCCTGCCTCGCCCCTCTACATTTTCGGACGCCATCTGCCGGAAAATTCGGAATGGGAGCCCTTCCTGAGCGGCTGGTAAAAATATTTTTAATGTAGAAAAAGCCATCG
>DBMK01000145.1 GCA_002298885.1 Anaerolineaceae bacterium UBA700
GAGACCCCAGCGGAGCGGGAACTTTCAAGTTTTGCACCAGAAACCAATAAAATTAAGGTTTGGGCCCTCTTGTGAAGTAAATGTCCTCCTCCACCGTATTATTCAGGCCGCGCGTGTCTGCCCAGGTTATCAAGGGCTGGCCCGTTTTCGGGTCCACAGTCACCCACATATAGTCGCCTAGGAAGCCGGCTTCGAGGGGATTGTTGGCCGGCACCAGGTTGGGCATCGATGACGTAGTCAGGCGCTGGTAACCCACCTTGGCCTTAGAAGACGCCGGTTTCCTGACCATTGCCAGGCTGATGTCATTGCAGCCGGTGGTCTCGCAGTTGCCGTAGGAGCGGTCGTAGTAGGCAATCCACAGCACGCTGCCGTCCGGTGTGACCGCGCTCCACGGCATCCATTGAGCGTTGGCGCCCAACTTCGCAGCCGGGGTCACGTCGAAAGCGGCGCTCCAGGTGGCTCCGTGATCCGTCGAATAGGAATAGAAAACGTCGTTGTCGCAGGGTGGAGTGGCGGTGGCGGCAGGCCCGTTGGGGTTGCAGTTGGCCGCGCCATTGCGGAAGTCGGCCCAGGTGAAGTACAGGGCCCCGCTGTTATCCACCGAAAGCGAGCCTTCGACGAAGTCGTCCATCCGGTAGCCATTGGGAGGCAGGCACTGGCGCCCGGCTGAGCAGGCCGTATTGTTATCCGGCCCGAAGGGCTGCGTGCCGTAGTCGTCGCTGATCTTCACCGGTGCGGTCCAACTGGCGGACTGGCTGCAGTCGCTGGTGGGCGGGCAGGAGACAACCATGTGCTGGTTGATTCCGGCGGTAGGCGTATTGCCGTTGCCAAACGCAACGTAGACCGTGCCGTCGCGCCCAACGATCGGGTGCGAGCCCTGGTCCTGGTCGCAGGCATTGGCGTTGGCCTCGCCGCTGAAGGCCGTGCAGGCAGCCACATTGGCCCCTGAGATTTCAACCCCTGCCGACCAGGTGGCGCCGCCATCGGTGGACTGGCTGAAATAAATCGGGCTGTTGCCGCCTACGCCAGCGCCTGTCGCCCCGTTGAATCTGGTCCAGGTCCCATACACGTTATTTTTCTTCGGGCTGGATTTAGAGGCGTCGGCGACGATAAACTCCTTGTCATTGAAGATATTCGGGTCGTTATCGTTGGCAATCGTGCCCAGCGGGGTGTCCCGGTAGGTCTGGAAGGCCTGAGCCTTCGGAGAATGGAAGAACGTCCCATTCAGACCGGCATTCGATTTGGCGACGATGAACGCGCTGGCAGCAGAATTGATGTCGAACAGGACGCCGGCGATATACGCGTTGCCATCCGCATCGAATGTGACGGTCGGATCACTGCAGGCATCCGCCGTATGCCCGTCGGCCATAATGAACTGGTAGAAGGGTGGGGTCTGATCGCCCCAGGTCTTGCCGCCATCCAGTGACCAATCGTATCCGCAGCGGTTGAAACCGGTGCGGCTGTCGTTTTGCCCGGCGATCAGGTTCAGCGCATTGGTCGGGTTAATGGCAACCACTTCCTCAGCCTGGCGCCGCAACGAACAATCCTGGTTCACCCGTGTATCGCGCAGGCCCGGCGAGCTGAAGTCGTTCTGGCAGCCCTGCGTGCCCTGGGTCGAAGGCGGCAGCGTGGCAGTGTTCAAATTCGGCTTGGAGAGCGCTCTGGCGCCTCGGGCAGCCGCGGCCTCCGCCCGCTGGTCGATAATCCCGTTGCCTTCCAGCAACGCGTACATAGTTCCAGAGGAAACCTTCCCCTCGTATTTGGCCGGCTTGGCCTGGCCCAGCTCTACGTCGAGAGCACGGGCGAGTACGGAATTAGCCGAACTCGTCTGCGACCCGGTGGCCTGCTGCAGCCCGGAGGCGCCCAGCGACGCCGCCAGGACTACGAACATAAATATACGGATAGCCTGTTTCATTCTGTTCTCCTTATTAAATTACCGGTAGGTTCGTTAACTGGCAAACAGATCAGGAAACGTAATTCCACCCGCATCTTTCGATAGCCATCACTTCCTTTCCGTTAATAGTCGAGTGATTAGAATTGCAGGATTAATTTGTCTTCTTTTTTGAGGGGGATCTGAGGGAGGATGCAAGTCTCAAATTCGTTCAAGGTAATTTTGACCCACTGATACCAATCTAAGGCTAGACGTTGGATTCCAACGCAATATTGATATTATGGATATAATTTACCATAATTCTATCTGATTTTCAATCCACAATTTTATTCTGATTCTCGAACTTTGTCTGAGCGTCTTCTTAAAATTGTAAAAATCGTATAATTCGTGAATAAAGTCCTTATGAAAACCGAAATCCTTTCCACCCAACACCCCCAGGCCATCGAGCGCGCCGTATCCGTCCTGAAATCCGGCGGCCTGGTGGCCATCCCCACCGACACGGTGTACGGCCTGGCAGCGCTGGTGAGCGACGCAAGCGCCATCGCCCGCATCTACCAGGCTAAGGAACGCTCCGAGAACAAGGCCATTGCGGTGCTCATCGGCGACCTGGACCAGCTCGACCGGGTGACCTTCGCCCTCAACCAGGCAGCGCGCCGCCTGGCCCAGGCCTTCTGGCCTGGCGCCCTCACCCTGGTCGTCGCCCGCCACGCCGGCCTGCCGGAGAACCTTTCGCCGCTGCCCACAGTGGGCGTGCGTATGCCAGACCACGATTTTGCGCGCCGGCTCATGCGCCGGACCGGCCCGCTGGCAACCACCTCGGCCAACCTCTCGGGTGGGCCAAACCCACGCAATGCGAAAGAAGTGCTGGCCCAGCTCGATGGCCGGATCGAACTGCTGTTGGACGGCGGCGACGCCCCCGGCGGCATCCCCTCCACCGTCGTCGACTGCACCGGTCCTTCGGTCAATATCCTGCGCCAGGGAGCAATCAGCCAGGACCAGATCGATCGAATTATTAATATATCTACATAACAACTCTTATTTTCTTCTTAACTTTTATTCATCCGCTTTTTAATTCAAAGTGGGATCATATAGATGCATTCTCCTCTATAGAAAACCTGCGCTTGTAAGGGTGGCAGCTCACAAGCGCAGGTTTGTTTTAACCCCCCCCATAATTCTCTTTGGGCAAAAGGGATTGGC
>DBMK01000240.1 GCA_002298885.1 Anaerolineaceae bacterium UBA700
CATTTTTGCACCTACAACAAAATCTTTAATGGCTTCTAGATTGCGCCGACCATCTCGAGCTCGTTGAGCTCGTCGACCTGGTGGTTGTATTTGCTCTTCAAGAAAGTGTCGGCGGCCTGGTCGAAGGCCAGGTGCAGCAGCAGGTCCTTGTGGCTGCGCACGAAGGGCAGCCAGCAGGGGTCCTCCAGTGCCGGCTCCAGGTAAGCCGCCGGGCGGTACTTGTAAATTTTATCGTTTGGCCCGAGCACCTTTGCCATCACTTCCGGGTTGACCGGGGCGGGGGTGCGGCCAAATTCGCCCCGCAGGAGCATCTTAAATTCCTCGGTGACCATCTCGTACGGCCCGAACATGAGGTTGAACACGGCCTGCGCCCCCACGATCTGGCTGGTGGGTGTAACCAGAGGCACGTATCCGGCATCCTTGCGCACCTGGGGCACGGCCTTCAATACGTCGGGCAGCAGGTCCGGGCGGCCCATTTCTTTCAACTGCGACTGCAAATTGGAGAGCATGCCGCCCGGGATCTGCGAGGTGAAGATGCTGTCGTCGTAATCCGGGTAGCGCAGTCCGCGCATCAGCGTGCGCGACAGGCGTACGGCCTCTTCGACTGAGCCCCGGTCGCCCTTGTCGGCCAGGCAGATGATCTCGTTTACCAGGTGGCGGTTGACGTCGTCGTAATGCACCGGGCGGTAATAATTGCCGTTATACGTGCTGTAATCTTTCAGCTCTTTATAAATCCAAAACAGCTCGCGCTGGATTTCCAGCACCAGGTCCCGGTCGAGGCCATGGTCCAGGCCCATCTCCTCGGCGAAGACCATCAGCACTTCCACCGCCGGCAGGGCAGCGCCCCCGGCGAAGGGGGTGATGCAGGTGTCGATGTTGGTGATGCCGGCCTGCATGGCCAGCACCGAATTTACCAGGGCCACGCCGGTTGTGGCGTGGCTGTGCAGCACGATGGGCACGTTGATGTATTTCTTCAGGCCGCGGAACAGCTCAACCGCCTCTACCGGGTGCAGCAGCCCGGCCATGTCCTTGATGGCAATCTGGTCGGCGCCTTCATTTTGAAGCAGGATGGCGTAATCGACGAAGTGCTTGACGGTGTGCACCGGGCTGACCGTGTAGGAAATGCACGCCTCGGCTGTGGCGCCGTAAGCCTTGCTGGCTACCAGGGGGACCTGGATGTTGCGGAAATCGTTGAGGGCGTCGAACATGCGCATCACGTCCACCCCCGATTCGATGGCCTGCTTGACGAAAGCCAACACCAGGTCGTCCGGCTGCGGCTGGTAGCCGAACAAGTTCTGGCCGCGCAGCAATGCGCGGATTTTCACGTTTTTGCCGAGCGCATCCCGAAATGTCTCCAGCCTTTCCCAGGGGTCCTCGCCCAGGTAACGGATGCAGGAATCGAGCACCGCGCCGCCCCACAGCTCGAGGCAGGTGAAACCTGCCTGGCCGATCCTGGTAAGCACGCGCATGGCTTGGGGTGTGGTCATGCGCGTGGCTGCAATACTCTGCTGGCCATCACGCAAGGTGACGTCAACAAAATTGATTTTTTTGGCCATAATGATCAACCTTTAAGGGCGCAGATGCGTGGCTCACGCCGAGCCACCGATATCCCTCTTTCTTTTAAAATTTGCTGTTAGCTATAACACTCTAAGTCGATATGCGTTCCGCTATAATTAAGGCCGGCGTAAATTCCTGCGAACCAACCACGCTCTTCGGGTGTTACTAACGATATCTTCGGGTCTGGGAGAAATTCATGGATTTGAGCATCGTCGGCATCATCCTGCAACTGATCTTTTTGGAAGGCATTCTCTCCATCGATAACGCCGCCGTCCTGGGGGCCATGGTTTCCGTCCTGCCGGACGACCGGAAGATCGATTGGCCTCATTCTCTGCGTAAGCTGGGCAAAGTGCTGGATCCGCTGCTGGGCAAGCAGCGCACCGCCGGCCTGCGGGTGGGCTTGCTGGGTGCTTACCTGGGCCGGGGGACCATGCTGGTGCTGGCCAGTTTTGTAATCAACAATCCATGGCTGCGGCTGATAGGAGCGTTTTACCTGATCCGCCTGGCGCTTGAAAACCTGGGCGTGCCCGAGGAAGGCGAAGAAGAGCGCCATGAGCGCGAGGTTAAGGCGCGCGGTTTTTGGATGATCGTGTTGAACGTCGAGCTGGCAGACCTGGCATTCAGTATCGATAACGTGGTGGCTGCCGTCTCGCTTTCGGACAAATTGTGGGTGGTGATGGTCGGCGTGGCCATCGGCATCCTGACCATGCGCTTTGCCGCCGGGATTTTCAGCTATTTCGTCATTCGCGAGCCGATCTTGAAGCCGGCTGCCTACGTGCTGGTGCTGAATATCGGCATCCAATTGATCATCGAAGACTTGCTTGGCTACGAAATTGGCGACCTGGTCCGCTTTGCTCTTTCTGTCTCCATCATTTTGCTTGCGCTGCTCTACGCCCATTCCAGGCTGCTGCAGCGCCTCCGGCCGGTCTTGGTTTGGATTGCGCGGGTTATGGATAAGCTAAACGAGGCGATCAACTGGGTGCTTGCGCCCGTTTTTGCCTTGTTCCGGGTCATCTTCCGGGGGCTGCGCTGGGTGTATCGGCATACTTTCGGTACCCGGGTGCGAGTGCCACGGAAAAACCAGGATTAAAAATCTGCCTGCTGTAGGGGTAAGGAGTATGCAGAGACTTCCGAAATCTGAAAGATTTCGGAAGTCTGGATTCTGGATTTATCCCGCAGCAGCGAGAATAGAATCTTCCGTGCCCCTATGAGTTAACAAGGTCTCACCCCCAGCCCCTCCCCCTGGAGCATGTTCCACCGCTCCAGGAGAGGGGAGAAGACCGCTCTGAAATTGATTTCTCCCCTCTCCTGACAGGTTTTTCGTCAGGAGAGGGGCCGGGGGTGAGGCCTTGTTTATCCCCCCATTTCTACAATAACCCTGTGGTTCCCGCCTTCCTTAAAATATGGGATGACATTCCCTTCCAGTGTCTTCCCATCCACCTCCACCTTTACCACCCCCTTATTCACGTGCTGCGGGTTGCGCACTTCGATCGCGTAGCGCGCCCCGCGCAGGCTGCGGCTCACCTTGAAGCCGTCCCAGGCCGCCGGGATGCAGGGGTCGACCAGCAGCCCGCGGTAACCAGGGCGCATGCCCAGGATGTACTGCGTCCCGGCCTGGTACATCCACGAGGCGGTGCCCGACAGCCAGGAGTTGCGCGCCAGGCCGAACAGCGGGTGCTCGTCCGCCAGGACGTTCTGCGGGTAGACGTACGGCTCGCACTCGTATTCCTCGATGTGCTCGTTCCTGGCGGCCGGGTTGACCTGGGCATAGTAGGCGTAAGCCCGCTCGCCGTTGCCCAGCAGAGTTTCGGCCACCACCACCCACGGGTTGGTGTGCAGGAAGATGCCGCCATTTTCCTTGGCGCCGGGCGGGTAGGTGGTAATGCCGCCGCGGGCCGGGTCGAAGCCGTTGAAGCCGGGTGTGCTGAGCTTGATGCCGCAGCGCGTGTTCAGGCGGCGGTTCACCGCATCCAGGGCCTGCCGGGATCGCTCGGGGGAGGCATAACCGGCGATGACCGGCCAGGACTGGCCGTAGTTGTAGATCTGCCCGGCGTCGTTTTTGTGCGAACCCAGCGGCGTGCCGTCGGCGTCGAAGTAGCTTATATACCATTCGCCGTCCCAGCCGTGCTGCTCCACCCGCCCGGCCATCTCGGCGTGCCAGGCGCGGTACTGCCCGGCGCGGCCGGAATCGCCCAGGAAGTCGGCCAGGTCGGCCAGCTCGAGCAGCGCCTTGCCGTACAGGCAGGCGGTGAGCAGGCTTTCGGCGCCGGTCGCCAGGTTGAGCGTGTCGTTCCAGTCGGCAAACCCCAGCCTGGGCAGGCCGTGGGCGCCCACGTCGCCGCGGGTGAAGGCCACGCTGCGCTCCAGGTGGTCCAGCACGCTGCCACGCTCGCCTGGACCTGCCGGTTTGCCCTGGGCGTTCTTGTTGTAATACTCGATCTGCTCCTGCAGGAAATCCAGGTCGCCGGTCTCCTTCAAGTAAGCGCACACCGCCAGCACCCCCCACAGGTGGTCGTCCGAATAATAGTGCGGGCGGTCGGGGCGTTCTATCGAATCGCCCACCTCGGCGGTCATGGTCAGCGGGTTGAACTGGTGGAAGGCCGAGCCGTCGCTCCGCTGCACCGAGAGGAGCTTGCGCAGCAGGGATTTGGCCTCGGCCGGGGCGGAGGCCAGCACGCCCATCACGTCCTGCGAGCTGTCGCGGGTGCCGATGCCGCGGCTGCCGTAGCCGAGCTGGTAGAGGGAGAGGTAGCGCGACCAGTTGAGGGTGGTGTGGCACTGGCGCGGGTTGTGCACGTTCAGCATGCTGTTGAGCGCCGCGTCCGGCGTTTCGACCTGCTGCTTATCCAGGTAGTCGTCCCAGAACCGGGCCAGGCTGGAGAGGGACTGTTGGGCGGCTTCCGGACGGTAGTATTTCTCGATTCCCGGCAGCGCGGCTTCCAGGCTGGCCTCCTGGCCGAGCTGGGTGACGAAGCTGCGCGCCTCGCCCGGCTGGAGCGCTCCCAGGGGCAGCAGCAGGGCGGCAATGTTATCGCCGCGCCGCGCCACCGTGCCCGGTAGTTCCGCCGCCTGCAGGCTGAGCGGGGTTGCCCAGGTGCCGTATTCGTTATCGCCCAGGAACCGGCGGCGGTCGGTCTCGAACGAGGAGGCAGGCAGACTGGCGGTGAAGTAGTTGACGCCGGTGTCGCGCTTCATGAAGGCGTATTGGAGCAGCACCACCCGCCCATCCGGCAGCGTGCAGGCCCGGCTCTGCATGGTCTGGGGAACCCAGTCGGCGTTGGTGAGCTGCTTGAGAGCGTCGAAGTGGGTGTATTCGACCACCAGCACGGCGTCCAGCTCTACTGCGGCGCCGCTGCGGTTGGTGATTTGCACCAGGCGCAGCTCGCGCCCGCCTGGTTGCGCATCGGGCGGCACGAAGATGGTAACGTCGGTTTCGATCCCCTCCACCTGGGTGACGAGGCGGGTGTACCCCAGCCCTACCCGGCATTCGTAATGCTCGCAGGGCGATAGGCCGGGCACAAAAAATGGGGATAGTACGTTATAACCGGCCTGTGTATGCAGGCGCAGGTAGAGCGTCTCGCCCCTGAACTCGGATGCGGGCATCTGCGAGATGTAGCGGGTGAGGCGGTTGAGCGCCGGGTCGCCCTTGCAGATCAGCGCCCCGCCGGTCTGGTCGACGAATCCGCCGAAGGCCAGCGTACCGATGTAATTGATCCATTTCACCGGCGTCTTGGGGTCGGTGATCACGTATTCGCGTTTGAGATCGTCGAAATAGCCACAATTCATGGTTAACCTACCCACATGTCAAAGGAGAAAAGCGCCGCCATCATGCCCATCACCAGGATGCTGCCAAGGGTCCAGGAGCGGTCGAAGACCTCGTTTTTGCCCCAGCGGGCCAGGGCCAAAAAGGTGGTCGGCATGGCCAGCAGGTAGCGGCTGGAGCTCTGCGGCGAGCCGCTGGTCACGCTGATGACCCACACCGCCAGGCTGAATACGGCCAGGCCCGGGTGTAAAGAGATCAAGCTGATGGCCGCGGCCAACGAGAGGATGATAATGATGACTTCGATGGCGGTATATACGGCGGCCTGGGTGTTGCCGCTGAAGGCGTTGATAAATGCCTCCGTCCATCCCAGGATGGACTGGCCGACTTCGAGGAAACCGCGCCCGAAATAGTTTGCCTCCAAAAAGCGGAAGCGTTCTCCCAGCGGAGAAAACCAGAAGCCGGCGAAGGAAACCAGCGGCAGCAAGGCGGCCGCGGCGCGGGTGGCGAAAGCGCGGCTGCGCCAGGTGAATTCCTGCCGGCGCAGCCCTTCGACCGCCGCCATGCCCAGCGGGATGACCAGGGCAACGCCCACCGCCCGCGTCCACACTGCCACGGCCGCCAGCGCGCCGGCTGCCAGCAGGCGGCGGCGCCGGATGAGCGCCAGGCAGGTGAAGGCCAGACCCATGAACAGCCCTTCGGTGTATACCTGGGCCAAAAAGAAGCCGGAGGGGAAGACCAGCAGGTAGAATGCGGCGCGCAGGCTGCCTGCCTCCTCCAGCCAGGGACGGGCAAGATCGGCCAGCGCCAGCAGCGCCGCCAGCGTGCCCAGCAGGGACACGATTAGGCCGGCCAGTGTGGCGGTGGCGATTCCGTTGAGTCCAAAGATGTGCAGCGGCAGCGCCACCAGCCGGGTGACAAGCCCGTACATGGGGAAAAACGCATAGCTCAACGAGACCTGCCCGCCCGGCCCAGGCCCGTCGATCTTGCGCACCCGGTCATCGTCGTATCCGGCCACGGCTTGCTGCAGGTAGAACTCAGAATCCCACGAGACGTGCGTATTGAGGAAGGGCACCATCAGGAATGGCTTGTTGGCCTGGCTGTTCTTGGCCGTCTCGCTCGGCGTCCAGGGCACCGCAAAATCAGGGCGCTGGACGTCGAAGCGGGCGACCACCATCTCCTGGTAAGCGAACAGGATGGCCGCCCAGGCCGCCCAGACGAGGATGATTTTGCGAGTAAGCGCACTCAATTCGGTTTTCCCCTGATATTCATTGACCTCACCCCCAACCCCTCTCCTGACGAAAAACCCGTCAGGAGAGGGGAGCGGCCGAAATTAATAAGCCTTCTCCCCCTCTCCTGGAGCACGCTTCACCGCTCCAGGAGAGGGGGGCAGTGGGGTGAGTTTTCAACCTACAGTATTCAGTATTGCCCGATTCTATTTTTAAAATTCAAACATGGCATGGGCCGGGGCAAAAGCCCATCCATTATGTTTTCAATTACCCGATCGTTGCCAGGACCTTGACTGCCTCATGCCCGTCCGCGGGCAGGGGAACCAGGTTACCCTCGACTTTTTTTCCGTCCACGCTGAGCGATATTTCGCAGCCGGGGCCGCGGCGCTCGACGCGGATCTCGTAGCGTACGCCGCGCCACATGCGGGTGGCCTCGAAGCCCTGCCAGGCCGCCGGGATGACCGGGGCAATGCGCAGACCGGCGTAGTCCGGGCGGATGCCCAGGATCCATTGGGTGATCGCCACGAAGTTCCAGGCCGCGGTCCCGCTCAGCCAGGAATTCTTCGCCTCGCCGTGGGTGGGGGCATCTTTCCCGGCGATCATCTGGGCGTAGACGTAGGGTTCGCAGCGGTGCACCTCGCTGATCGACTCGCGGCGCGAGGGGTTGATGCGCAGGTAGTAATCGTGCGCCCGGTCACCCCGCCCGGCCAGCGTCTCGGCGATCATGATCCAGGGGTTGGTGTGGCAGAAGATCCCGGCGTTCTCCTTGTAGCCCGGCGGGTAGGAGCTGATCTCGCCCAGGTGCAGATAATACTGCGAATAGGCCGGCTGCTGGAGCACGATGCCGTGGGGCGTGGCCAGCCACTCGCCGACCGCGTCCAGGGCGCGTTCGGCCCGCCCGTCCGCCAGGCCAAGGCCGGCCATCACGCACATGCCCTGGGGCTCGATGAAGATCTGCCCCTCGGCGCACTGCTGCGAGCCGACCGGCTGGCCGAAATCGTCGTACGCCCGCCGGAACCATTCGCCGTCCCAGCCCGCGCCCAGCACCGTCTCGCCCATGCGGGCGGCGGCCTGGCGGTTTGCGGCGGCTTCTTCATCCCGGCCCAGGGTTTCAGCCAGGTCGGCGAACTCCTGCGCCGCCAGCACGAACAGCCCGCCGATGAACACTGATTCGGCCACCTTGCCTTCCTTGTTAGTGGTGGTTTGGAAGGATTGGCCAGGCGTGTCCGAAAAGCAGTTCAGGTTCAGGCAGTCGTTCCAGTCTGCCCGCCCGATCAGCGGCAGGCCGTGCGGGCCGAGCCGGTCCAGCGTGTAGCGCAGGCTGCGCTGCAGGTGCTCGTAGAGCGGAGTCTCCGAGTCGGGCCGGTTATCGTATGGCACCCCCTCGTCCAGGATGCTCCTATCGCCAGTCTCCTTAATGTAAGCGCACACCGCCAGAACCAGCCACAGCGGATCGTCGTTGAAATTGCTGCCCACGTCGTTGTTGCCGCGCTTGGTCAGCGGCTGGTATTGGTGGTAAGCCCCGCCGCTCGGGAGCTGGGTGGAGGCGATGTCGATGATGCGCTGGCGGGCGCGCTCCGGGATCATATGCACGAACCCCAGCAGGTCCTGGGCCGAATCGCGGAAACCCATGCCGCGCCCAATGCCCGATTCGTAGAACGAAGCCGAGCGCGACATATTGAAGGTAATCATGCACTGGTAGGCGTTCCACACATTGACCATGCGGTCGGTGTGCTCGTCGGGAGTCGTCACCTGCAGACGCCCCAACAGCTCGGCCCAATAGCGGCGCAGGTCCTGGAATGCTGCCTCTACCTGCTCGGTTTGCAGATAGTGCTGGATCACCGGCAGCACCGTACGCTTGTTGACCGTCTGCGAGCCGGGCGGATCGAACTTGGCCTCCACCGGGTTCTCGTGGTAGCCCAGCAGGAAGATCACCTGGCGGGTCTCCCCCGGCGCCAGCTCCAGCCGCACGTGATGTGAGCCGATCGGCGCCCAGCCGTAAGCGATGGAATTGCCGGACTGCCCCCGCTCCACCACTTGCGGGCGGTCGAAGCCGTGGTATGCTCCCAGGAAGGCCTCGCGCTGCGTGTCGAAACCGGCCAGCGGCTCGGAGCAGGCGAAGTAGGCAAAGTGGTTGCGCCGCTCGCGGTATTCGGTCTTGTGGTAGATCACGCCGTCCACCAGCTCCACCTGCCCGGTGCTGAAATTGCGCTGGTAGTTCGTTGCGTCGTCCTGGGCGTCCCACAGGCAGAATTCGACCAGCGAAAAGGCCGAAATATGGGCTGCCGTGGAGCGTCGGTTGGTCAGGCTGAGCTGCCAGACTTCCAGGCTTTGGCCCAGAGGCACGAAGTAGCGCACCTGGGCTTCGATGCCCCGGCTGCGCGAGCGGATGGCGGTGTAGCCCATCCCGTGCCGGCAGGTGTAATCCTCCAGCGGCGTGCGGGTGGGCTGCCAGGTCGGCGACCAGAACTGCCCGTTCTCGTCGTCCCGCAGGTAGATGTAGCGCCCGCCTTCGTCGAAGGGGACGTTGTTGTAGCGGTAGCGCGTCAGGCGGCGCAGGCGTGCGTCGCGGTAGAACGAATAGCCGCCGCCGGTGTTGGAGATGATGCCGAAGTAATCCTCGCAGCCGAGATAATTGATCCAGGGCAGGGGTGTATCCGGCCGCTCGATCACGTATTCCTGGTTTTGGTCGTCGAAATGCCCGTACTGCATCATTGCACCTGCCTGCCGTAGACCTGGGCCAGCATGCCGTCCACCAGGGTGTGCGCCGGATTGGGCAGGGCGCCCTCCTGGAACTGGAGAAGGCTGAGCAGCGGCATCTCCAGCATGAAAGACATCATGTCCATGCCGATGGCGTCGCTGGCGTTTTCCTCGGCGCCCAAAAGGTGCCCCAATTCCGCCTGGAGCTGTTTGAACATCGGCTCGAACACCGGCCGGCCCTTTGGGTCCTCCAACCAATCGCGCACGGTCGATTCGCGGTTCAGGATCGTCGGTAGGGCCAGCGTCGACTGCAGCGTGACCGTCTCGCTGAAGCGGATGTCGGCTGCCGATGCGCCGATTAGAACGTCAAATTCGCCGTCCTCGGTAATCCACTGTTTGTAGGCCGGGTGATAATAGGCGAAGGCCCGGAAATCCAGCGGGATGCTCACAGTCTTGGTCTCGCCGGGATGTAGCGCCACCTTGGCGAAGCCCTTGAGCTCCTTGGGCGGGCGGGCCAGCCTGGATTTGCGGTCGTGCACGTAGACCTGGACGATTTCCTTGCCGGCCATCTTGCCGCTGTTGGTCACGTCCACCGAAATGGTCAGCCCGTCCACGTCTTTGAACGCAGCCGCCGATACCCTGGGGGCGCTGTAAGTGAAGGTGGTGTAGCTGCCGCCGTAGCCGAAGGGGAACTGCACCGGCAGTTCTTTGGCATCGTAATAGCGGTAGCCGATGTAGAGACCCTCGCCGTAAAGCACCTCACCGTTCCCGCCCGGGAAGTTGATGTGGGCCGGCGTGTCGGCCAGCTTAAGTGGGAAGGTCTCGGCCAGCTTGCCGCACGGGTTGACTTTGCCGAACAGCACTTCCGCCACGGCGCCGCCGCCGGCCTGGCCCATCAGCCAGGCCTGGAGCACAGCCGCCGCGCCGCCGATCCACTCGCCCATGGCCACCGGCGAGCCGGTGTTGAGCACGACCACTGTCTTGGGCTGCACCCGGCACACGGCCTTGATCAGCGCCACCTGCTGCATGGTCAGGTCCAGGTCGGCCCGGTCGTAGCCCTCGGACTCCTTCGAGGTGGGCAGGGCGATGAAGAGCAGGGCGGCCTCGGCAGTCCTGGCGGTCTCGACGGCGGCGTTGATGAGCGCCTGGTCGAAGGCGCCGCTCTCCGCGTAGCCCTCGGCGTAAGTCAGCTCGGCGTCGCCGGCCAGTTTCTTTAGCTCGTTGAAGGGCACGTCTACCAGGGTGGCATTGATGTGCGAGCTGCCGCCGCCCTGGAAATGGGCTTCCTCGGCGCTGCGCCCGATGACGGCGAGGTGCTGGGGCTTACGCAGGGGCAAAATGCCGTCGTTCTTGAGCAGGACCATGCCCTCGGCGGCGATCTGCCGCGCCAGGGCGTGATGCGCCTGGACGTCGAAGGCGCCGCCCTTAGGTGTCTGCGCCGCCTTGAAGACGATGCTCAAGATCCGGCGCACGGACTCATTCAGCACCGCCTCGTCCAGCGCGCCGGAGCGCACGGCTTCGACCACTGCCCTCACGCGGTAATCCTTGGGTCCCGGCATTTCCAGGTCCAGGCCACCCTTCAAGGAAGCCATCCGTTCGTGCACTGCACCCCAATCCGACACCACCAGGCCCTTGAATCCCCATTCCTTCTTGAGGATATCCACCAGCAGCCTGGGATTTTCGGAGCAATAGACGCCGTTGATCTTGTTGTAAGCGCACATCACCGTCCAGGGTTTGCCCTTTTTGACGGCGGTCTCGAACGCCGGCAGGTAAATCTCACGCAGGGTGCGCTCGTCGACCTCGGCGCTGATCGAAAAGCGCTGGTATTCCTGGTTGTTGACTGCGAAATGCTTGAGCGAGGTGCCCACGCCTTTACTCTGCACGCCGTTGATGAAACTGGCCGCCATTTCGCCTGCCAGGTAGGGGTCTTCGGAGAAATATTCGAAATTGCGCCCGCCGAGGGGGGTGCGCTTCATGTTGGCGCCGGGTCCCAGCACCACGTCTACCTTTAGGGCCACGCATTCCTCGCCGATGGCCTGGCCCATCTTGTTGACCAGGTCCAGGTCCCAGGTGGAGGCCGTGCAGGAGGCGGTCGGAAAACAGGTGGCCGGCAGGCTCTGGCCGGAAATCGAATTGGCATCCGGCACGCGGCGCACGCCGTGCGGCCCATCTGTCACCATCATCTCGGGCACGCCCAGCCTTTCGATGGGCGTTGTTGTCCAGGCCGTGGCGCCGGTGCACAGGGCGGCCTTTTCTTCAAGCGTCATTTGCTCGATTAGAGCTTGAATATCGGTCATCTTCTTCTCCTAAGAGTAAGAGTCGAACACAGAGCGGATGCGCAGGGCAGATTGGGCCTGGGCCGAGGTCCACCCGGAGGGCAGGGGGCAGGTAACGCGCAACGTCCGGCCGGCGGGCAGGTCGAAGTAGTTGTCGCTGAAGACCACGTCCATGCCCTCCAGTGACAACTCTACCAGGCGCGCCAGGGAGCCGGATTCCAGCTCGATCGCCAGCAGACCGCCATCGGCGTGCAGGCTGGCCTTTACCGCCGGTTCAACCAGTGAGAGGTGCTTGGTGGGTACGAAAGTAGCCACCTGCAGCGCCACCTTCTGCCCGCCCTGAAGCAGCTCAGCCACGAAGACCAGCCCGCGCCGGTTGGCGTCGCTGATCCGGGCGCTGAAGTCCAGGGTGCGCACGCGAGTTGCCGCAAACGGCGCCGCCTTCACCGCCTCCTCGCCGGAGGCCAGCGCCTCGCCTTGCAGGGTTTCCAGCGACCAGCAAATGGAGCCTTCCCAGGGGGCGGGCAGGTCGCTGGTGACGAAAAGGCCCATTTCTGACGGTTTATCCTCGATGGAGAGCATCAACGGGGCATAGAAGCGGCGGGCGGCGTAGTGCAGGGCCTTCCAGCGCCCGAAATAATCCAGGCTGGACCACGAAGCAACCGGCCAGCAGTCGTTGAGCTGCCAATAGAGTGTGCCGGCCACCCGGTCCGGGTGGCGCCGCCAATGCTCAACGCCGTAGCGGATGCCCTCGGCCTGGAGCACCATGCTCAAATAAACCAGCGAGGCGAAGTCCTTAGGCAGGCGGAAGGTGTCCAGCATCTGCCTGACCATCAGCGAATTGCCGCTGGCGTTCTTCTGGTGCTGCTCCATGATGTAAGAAGTCATGTTCCAGTCCGCCGGCTCGGCGTAGGTGCGGATGGTGGCCAGCGGTGGCAGAGCCTGGAAGCCAAACTCGCTCATGAAGCGCGGGTATTGATTGCGGTAAGCCGTAAACGGCTTGCCGCCGTGCCACACGTCCCAGTAATGGGCGTCGCCCTGGCGCTGGCCGTTGGGATCCTCAAACGGCGTGTCTGAGGAGGGCGAACTGGGCCAGTAAGCGTGGTCCGGATCTTCGGCGCGCACCCAGGCGGGCAGGGTGTGGTGGAAGAACTGGTCGTAGGCGGCTTTCAGGTCCTGGAGCTCCGGCCGGTTCCAATTCCAATCCACCCAGCCCCATTCCATCTCGTTGTTGCCGCACCACAGGGCCAGACTGGCCCGGTGGCGCAGGCGGCGGATGTTCTGCTGCGCCTCGATGCGCACGTTCTCCAGGAACTCAGGCTGGTTGAGCGGGTAGATGCTGCACGAGAAGATGAATTCCTGCCACACCAAAATGCCGTAGCTGTCGCACAGATCGTAGAAGCGCTCTTCTTCGTAAAATCCGCCGCCCCACACCCGCAGCATGTTGTGGTGCGTCTCGGCCGCGGAGCGAATCAGGCCTTCAAGATAAGTATCGCTGATGCGCGTGGGGAAGGAGTCCGCCGGGATCCAGTTGGAGCCTTTGGCGAAAATTCGCAGGCCGTTGACCACGAATTCAAACGACCGCCCCCAAGAGTCCTGCTTCTGGCGCAGTTCGAGCCTGCGCAGGCCAACCTGGAACGTGCGCCGGTCGAGCGCTGCACCTGAGCTGGAGAGGGTTACTTCGACCCGGTAAAGCGGCTGGGCGCCGTAGCCGTTGGGCCACCAGAGCTGCGGGTTGGGTATGGGAAGCCGGATGCAAGCTTCTTTCTCCAGTGAAAAGGAGGCATTGCCTTGAATCTCCTGGCCGTCCGGTGCAGTGACGTGCACATCGATATCCAGAGAAGCGTCGCTTAAACGCTGGGCCGTCACGCCTACTTCGAGAGTCACCTGCCCGTCCTGGTGCGCCTGGCGCAGGTGCACGTCGTCAAGGCGGGCTGTGCTGAATCCCTCCAGGCGCAAGTCCTTCCAGATGCCCACCGGGGGAAGCTGTGGGCCCCAGTCCCAGCCGAACTGGCAAGGAGCCTTGCGCACGTGCGGCCCGCCGGGCAGGGCCTGGGTCACCCCTGCAAGCGGGTGGGCCGCCTGCTTCTCGGCGGCGAAACGCACGGCTGAGGCGAAAGTGATCTTCAGCTCGTTGGCACCGTCGCCGTGCAAGAGCGGCTTGACCTGCCAGCGGTACTGGCGGAACATGTTGTCGGTTTTGCCCAGAGGCTGCCCGTTGAGGGATACGCTCGCCAGGGTATCCAGTCCATCGCAGACCAGTGTAACCTGGTCCTCGGCCAGCAGCTCGGGGGCGCAGGTGAAGCTGTAGCGGTACTCCCACTCCGCCTCGGCCACCCACTGCACTTTCTTCTCGTTGTCGCCGGCGAACGGGTCCGGGATGCGCCCGAGCGCCAGCAGGTCGGTGTGTACGCCGCCGGGGACACTGGCGGGCAGCCATTCCTGCGTCCCCAACTGGCGAAACTGCCAGATGCCGGTTAAAGATTGAATCTGCATGAAGGTATCCTGTTTGAAATTATGAAGATGAAGCTGGGGCGGTTTATTCATGTTTGCGGATTTTTACCCCGCCAAGGCAGGGCAAAAATCCGCAAATTCTTCCCGTTTAGCCGCTTCCGGATTGCGCTGGAATCCGGAAGCAAGGGCAGTGCTTACACAGTGGAGAGGTCCCATTCCTCGTAGATCTTGGGGACGTCGTTGATCAGACGTCTGGTATAAGTCTCCTTCGGATGCAGGATCACTTCTTCGGCAGATCCGTGCTCGACGAATTTGCCGTGCTCCATGATGTAAACGCTGTCGGAGACATAATATGCCAGGCCAATGTCATGCGTAATAAAAATGAGCGTCATCCCGGTTTCATTGCGCAGCTTCAACAGATAGTCCAGGATCGTGGCGCGCGAGCTGGCGTCGATCATCGAGGTGGGCTCATCCGCCAGCAGGATCGTTGGCTTCAGAAGGAAAATACGGGCGATCATCAAGCGCTGCATCTGCCCGCCGGAGAGCTCGAACGGATACTTGTTGGTCAATTCCTCGTACTTCAAATTCACGAATTTGCATGCCTCTGCCATCAGCTCAACTTTATCCTGGCGCGGCAGACCTCGCCCGCCGCGCATGTTGATGCAATCTAATAGCACGGAATCGATCTTATTGAAAATATTATAGGAGGAGTAGGGATCTTGAAAAATCGCCTGGATCCCCTTCCAGTATTCCAACTTCTTTTTTTGTGAGCTGATGTCGCGCACTTTTCCCTGGAAGTAGATTTCCCCTTCTGTGGTGCTGATCAATCCCAGGAGCATCTTTGCCAGCGTGGTCTTTCCGCTGCCCGATTCGCCCACGATGGAGACGATTTCGCCTTCGTAGAAATCAAAATCGACGTGGTCGACGGCCACAGTTTTCTGGCGGCCCAATCCAAATACTTTGGTAAGCCCGATTCCTTTCAGGCAGGGTTTCTTTTCGTCAGGCATTCTGATAGTACCTCCTCAGTTCTTGTTCCGTCAGGATACAGCGGTAAGAACGGTGGTCATCTTCGAGCTCCTGCATGGCTATCGAGTTGGTCTTGCAGGCCGGCTGAACGTATTTGCAGCGTTCGGCAAAACGGCATCCCGCTGGCGGTTTCTTGAGGTTTGGCGGCACCCCGGGGATGGCGGTCAGCTTGTGATCGCGCAGGCCCGATTCCGGCACGATAATCGAGCCCATGAGGCCTTTGGAATAGGGATGCAGCGGATCGAAGACGGTCTGCTGGGCGGTGCCCTTTTCCACGATCTGACCGGCATACATAACCATAATGTCGTCGGTGACATTGTACAGCAATGGCAGCTCGTGGGTGATGAAGATCATCGATTTGATGATGCCTTTATCCATCAGGTCTTTGAGCATCTTGATGACCAATTTCTGCGAGGTCACGTCCAGCGCCGAGGATGGCTCGTCAGCGATCAGTACTTTTGGAAAGAGGATGGTGGATACAGCGATCACCGTGCGCTGTTTCATGCCTCCGGAAAGCTCGACCGGGTATTTTTGCAGCACTTCCGCCGGAAGGCCTACGTCCTCGAAGCTGGTCCGGGCGCGTTCGTAAATCTGTTTCTTGTTTGCCCCCGGTTCGTGCGCTTGAATAACGTCCTCGATAAAAGAGATGACCTTCTGGGTCGGGTTGAGGGCGTTCATGGCTGCCTGGGGAATGTAGGCAATCTCCGTTCCCAGGACCGATTTGCGGATGTCATCCGGCTTCATCCCGGAAATATTCTTGCCGTCGATAATGATCTCTCCGCTCATGTAGTGCAGCGGAGCGAAGTAATAACCCATCAGGCTGAGGGCCAGCGTCGACTTTCCGCAGCCGGATTCCCCCGCAATCCCCAGCGATTTCCCTTCCTCGACCGTCAGAGAGACATGGTCAACCGCATATACATCTTCCCGAAAGCGGGTGATGTATTTGGTCGTCAGTTCCTTGACCTCTAATATTACTTTAGACATATGGCTCACCTAATCCCTCAAGGCCGGGTTGAACACGTGGTCGAGCCCCGTGATCATCAAATTCATTGAGAATGTAACCAGGGCGATGGTAATAAGCACGGGCAGGTAGGCCCACCATTTTCCCAGGATCTGGGCCTGGTAAATCAAAGCCCAGTTCATCATCAGGCCCAACGTGGGCACTTCGGTCGTTCGGGGACCCAGCCCAAGGATGGACAGGCCGGCTTCCGCCAGGATGCCCGAGGATATCTGCAGGATGAGCGCCATGATCACGTACGAGGCGATGTAAGGCAGAATATCAGCGACGATGATGTGGACAACGGAGTGGCCGGACAGCTTGGACAGGCTGACGTGGTCGCGGTTGCGAAGCGAAAGCACCTGCGCCCGTACGGCTCTGGCGGTCCACACCCAGGAGGTCAGGCCGATCACCACAGCGATGGTAACCGCGCCGCGGCTCTCCTGCCCGATGCTGAACGAGATCAGGATCAGCATTACCAGTGGGGGAATGACGATAAAGAGGTTGGTAATGAACGATATAATATCGTCCACTATGCCGCCAATATACCCCGCCAGCAATCCTAAAGTTAAGCCGATCAAAGTGGCGATAATGCCGGCGACGAAACCGATCTCCAGCGATACGCCGAGGGCTTTAACCAGCTCGGTGAGCACGTCCCGGCCGAAATTATCAGTTCCCAACGGGAATACACGCACGTTTGCAATCTGGCCGATGTTCACGTATTCGTTTTGGTTGACGGTGCCGACCTGCTCAAGGGCGCCCGTCTGGGGGTTTTTGTTCGCGATGATCACCCCTCCGCTCGATAAAAGGGTCTTGAGCGAATTGTCCAGCCGGATATAGTAATTTCGCTTGGCGTTGGTCAGCCCGGAAACATCTTTCTTAGGGTCGTAATTCTT
Source organism: Anaerolineaceae bacterium UBA700 (assembly GCA_002298885.1). The sequence continues at coordinate 16,896 of DBMK01000240.1, forward strand.
CTGCCACAAAGCCAGGAGACCGTTGGTATCCGTGACGTCGATATCGTCTTCAGGGACTCCACTTAATACCAGCCAATCCTTCATAGCATTGCGGTCGTCGTTGTTCAACTTGTCGGCAATGCGCTTGACGTCGGCGCCCTTGAGATTCAGGGTATAGGTGGTAGAGGAGTTGACGACATCCTCACTGCTCACGTAAGTGCCCGGTGGGAAAAATGTTCCCTGGCCGATGATCGCCAATGGATCATCCTTGATGAACAGCGGATAAACGAGCACAGTCAGGATCAGCGCCGCAAAAATGCAAAAGCCAACCATAAATTTGCCGGAATGAAAAACCTGTCGGAGTGTATTTTTCATAGCAGCATTTCCCTTAATCAGCCTGGGCCGCTTTGATGCGCGGGTCGATGAAGCCGTAAATGATTTCGATAATAAAGTTCGCCAGCAGTGCCATGATCGTCACGATCATGGTGGCGGCTGAAATCAACGGATAATCCTGCCCCAGGACGCTGTTCAAGAGGGTGAAACCGAGCCCTGGATAACTGAAAATAATCTCTGCCACCAGCGCGCCGCCGACCATGGTGCCGATGGACAGCGCTAAACCGGTTATTTGCGGAAGCATGGCATTTCTGAATACGTACATCACGATCTTGCGGTCTTTAATGCCCAGGAAACGGGCGTATTTGACGTAGTCAGCATTCAGCTCGTAGATCGACATGGAACGCATACCGATCGCCTGGCCGCCGATGGCGATCAGCACGATCGAAAAGAAAGGCAACTGGTAATGTGTGATCACCGACCAGATAAAGCCGGGGGTAAAGCTGGGAATCAGGTCAAACCCATATCCGCCCGAGGTCGGGAACCATTTTAATCCGATTGCAAAGATGACCAGCAGAATGATCGACATGCCGAAGGGCGGAAGATTGCTGACGAAAATGGCGACGGGCAGGAGTACTTTATCGAACCCCTTTTTAATATAGGCAGCCAACGCGCCGAGCGCATTCCCCACCAGCCAGCCGACGATGATCGCCGGGAACTGCAGACCGATGGTCCACCAGACGGCGGATCCGATCACATCTGCAACAGTTCGGGGATACTGGCTGAAGGAATACCCAAAATTGCCTTGAAATACATTGCCAACATAGATAAAAAACTGCTCAATGATAGGCTTGTTGGTTCCCGCCAGAGCAGCGTAATTCTCGTAAATCTCTTTCATGTGGGTTGAATTGGACATGCCCTGGGCGAGCCGCGAAACAATGGCTGCGATGGGATCTCCTGGCATCAGGCGGGGCAGTGTGAAATTCAAGATGAAGGCGAAAACAAAAGTGACCAGCAACCAGGCTAACTTATTAAGAATATATTTTCGATACCCTTTCAACGCTGCACCTCCGCTAAAGAAAATTCAACAGCCATGTTCCGGGGTTGCCCGGAACATGGCTGTTCTTACTAGGCTACGGTTTACTTTTTGACAAGAGTCAGGTTGTAGAGGCCTGCGATGCCCCAGCCGTCGGTCATATCCAGCGGCGGGACGGGCGGGTTGGTGCCATCATCCGCGTGCGGGAAGTTCGTCCAGACACTCTCGTTCACGGTGTGGAACGCCTGAGGCCGGTACATAAGGGTGAAGGAGGGGATGTCGGTCAGGTAGATCTTGACCAACTGAGTGTAGTCTTCCTTCAGCTTGGCGGCATCGGTGATCGTGGGGATTTCCTTGATCAGCTTGTCAGCGTCAGGATTCTTGTAGCCAGACCAGTTGCCGTTCCAGTTGTTCTTGGTCTCGGCGAACTCAGAGCTGAGCAAATGGCGGATGCGGCTCCAAGGCTGAGTCGGGCCAGCGCCATCGGACCACATCATGAAGATGTCGAAGTCCTTGGTCGGGAGAGGCCAGTTGGTGACGATGGTCTGGTAAACGCCCCATTCGGGGTAGTTGGTGGTGATGTCGATGCCGATCGCCTTGCCGGCGGCAGCAACAACTTCGATGGCAGCCTGCCAGTCGGACCAGCCATTGGGGCAGGTGGCTACATAGTGCAGGGTCTTGCCCTTGTATTCGCGCCAGCCGTCGCCGTTGGTGTCCTTGATGCCGGCATCGTCGAGCAGTTTCTTGGCGCCTTCGATATCCTTACCGGACCACTGCAGGTCCTTGACGGCAGCATGGTCGTACAGAGCCTGCTCGCCCGGGGTCGGGTTCATGAGCGAGCGAGGAACCTGGGCGAAGGTAGCTGACTGGTTGGTCATAGCGTTGGCGATGATTGTGTCGTAGTCCACCGCGATGGCGATAGCCTTGCGGACGGCGATCTGATCCAGGCCATAGGAGGCCTTATTGAAGAAGGCGGTCGGGAGGCTGGCGCCAATGCCGTAGGGGGCATCGGGGAGGTAGGTGGAGATGGGCAGATTCTGCTTCAGCCACAGGTCCTGAACGTTGGAGTTGAACTGCTGGCTTACGTCAACTTCACCGGCCTGCAGAGCGGTGGTGCCGGCGGCATTGTCTTTGAAGATGGTGTGGGCGAGGTACTTTGGAATGGGCAGCTTGCCCCACATGCTCTTATCCTGGCCCCAGTAGTTATCGTCGCGGACGTAGACAACTTTGGAGTCGTCAGCGAAGAACTTGTGGTATGGGCCGGAGTAAACGAAATCTTCAGCAACGTCGGCCATGAACTTGGTGGCATCGCTGCCGGTGCGGGCTTCCAGCTTCTGAGTCCAGGCTTTCTGGAGGATGTAGACCGTGCTCAGGAAGCCGTTCACGATCAAGGGATTGACGGCCTTGCCATCAGCGCCCAGTTTGGCCTTGACTACAACTGTCTGCGGATCGACTGCGGTGACAGAATCGATGTAGTCTTTGTTGGCAGCGCCTTGCTGAGTGTTGTACTTGACGTTGGCGGTCCAGGTGTATGCGGCATCGTCAGCGGTAACCGGGGTGCCATCGCTCCAGTGGGCGGCCTTCTTGATCTTATAGGTGACCTGCGTCATGCCGGCATCCCAGGTGTACGGGCCGTCGGCCAGCAGAGGATACTGCTTGCCATCGAGCATGTCGTACAAGTATGGGGTCTCGAACATGATCACGCGGGCGTTGTCCTGCTGGTTGATGCCCAAGGCATTGTTGCAGTTCGCTGAGTAGGGGTTCCAGCAAACGACGGCGTTCCACTGCTGACCATTGAAGTATAGCGTCTGGTTGCGGGGGAGCGGTGCGCCCGGGGCCAGGGTCGGCTCAGTCGTCGCCGTGGGCGGGACTGCGGTTGGGGGAACAGCCGTCGGAGCCGGCGGGTTGGTTGGGGCCGGCGGGTTGGTGGGAGCCGGTGGATTGGTGGGTACGGGCGCGGCCGTAGTAGCTGCAGGTGCGCATGCGCTGAGGATCATCGAGGCGATCAGAAGGATCGCAAACAGAGTTGGGATTGACTTACGCATTTCTTCCTCCTTGAATTAGGTGACAATTAGTAGGTAACTCAACTTAACGATGGTAGGAATTCTTAGAGTGGCTTCCCTTACACCTCCTTTTTATGGATCAACTCCAGGCGGTCCTGGATTTAGCACGAAGAGCGAATGACTAACTCGGTAGGCAGTACGACGCGGCGGGTTTGCGGGTCTGGGTGCTCGATCATGTCGACCAGCAGCTCAGCGGCAATGCTGCCCGTGCGTTGAATAGGCTGCCTGACGGTGGTAAGTGCGGGCTTGCTGGTGGCTGCAGTGGGAATATCGTCGAAGCCCACCACTGCGATGTCTTCAGGGATGCGCAAGCCGGCCTCGTGAATGGCGCGCATGGCGGCAAAAGCCATGGCGTCTGATGCGACAAACACGGCGTCCGGGCAGTGCGGAAGCAGGCGCTTCATCGCCAGGTAGCCGGTTGTATCCGAAAATTCGCCTTCGGTGACCAGTTCCGGGATCACCGGCAGTCCGCGCTCACGCAGGGCGTCCTGGTATCCCTGGTAACGGTCCTGGCTGGCGATGGTATTGCGCGGGCCGTTGATCACGCCCACGCGTTGGTAGCCGCTGCGGAGGATGTGGCTGACGCCCTGGTAAGCCCCGGCCCGGTTGTCTACATCGACGTAATTGATCCGGTCATTGGTAGGGTGGCGACCAATGGTTATGAAGGGCCGTTTGCTCTCGGACAGGCGCTCGATGAGCGGGTCGTTCACCAGCATCGACGAAACGATCACTCCGTCGATCAATCCGTTGTAAAGGATCTGGCTGATCGTCCTGCGTTCGTATTCCGGCTCTGCCAGCCACAACATGACCGAATATCCCCGCGCGTTGCAGGCCGAAGAGACGCCCTGGATGACCAGGGGGAAATAAGGATCGGTGAAGATCGAGGAGACCCCGGTGGGGATGACCAGGCCGATGACCTCGGTGCGTCCGGCAGCCAGGCTGCGCGCCGCCAGGTTCGGCTGGAAATCAATGCTCTGAATGATGGTCTGAACTTTGCTGCGCGTCTGCTCGTTGACGTTAGGATCTCCGTTGATGACGCGGGATACCGTAGAACGGGATACTCCGCTCATGCGTGCGATGTCTTCAAGGGTCAGAGGCATTGGGTAGGGGGCCTTTTGGGAGCGCTCCCAGTGAGCTAATCGTAGATACAGATTTACACTGGATTTAGCGATAATATCTTTGGTTGTTTCTTGCGGTTGGGAGCGCTCTCAAAGTATCTTACAACATTTGTATGGCTCTTGTCAAGTACTAATTTTACTTTAATCTTGCTCTTTGACCTTAAAAAAACCCCTAGACCGTTTCAATCCTTAAAGATAGGCCTAATCGTCCGGGTTTTTCAGCCGGTACCCCACTCCCAGCTCGGTGAGTATGTAGATCGGTTGGCTGGGGTTAGGCTCGATCTTCTGGCGCAGGTTGCTGATATTGACCCGCAGCAGGCGCGAATCTTCGGCATAGCCCGCTCCCCACACTTTGTGTATCAGTTGGCGGTGGGTTACAACCTTACCGGCGTTCTGCACCAGTACGTTGAGGATTTCGAATTCGATCGGGGTGAGTGCGATTTCCACGCCCTTCAGGCTGGCCTGGTGGTGGGCGATGTCCACGCATAAATTGCCCACCTGGTAGGCCGGGCCTGAGCCGACGTTCAGGCTGCGGCGCATGACCCCGCGCATACGGGCCATCAATTCGCCCACTCCGAACGGCTTGGTCAGGTAATCGTCGGCGCCGGCGTCCAGCGCCTCGATCTTGTCCTCCTCGCGGTTCCGGACCGAAAGGACGATAATCGGCACCTGGCTCCATTCGCGGATGCGCCGGGTAACTTCCATCCCATCGACGTCTGGCAGGCCCAGATCCAGGACGATCAGGTCGGGGTGGAATTCTTTGACCGCCGAGAGCGCTTTGGCGCCCGTATCGGCCTCGAGAATCTCGTGCCGGTGCGCCCGCAGCGAAGCGCGCAGGAAGCGCCTGATCTCAGGCTCATCATCCACAATCAATACCCGATAGGTGTTCTCTTCCATCTTTTAATTATCTCAAATCTGCCCCTACGGCATTAATGGTAAGACAAACGAAATCGTGACTCCTTTGTCCGGATTGTTTCGGGCCCAAATTCGGCCGCCGTGGGCTTCTATGATCCCCTTGCAGATGGACAACCCCAGGCCGGTGCCAGCAATTGTATCCTGGCGCTGCACCCGGAAGAACTTGTCAAAGACGCGCTCCAGGTCTTCCTCGGGAATGCCCGTGCCGCTGTCCGTTACCCCCACTTCCAACTCGCTGGCGTTAGATTTTACCCGGATTAGGATCGGACTGGCGGGCGGCGAATATTTGCAGGCGTTGTCCAGCAGGTTGGTCAGCACCTGGCCGATCAGCACAGCATCCAGCGAGACGATGGGCAGCTCGTCCGAAGCCTCGATCTGCACCGGGTGGTTGCAGTAGCGCTCCGGGTCCTGGTTCAAGACCGTGTGGATCAGGTCGAGGACGTCCACCTCCTCGCGGTTGAGGCGCACCGCGCCCGCTTCGAGGCGGGTCATGTCCAGCAGGTTCCCCACCAGGTGGTTGAGCCGCTGCGCCTGCTGGGTGGCCGAATCGATCAGCTCCAGGCTGGTCTGCGGGTCGAGCTTGTTTGCCGGTGCGGCATTGGCGGATTCGCCCAGGCTGGTGAGCACCCCGGTGATGGCCGAAAGCGGCGTGCGCAGCTCGTGCGAGATGGAATTCAGCAGGGCGGTTTGCAGCTTTTCGGTGTTACGCAGCATCTCGCTTTGGGCCGCTTTTTCAGCAAAGGAGGCGCGCTCGATGGCCAGCGCCGACAGGTTGACAACGCCCTCCATGAGGGTGCGCTGGTCCAGGGAAAGGCTGTTCTGCGGGTCGAGGGGCTTATTCCCCAGCACTCCCACTGTACCGCGAGCCGTGATCAACGGGACGTAGCGGATATCGGCGGCAGAAAGCGTGTCGGTGCCCCTCCCGGCGGGTTGGCCGTTTTTATAAGCCCATTCGGCCACCGCCAGCTCGGTCTCGGTCATTACAAACCCAGGAGTGGCGGCCCGCGCCACCAGGCGCTTGCCCTCCGGCAGCAGGATCACCGTCTCGCGGTTGAACATCTCGCCCACGTTGCGGATGACCGTCTCCAGCACCTGGTCCAGGTCGATGGCCCCGGTCAGCTCGCGGCTGAGCAGGTTCAAGGCCTGGGTCTGCTGCTCGCGGCGCCGCAGCAGCGCCACCTGGTCGCGCAGCAGGGCCGCCGAATTGCTGATAATCAGCCCCACCACCAGGAGTCCGCTAAATGTAAGAATATATTGTGTATCAAATACGGTAAAACTGAACCTTGGCTCTACAAAAAAGAAATCGAAGGCTACGACGCTGATAAAAGAAGCCAGGATTGAAGGCCCGCGCCCCAAAAATATGGCACAAATCACCACGGCGGTCAGATACACCATAACCAGGTTAGTCGGATCGATATAATTGTGCAGCGGCAAGCTGATCAAGGTTACCAGCAGGCACAACCCCAGGCTCAGGAAGTAACGCGCCAGCGGCCTATGAGGCACCCAGGTCTTGGGCAGGGCGCGCTGCGCCACCTCGGAGTCCTCGCTAACCACGTAAACGTCGATCTTGCCGCTGTTGCGCAGGATTTCGTCGACGACCGTGCCCCGCAGCACCTCGAACCAGCGCGGCCGAAGAGGTTTGCCGGCGATGATCTTGGTGATGTTGTGCTCTTTCGCAAAGTCGATGACCACACCGGCCACCGATTCGTCCATCACACTTACCACTTTTGCGCCCAGCTCCTCGGCCAGGCGCAGGTTGCTCTGCACGCGCTGGCGGTTCTCCGGCGGCATGTGCAGGTGTCCGGGGGTTTCGACAAACATCACGTACCATTCCGCATTCAAGTCGTCCGCCAGCTTGCGCCCGGCGCGCACCAGGCGCTCGCCCATGGGATGGCTGCTAATGCACACCAGGATGCGGTTCCCGGCAGGCCACGGCCCCGGGATGGATTTGGTCTGCATGTAATCCAGCATCTGGGTGTCGATGCGCTCGGCAGCCCGGCGCATCGACAGCTCGCGCAGAGCGGTCAGGTTGCCCTTGCGGAAGAACTTTTCCAGGGCCCGCGCCGCCTGCTCGGAAACGTAAACCTTGCCATCCTTCAGGCGCTGCAGCAGCTCGTCGGTGGGAAGGTCCACCAGCTCGATCTCATAGGCCTCGTCGACCAGGCGGTCGGGCACTGTCTCGCGCACGGTGACGCCGGTAATCTGCTGCACCACGTCTTTCAGGCTTTCCAGGTGCTGGATATTGATGGTGGTGTAAACGTTGATCCCGGCGCTGAGGATCTCCTCGACGTCCTGGTAGCGTTTTGGGTGGCGCAGCCCGGGGGCGTTAGTGTGCGCCAGCTCGTCCACCAGGGCCAGTGCCGGGCGGCGGGTTAACACTTCGTCCAGGTCCATCTCGCTGAGGGTTGTGCCGCGGTATTCCACCTGGCGGCGGGGAATTACTTCCAACCCTTCGAGGAGGGCGTCGGTCTCCTTGCGTCCGTGTGTTTCCACGTAGGCTGCCACCACGTCGACCCCCTCTTGTTTACGCTGGTGCGCCGCTTCCAGCATGGCATAGGTCTTGCCGACCCCGGCCACGTAGCCCAGGAATATTTTCAGCTTGCCGCGCGCCTGGTTTTGTTCCTCTTTTTCCAACCGGGCCAGCAGCTCATCGGGATTGGGGCGTTTAAGATCTTCGATCATCTTTTACATTATATTGACTTTAATTCTCTTTTGAATGGGGGATGTGGTTTCAAAATTGCTCCCCGCTGCGTCCTCGCAGCGGGGTACTTGCTGGCGGGACACGCTGCCAGCCTGCGAGACGCAGGCTGGAGCAAATGACGCAGGCTCAGTTCCTGCCTGCGTCCTCGCAGGCCGGAATATGAATAAGTCATTTTAAGCCATCCAGCGCCAAATTTAACTGCAGCACATTAACCCTTGCCTCGCCGATGAACCCCAGGAATGGTCCCTGGGTATTCTGGTCGATCAGGGTGTTAACCTGCTCCGGCGAGAGGCTGCGCAGGCGCGCCACCCGCCCGGCCTGGTAGCGGGCTGCCGCCACGCTGATGTTCGGGTCCAGCCCGCTGCCCGAGGCGGTCACCAGGTCCAGCGGGATGGGCTGGGCGTTGCCGGGGTCCGCCGCCTTCAAGGCGTCGATGCGGTCCTGCACCTGCTTGGTCAGGGCCGGGTTGAGCGGCCCGAGGTTGGACCCTTGGGAGTTCGAGGCGTCGTAAGGCGTGCTGCCGGTGGCCGACAGGCGCCCCCAGAAATACCTGGGATCGCTGAACTGCTGCCCGATCAAGGCCGAGCCGACCACCTGGCCGTTCCGGGTGATCAGGCTGCCGTTGGCCTGGTAGGGAAAGACCAACTGAGCAATTCCGGTGATCACGCCAGGGTAGACCAGGCCGGTAAGGATGGTAAACAAGCCAAATAGAACCAATGCAGGACGAATAAGTCGAACCATGATTACACCTTTCTAATTCTTGTTCCGATCTATCTCTAAACAAGATGCAGCGCAACCAGCAGCAGATCGATCAGCTTGATGCCGATGAATGGGGCGATCAACCCGCCCACACCGTAGATCAACAGGTTATCCCGCAGCAAGCGGGCCGCGCCCACCGCCCGGTAAGGCACACCGTGCAGCGCCAGGGGGATCAGCAGGACGATGATGATGGCGTTGAAGATGACCGCCGAAAGGATAGCGCTCTCGGGGGTGGCAAGCTTCATGATATTGAGGATGCCCAATTGCGGATAAGTCGAGGCAAAGGCGGCAGGGATGATAGCAAAGTACTTGGACACGTCGTTAGCGACGCTGAAAGTGGTCAGTGAGCCGCGCGTCATTAGCAATTGCTTGCCTATCTCCACGATCTCGATCAGCTTTGTAGGATTGCTCTCCAGGTCCACCATGTTGGCGGCCTCTCGTGCCGGTTGAGTGCCGGTATTCATGGCCACGGCTACGTCAGCCTGGGCCAGGGCCGGAGCGTCGTTGGTGCCGTCTCCGGTCATTGCTACCAGCCGCCCACCCGCCTGGTATTCGCGGATGAGGGTGAGCTTCTTTTCCGGCGTGGCCTGGGCCAGAAAGTCGTCCACCCCGGCCTCAGCGGCGATGGCGGCGGCAGTAAGCGGGTTATCCCCGGTGATCATGACCGTCTTGATGCCCATCTTACGCATCTGGCTAAAGCGCTCCTTCAGGCCCCCCTTGACGATGTCCTTCAGGTGGATCACGCCCAAGGCGCAGTCATTTTTGGCAACCACCAAAGGTGTGCCGCCGCTGCGGGCAATCGAATCGACGACCTGGCGCAAATCGGCCGGGACCTCGCCGCTCGAATGGCGTAAGTAGTCCATCATGGCATCCGGCGCTCCCTTGCGAATGCTGGTGCCGTCAAAATCGACGCCGCTCATGCGGGTTTGGGCTGAGAAAGGCATGAAATGCATGCCCTCTGGAGCCGCATCAGAGGGGCTGACCGTGCGCCCGCGCAGGCCGTATTTTTCCTTGGCCAGCACCACGATGGAGCGCCCTTCGGGTGTTTCGTCCGCGAGGGAAGCCAGTTGCGCCGCGTCGGCCAGGTCCTGCGGGCTTGTACCTCCCACCGGGATAAATTCCACCGCCTGGCGGTTGCCCAGGGTAATCGTGCCGGTCTTATCCAGCAGCAGCACGTCCACGTCGCCGGCAGCCTCGATGGCCCGGCCCGACAGGGCAATCACGTTGCGCTGGATCAGCCGATCCATGCCGGCAATGCCGATGGCCGAGAGCAGCCCGCCGATGGTTGTGGGGATCAGGCACACCAGCAGCGCCACCAGTACGGTGATCGTGACCGGGGTGCCGGCGCCGGCTGCCTGGACGCTGTAGAGCGAATACGGCAGGAGCGTTATGCATACCCCCAGGAAGATGATGGTGAAGGCCGCTAGCAGAATGTTCAAGGCGATCTCGTTGGGGGTCTTCTGGCGCCTGGCGCCTTCTACCAGCGAAATCATGCGGTCCAGAAACCCCTCGCCTGGGTTGGACGTGACCTGGATAACCAGCCAGTCGGAGAGGATACGCGTTCCGCCGGTCACCGCGCTGCGGTCGCCGCCGGATTCGCGGATCACCGGGGCCGATTCGCCGGTTACCGCCGATTCGTCCACCGAGGCAATACCTTCGATTACCTCGCCGTCTGCGCCGATGATATCACCCGCTTCGACCAGGTAGAGATCGCCCTGTCGCAGTTGAGTGGATGGGGTCAGGCTAAAATTCTTAGGGCGCTCACCCTTTGCCGGCGCCTTGGACAGTTTCTTGGCGCTGGTCTCCTGTCGCGTCTTGCGTAGCGCCTCGGCCTGGGCCTTGCCGCGGCCCTCGGCGAGCGCCTCGGAAAAGTTGGCAAACACCACCGTGAACCACAGCCACAGGGCCACCGCCCCGATGAAACCAGCCGGGGCCTCACCTTTGCCCGCCAGGGCCTGGATCCACAACCCGGTGGTGAGCACGCTGCCCACTTCCACGACGAACATTACCGGGTTGCGCAGCTGGACCCGCGGGTCGAGCTTGAGGAACGACTCGATAATGGCTCTCTGGTACAGTTCCCTTCTAATTGTTTTTTGTTTTTTCAATGGGTCCGTCATGGCTACACCCCAATCATCATTAAATGTTCGATAATCGGCCCCAAGGCCAGGGCGGGCACGAAATTCAGGGCACCCACCAGGATGATGACGCCGATGATCCAGGCGATGAAGAGGGACGATGTCGTAGAAAGCGTTCCGGCGCCCGCCGGGACTCTCTTCTTAGCTGCCAGCGAGCCAGCCAGGGCCAGGGTGGGCACCGCCAGCCAGTACCGGCTGATGAGCATGGCCAGAGAGCCGGTCAGGTTGTAAAAAGGATTATTGACGTTCGCTCCAGCGAAGGCGCTGCCGTTGTTGTTGCCCTGCGAGGAGAAGGCGTAGAGGATCTCGCTGAAGCCGTGCGGCCCCGGGTTGAAAGCGCCGGCCTTCCCAGGGGCCGTCATAACGGCCACCGCAGTGAGTCCCAACACCAGGAGCGGCATGATCAGGATCAGCAGGGACGCCATTTTCATCTCGTATGATTCGATCTTTTTGCCCAGGTATTCTGGCGTGCGGCCGACCATCAGCCCGGCCACGAATACCGCCACGATCACGAAGACCAGCATCCCATAAAGCCCGGACCCGACTCCCCCAAAGACCACCTCGCCCAGCATCATCATAACTAGCGGCACCAAGCCGCCCAGCGGGGTGTACGAATCGTGCATCGAGTTCACCGAGCCGTTCGAGGCCGCCGTGGTGACGGTGGCCCAGATGGCCGAATTGGGTATGCCAAAGCGCACTTCCTTACCCTCCATATTCCCGCCCGGGTTGAGGCTGCTGGCCGCCTGGTCCACGCCCAGCGGGGTCAGTTTGGGGTTGCCGCCCGCCTCAGCCGCGTACGTTACCCAGGTGAAGGCAAGGATGAAGATCATCATCACGGTCAGCAGGGCCCAGCCCTGGCGCGTGTCGCCGACCATCTTTCCGAAGGTGTAGCACAGTGCAGCCGGGATGAGGGTGATCGACAGCATTTCGAGGAAATTCGAAAGCGGGGTAGGGTTTTCGAACGGGTGGGTCGAATTGGTATTGAAGAATCCGCCACCGTTCGTGCCCAATTGCTTGATGGCGATCTGGGAAGCGGCCGGGCCGACGGCGATGGCCTGGGTGGTGATGGTTTGGCTGTTGGCCCCGGCTTCGGGCTGAACCAACTGCGCCGAGGCGTAGGGGGAAAAGGTTTGCACTACGCCCTGCGAAACGAGGGCCAGCGCCAGGATGGTCGCCAGCGGCAGCAGGATATACAGCGTGCTGCGGGTCAGGTCCACCCAAAAGTTGCCCAGCGTCTTGGCATTGTGGCGCACGAAGCCGCGGATGAAGGCCACCAGGATGGCCATGCCCGTTGCGGCAGAGAGGAAGTTTTGCACACCCAGACCCAGCATCTGGGTCAGGTAGCTCATGGTGGTCTCGCCGCCGTAACTCTGCCAGTTGGTGTTGGAGGCAAAACTGACCGCGGTGTTCAGCGCTGAATCCGGCGAGACCGGCCCGAACCCCTGCGGGTTGAGCGGCAGAGCCCCCTGGATGCGCTGGAGTACATAGACGAATATTAACCCGACCAGGTTGAACAGGAGCATGGCCAGGGCGTAACCTTTCCAATTCATTTCGTCGTCCGGCCGGATGCCCGACAGGCGGTAAAACAGCCGCTCCACGGGCGCAAAGACTGGGCTAAGAAATGTGCGCTCGCCCTGGTAAACCTTTGCCATGAATAGCCCCAGCGGCTTTACCAGCAGCACCAGCACGAAGAAGTAAAAGATAATTTGTAGCCAACCCATGAGTGTCATCCGAACTTCTCCGGTTTCAACAACGCAATGAACAGGTAGATCAATAAAACGAGAGCAATCAGTCCGACGATAATGTACAGGAGATTCATGCCCGCCTCCTACAGCTTTTCCAGGCCTTTGATCATTGCGTAGCACAAGGCGAAGAAAATCAACACGAGCCCAACATAAATGATGTCAGTCATCGTTACCTCCAATCGTGAAAAACTATACTGCGGGAGGTGTTAAGTTGGTGTTAAGAAGAGGGGAACCAAACCGGGTGTTCTTTTTGTGGCGCGCAGCGCCGCAAAGAGAACACCCGGTTTGTTGTTGGGGTAT
>DBMK01000195.1 GCA_002298885.1 Anaerolineaceae bacterium UBA700
CGGGATTTTTTGTTTTATGCAGTTTAAGCAACGTCGACTGCGGCGCCGGCGGCTTCGAGCTTGCCCTTGGCGTCCGTGGCAACCTGCTTGCTGACGGCGGTCAGAACTTTAACGCCGGCGGTCTCGGCCATCGTCTTGGCCTCTACCAGGCCCAGGCTGGTGAGCTGGCGGATGACTTTAATGACTTCGATCTTCTTGGCGCCCGGGTCCTTGAGGACGACGTCGAACTCGGTCTTCTCTTCTACAGGCTCTGCAGCAGCAGCGGCACCAGCGGATGCTCCGCCAGCGGCGGCGACGGCGACAGGAGCGGCGGCGGAAACGCCCCACTTCTCTTCAAGCTTCTTGACCAGCTCGGAAGCTTCCAGAACGGTCAGTTTGCTTAACTCAGTAACCAGCATTTCTAAATCAGCCATTGTAAATCTCCTTCAAAATATCAAATGTGTTTTGTGGTAGAGCGTAGAGTGCAGAGATTAGAGAATAGAGAATAGATTCATCTCTAATGCTTTATGCTCCATTCACGAAATATCGATTCTCGACTCTCCACTCTCGATTTTGTCCATTCCATCGAACGCCTAAGCTGGCGTTTGCTCGGAATAGGCTTTGAGCACGTACGCCATCTGGCGAGCAGGCTCGGCGATGGTGCGGGCGAGCTGGCTGGCGGGCGTGTTGATCAGTCCCAACAGCTTGGCGCGCAGCACCGGCAACGGCGGCATATCCGCCAGAGCCTTGACATTTTCGGACGTAATTGGACGCCCGCTTAGATAGCCACCTTTCATCTTGAAAACTTCGCTGTTCTTGGTGGCATCGCCGAACACTTTCGCCAGGGCTGGCACGTCATTGACGGCAAAACCGAACAGGCAGGTCCCGACCAGGTTCTTCGATTCGATCCCGGCGTCCTTAAGCGCGATTTCCATCAGGGTATTCTTAACAACGTGCAGCTCACCGCCGGCATCACGCGCTTTCGCCCGCAATGTATCGACTTCTTTCATGCCCATCTTGGTATATTCGAGCACGAAAATGGCCTGGCTCTGTTTCAGCCATTTACTATATTGTTTTAGCAGTACTCCCTTATGTTGCTTTGTGAAGGCCAATGAAATTCACCTCCTTCCTTTTAGGATCCTACAAAATAAAAAGTCTTTGCCTTGATTCTGCCCAGGCAAAGACTCCCATCCCCTGATAACAGGGAAAATCTGACGGAAAATCTCCACCTCGGCAGGAAATTAAGCCCCATGTGGGGCACCGGCGTCTCAGGTGAAAAGTTTGTTTACTTTTCTTTTTCGTCCATCGTTTGCGCCATGAGCGGATCGATCTTTACGCCCGGTCCCATGGTCGACGTTACGGTGATGTGGCGCAGGTAGATGCCCTTGGAAGCCGACGGCTTGGCTTTCTTGATCGCATCCATCAGAGCGCCCATGTTCTCAACCAACTTCTCGACGCTGAACGAGACCTTACCGATGGGGACGTGGATGTTAGCGGTCTTGTCCAGGCGGAACTCAACACGCCCGGCCTTGGCCTCGCGGATAACCCGCGGCAGGTCCTCGGCGGGGACGACGGTGCCGGCCTTGGGGTTGGGCATCAAGCCACGCGGGCCGAGCACACGGCCCAGGCGGCCGGCTTTGCTCATCATGTCCGGGGTGGCGATGGCCACGTCGAACTCGGTCCAGCCGCCCTGGATCTTGGTGATCCATTCGTCGCTGTCGGCAACGTAATCGGCGCCGGCTTCCTGGGCGCGCATGGCGCCTTCACCAGAAGCAAAGACCAGGACGCGCACCGTCTTGCCCAGGCCATTCGGCAGCACGACCACGTCGCGCACCATCTGGTCGGCCTGGCGCGGGTCCAGGCCCATGCGCATGTGTACTTCCACTGTGGCGTCGAACCGGGTGATGGAGGTTTCCTTGACCAGGGCCAGGCCCTGGGACGGGTCGTAGCTTTTGTTGATATCAACTTTCGCCAATGCGGCGAGGTATTTCTTTCCGTGTTTTGCCATTAGTACTCCTTTGTGGTGCAAACGGGCTGCAACTGGCAGCCCTCCCACGAAGCTAGTCGGTAATTTGGATGCCCATGTTGCGGGCGGTGCCTTCGACCTGCTTGATTGCATCGTCCAGGTTGACGGCATTCGTATCCTTCAACTTGATCTCAGCAATTTCGCGCACCTGGGCGCGGGTCACTTTGCCGACCTTCTGGCGGTTGGGCTCGGCAGAGCCTTTTTCAACACCGGCGGCTTTCTTCAGCAAAATGGATGACGGCGGAGACTTGAGGATGAATGTGAACGAGCCATCAGTGTAGATGGTGATTTCCGCCGGGATCACATCACCCACGCGATTCGACGTGCGGGCGTTGTAATCCTTGCAGAAGGCCATAATATTGATGCCGTGACCGGCGAGGGCGGGGCCGACCGGGGGCGCCGGATTTGCTTTACCGGCATTCAACTGCAAACGAACGATTGCCTTAAATTTCTTTGCCACTTTATCTACTCCTTCGTGGTTTTGACGGGTGAATTGGGGAGCACCCTCCCACCAAATTCAGGCTTCTCAGCCTGCACCAGCCGCCTAGCTGGTGCAGGCCGGGAAAATCAGGCTTTCTCTACCTGCAAAAAGTCCAGCTCCACCGGCGTTTCGCGGCCGAAGAAGTTGACCATTACGCGCACTTTCGAGCGCTCCATATCGATCTCGGCGACCGTGCCGCGGAAGTCGTTGAACGGTCCATCCACGATGCGCACGCGCTCTGAAACTTTGAAGGTTACCTTAATGTGCGGGGCTTCGGCTTCCATGCGCTTGAGGATCTGCGCCACTTCTTCGGGACGGAGCGCGGTTGGCGTATTGCCCATGCCAACGAACCCGGTCACGCCCGGCGTATTGCGCACCACGTACCACGATTCCTCACTCAAGATCATGTTGACCAATACGTAACCGGGGAAAACGTGGCGTTCAACAACCCGGCGCTTCCCGTCCTTAACCTCTATCTCTTCCTGGGTGGGGATCACCACATCGAAGATCTTGTCTTTCATCCCCATTGTTTCAATGCGCTGTTCGAGGTTATGACGGACCTTGTTTTCATAGCCGGAATAGCAGTGGATGACGTACCAGGAGCGCTGGTCGCTGGCGCCCTCCAGGGCTTCCTCAGCCGCCGTCTTGGCGGGTTGAGGAGCCGGGGTAGCGCGCGGCGAGGGGGCCGCTGAAGGCTTGCGCACTTCTTCCGGCTCATCAAACGCCATCTCGTCGTCGTCCAGGATTTTATTATCCCGCGCGTCCATCCAAACACCTCAAATCCCGGGGCTGCGCCCCGCACCGGTCATATCAGGCCAGAATTGCCGTAATGACCTTTGAAAAAATAAAGTCGAGCAAACCTAGAAGCAGGCTGGTTGCGACCATCACCGCAATCACGATTCCGGTCAGCCGGCGCGCCTCTTGAAAAGTGGGCCAGGTAACTTTGCGTAGCTCGCCAATAGTCTCTTTCCACCAGCGTTGGATTGCATTTGGCTTCTTAACTTGCACTTCTTTTGTCTTTTCGGCCACGCAACACTCCTTTTCTTACGTTTAAAACGCCGCCTCTACGGACGGCGTTGCCTTGCAAGGCAGGCCAGGCAGGAATCGAACCCGCAACCTCCTGTTTTGGAGACAGGCACTCTGCCAAATTGAGCTACTGGCCTAGATCCAAAACGCCCACTCAGGCCCGGCAGGCTTCGTTCGAAACCAGCCGGGCCTAAGCGTTACCTACTTCGTTTCACGATGCGACGTGTGCTTGCGGCAGCGCGGGCAATATTTATTCAGTTCCATGCGCCCGGGGTCATTGCGCCGGTTCTTCTGGCTGGTGTAGTTGCGTTCCTTGCACACGGTGCAGGCGAACGTAATGACTGGGCGGACATCTTTCTTCTTAGAAGCCATTTTTCCTAGTTATGTGGCCCGTCAACCGGGCCACTCTCCTTTAATCCAAAATCTTAGTGATGATGCCGGAGCCGACGGTCAACCCGCCCTCGCGAATGGCGAAGTGCGAGCCCTGCTCCAACGCCACCGGCACGATCAATTCTACTTCCAGATTCACGTTGTCCCCAGGCATCACCATCTCCACGCCCTTCGGCAGGGTGATGTTCCCCGTCACGTCCATCGTCCGGATGTAGAACTGCGGGCGATAGCCCGAGAAGAACGCCTTGTG
>DBMK01000237.1 GCA_002298885.1 Anaerolineaceae bacterium UBA700
GGCAGCATCACCGGCAGCCAGTAGTAATCCGGCTTGACGGCCACGAAATATAAAAGATAGATTGAATAGGGGATGATCCAGACCAGGATCAGGCGGCTGAGCAGCTTATCCGGGCCCCAGATGCAGCCGACCAGCAGCGAAAGCGCCAGGAAACCGAGCAGGAAGGGCTGGCCGTACCAGGTGCTGAGGGTCCATTCCCAATACTGCGGCCCCTTGGAATATGTCGGGTCACCCTGGGCATAGCCCTGGTCGAGCTCGACGGTCTTGTAGGTTTGGATCTTCACCAGCTCCTGGCGGGCGCCGGCGTTGTACAGGAACGGGTTGGAGAGCACCAATGCGGCGGCCATCACCACCACAAACAAGGCACCGGCGGCCAACATTTTCTTGAAGCTCAGCACCTTGCGCACCAGGCCGGCCAGCAGGTAGGCCGGAATGGCCAGGAAGAAGAAAAACCCCGCCAGCTTGATACCTGCCGCCACCCCGCAGGCGGCGGCGGCAATGTAGAAGTTGCGCCCGAAGCGCAGCCGGTCGCGGGCCAGGAAGAAGAGGGTCAAGACTACTGCCAGCACTGACAGGGCGTCCGGGTGCCACCACTGGATGTTCTGGCGCACCACGGCGCGGTTGGTGAACAGCAGCACCAGCAGCCCCAGGGCGGCCCAGGGCTCCTCGAAGCGCGTCTGCAGGTAGATCAGCAGCACCACCACGGCGATCATCGGCAGGACGCTGATGAGCTGGCGCAGCAGCAGCAGGTTGAGGGGGGTAAAGTCGATGAAGTTGGCGCCGTACACCAGGCGCACCGGCAGCACGGAGACGGCGGAGAAGAAGTAGAACGGGTAACCGTAATGGTAATCCCCGTAGATAATCCAGCGACTCCACAGGTCCTTTAAATCTTTGGCAGGGTAGAGCATCCTTACGACGTAAGGATAAGTCACCGGTTCATCGACCGAGGTACGCCCGAGCATGACCTCGCTCTCGGCGCCGCGGGCATTGGGGATGATGAACAGGGCAAAATAAGCCAGGCAAATCGCAGCGGTTAGCCAGACAACTGCTTTTTTAGACAGCCGCATGGAACGCTCCAAACAGGATCTGCCTGGATTATAGCATGCCCGCTAGTCTTTTTTCTCCAGGTCCTCGAGCATATGTTCATCCTGGCGCAGGTTGCGGAAGCGCAGGAACAGGCTGACCAGGTAGATCAGCATGCCCACCAGGATCACGCTGTAGCCGGCAATTAAAAACGTGGTTGTTTCGGGAACTGCATCCATTTCGATTCCTCAAGGGTGTTATTTTTGGCGGCAACGCCGCCAAAAATGGCACCCGAACTATTCTTATTCGGCTAATTTCAGTTTCTTCTGCTCGATCTTATCCGCCAGGCGGCCCAGGCGGATACGGTGCCAGAACAGGTCGGCAAACACGAAGGAATACGCCAACAGGCTGAACATGAACGTCTGCAGCATCTTGGGAGTCATGGCAAACGTGCCGGTGGCGCCGGGGTCACTGTTGCCGATCACCACCGGATGGATGGTGTTGAACAGGCGGATCGAGAAGAAAGTGAGGGGCACGCTAATGAAGGCCACGATGGCGTAGACGGCGCCGAAGCGCGCCCGCCGCTCGGGGTCCTCGATGCCGGAACGCAGCATGAGGTAGGCGAAATAAGCCAGCTCCATGATCGTAACTGTGGTCAGGCGCGGGTCCCAGGTCCACCAGGTGTTCCAGGCCGGGTAAGCCCAGATCGAGCCGGTGATGACGCCCACCAGGCAGAAGACCAGGCCGATCTCGACGCCGGCCAGCTCGATGATATCCCATTTGCGGTCGTGCGTGCGCAGGTAGATGATGCCGGCGATCATGGAGAACAGGAAACCCAGCATGCCCGTCCAAAACGAGGCAACGTGGAAATAAAATACCTTCTGGACCATGCCCATTGAGGCTTCTTCCGGCGCATACAGGAAGACAGCCCCCAGGGCAGCCAAAAACAATACGACGGTGGCAATATCCAGGATTCTCAGTTTGCTTGAAGCAGGTTCAGACATTCGGACACCTCCAACGTACTTCTAAAACTTCGAGATTTTTCTCCAGTGTGTTTTGGCGAAACACATCCTCAAAACAGCTTTTCAGCAAGGCCTTATTCCTCGACGACGTAATCGAAGACCATGAAGGCAATTGCGGTGAAAATAACGTCGTAGGCCACCAGGATGTTCAGCCATTGGGCAATATCGCTGAAGGCTGACCCGTCCAGGAAGCCTCCGCTGGCCTTGACCGCCGCCACCAGCAGCGGGATGGCCACCGGGAACAGCAGGATGGGCAGCAGCACGTCGCGGGTGCGCGCCTGGACGGCCATGCTCGCCAGCAGCGTGCCCACCGCCACGTATCCCCAAGAGCCGAGGACGATGATGGCGATCAGGCCGGGGTTGAACAAGTTGACGCTGTACAGGATGCTGTAGATGGGCAGCACGATGGCTGCCACCAGCAGCATGAAGATCAGGTTGCCGATGGTCTTGCCGAAATAGATGGCCGTGCGGTCCACCGGCGCCAGCAGCAGGCCGTCCAGGCAGCCGCGGTCCTTTTCAACCGCCATCGAGCGGTTGAGGCCCAACGTGCCGGCGAAGGCCAGGGTCACCCACAGGATGCCCGAGGTCAGGCTGGCGCGCACCTGGGCGTTGAGCTCGAGGGCGAAATTAAAGATAAAGATCACCAGCAGCGCAAAGACCAGCATAGCCGAGACCATCTCGCGGCTGCGCCACTCGGCCGCCAGGTCCTTCCACACCACGGCGCTCATCGCCCGCAGGAACGGCGTGGCAATGTTCAACCTGCACCTCCCGGATTGTTGTTTTCGAGTGCCCGGCGGTAGAACGCCAGCAGTCCATCCTGGGGCATGCCGGCGCGAGGCGTGCTGGCCTGGATGCGGCCGCGGCTCAACACATCGAAGCGCGAGGCCAGGTCGGCCACCCGCACCAGGTCGTGCGAGGTCATCACCACGGTGCGCTGGCGGGCCGCCACCTGGCGCAGCACGGTATCGAGCATCTCGCTGGCGTCCTGGTCGAGGCCGGTGTGCGGCTCATCCATGAGCAGCACCTCGGGGTCGTGCATGATGGCCCGGCCGATGGCCAGGCGCTGCTGCATACCGCGCGAGAAGGTGCGCACCAGGTCGCGCCGCCGCGAGGCCAGCCCAACCAGCTCGAGCACCTCCAGGATGCGCCTGTCCAGCTCCGGGACGCCGTACATGCGCCCATAAAAGCGCAGGTTCTCCTCGGCGCTCAGGTCGCCGTAGAGCAGGGGCAGGTGCGAGACCACCCCCAGCCGGCGGCGCACGGCGGAGGCCTGGTGCGGCAGGCTATAGCCGGCAATCTGCACGTCACCCAGCGTCTGGCGCGAAAGCGAAGCCAGGATGCGCAGAAAAGTGGTCTTGCCGGCTCCGTTGGGCCCCAGCAAGGCCACAAATTCGCCCTGCGACACCTGGAAATCCAGGTTCTTGAGGACGGTCTTCACGCCGAAGCGCTTGGTTAGATGGGTGACTTCGATCATATGGATTATTTTTGGTTTTGCCGCCGCACAGCGGCGGCAAAACTAAAAATAATTAACTCCTTAAGGCCTTCAACCGCTCCTTCAACTCCGCCCGGCGCTCTTTGTAGGCAGCTTCGGGAAGATCGCCGGCCTGGTAGAGGTCGTCGAGGGTCACGATGGCATCCAGGATGCTCTCGGCGCTCTCGTTGGCAGCCGGGAGCTCCTCTTCGTCCTCCTCCTCATCATATTCGGCCCGGGCGCGGCGGCGCTGGCGGAACAGCCAGAACCCGCCGCCGACCAGCACCACGCCGAAGACGGCCAGGCCGATAATCAGCGCCGCTGGCGAATTGGAGGCAGGGGTGGAAGCCGATCCGCTTGCGCCCGGTTGGGCCGCCGGCACGCCGGAGACGGTCAGATCGAGCTTGGTGCCGGAGGCCAGGTTGGCTGCGGTGAACAGGGCGATGGTGCCGCTGCCCTGCACGTCGCGCGTGCCGGCATTGGTCACCTGCGGGCCGCTGACGCTGACCCCGCCTGCCGGCACCATGACCACGGCCGAATCGACCGGCATGGAAATGGGCACGGACAGGTTGGCGGTGTTATTGGTGTAGGGCATGTCGTAGCCGAACAGCTCCTGCACGGTGCCCTGGGGCGGAATGGTCTGGTTATCCCCAAAACCGGTGTCGGTCTTGACGTATCGTCCATCGCCCAGCGTGCCGTCCTGGAAGAACAGGTTAACCGCTCCCTGGGGCAGCTCGAATTTAAGCGCCGGGTTGGCTGGGTCCGCCGGGACGACCGCCTTATCGGTGGGGTTCTGGACGATGAATAGTTCGGCAACCTGGAGCGTGCCGCTGGTCGAAAAATCGAAGAAGACGTGTAGGCGCTGGGCCTTGAGAACCGAGACATCCGTGCTGGAAGGGGAAATATTGATGGCGACGCTGGCGTCTTTGCCAGGCTGTACATCAGTTGAATGCAGCGGCTGGGATGAGAAGGTGACCTTGTTATACTCCACCTGGGCCATCCAAACCCGGTTCTGTACGACGTCCACGCCCGAAAAAGCAAACGTGCCGTCGGCGCTCAGCGGGGCGGTGGCCGTCCAGGCCGGGGTCATGTTGTCGAAGCCCTGCAGGGTAACGTTGAGGCCGGATGGCAGGCTGCCGCCGGCGCTGAACGTGACCTTGCCGCTGATGTTGAATTTGCCGGTCACCACCGGCGTGCCGGCCGAGGTGGTGCCCACCGGCAGCGGTGCGGCGGTTGAGGTTGGGCCCTGGGCCACAGCGGTGCCCCCTGCGCTGGGGGTGGCGGCCAGCGTGGCCGCCGAGGTGGCAAGCGGGGTAGCGTTTTGGTCCGGGGTGGCGAGCGTGGATGTGGCGGATGTCGTGGAAGCGGCGGCTGGCGTTGCGGCGCTGGCCTGGATGGTATTGCTGCCGGCAAAGCTCAGGGTGCGGATGTAAGCCGCAACGGCCCAGCGCTCGTCTTCGCTGAGCTGGCTGGAGTAAGCCGGCATTGCCGGCGCCACGCCGTTGGTAATCACCGTAAACAGATCGTTAGCCGAGCGCGAGGCCAGGCGTGAGCCGTCGCTCCAATCGGGTTCTTTACCGCCGGCTGTAGCCGCCTGCGGGCCGTCACCGCGCCCCTGGAGGCCGTGGCAGGACTGGCACTTCTGCTGATAGATGGTCTGACCCTGCTGGATTTCCTGGGGCGTAGTGCTCAAGCTCAGAACGTAGGCAATGACGTCCCAGCGCTGGCGGTCGGAAAGGCTCTTGAACGGTGGCATGGATTGTTCCATGCGCCCGTTGGTCACCACATCGTACCAGGTCTGGGGTTTGGCCAGGCGCGCCACCTGGGCGGTGCCGATGGCCGCCGGCGGGTTGGGCAGCTTGGCGGACTGTGGGCCGTTGCCCAGGCCGGCGTCGCCGTGGCAGGGGGCGCATTTTTCAGGGAAGATGGCCGCGCCGTCGCTCGGGTCGGGGGGGACGAGCGGGTAAACGACCTGGGCCGCGGTGGGCTGTGCCACCGGCGGCTGGTAATCGGGCGGCGGAGTAATATCCGACGCCAACGAACACGCCGTCAGCGCCAGGGATAATATGAATGCTGTAAATAATACTTTTTTCATCCGGTTTCCTGTTGCATCATTGATTACTCTTCAGCGTGAAACGTGAGACGTGATGCGTGATGCGTGAAACGTGATACGTGAAAACCAGATTGCACTTCACGCTTCACGTTTCACGTTTTACGTTTCACGTTTCAAATCGTCGTCCCACATCTGGAACAAAACTTATCCGATTCCTGGACCGGCTTGCCGCATTTGGGGCAGAAGCCCACCGACTTGCCCTGGCGGGCGCGGCGGCGTTCGTTGACCAGCGCCTCGATATCGTCCCCACCGTTGGCCAGCGGGCGGCGCCTCACGGGCGCTACGGCGGCGGCCGCGCCAGCGCCGCCTGTGGGTGAAGCGGCGTGCAGCCGCGCATCCGCCCGGCGGGCGGCCACGGCGGCCTCCAGCCGATCCTCGGCGCTCAGGTCGGCAGCAGTTGGCTTGGGGTCCAGGGCATCAAGCTGGCGCAAGATTTCGGCTCCCTCGTGCAGGAAGGCCTGGCGCTGGTACGGGTAATCCTCCTCCGGCACCTTGCCCAGGGCATGGTCGAAATCCAGGTCCTGCAGTGAGGTCAGGACGCGGTCGCGTTCGGCCATCAACGCTGAGCGATGGATATCGCTCTCGTTGATGGCGCGCTTGCGGGTCTTTTTTGCAGCAGCCGAAGGATTCATAAAGAAGGGGCGGCTAATATAAATCCCCACCACCAACACAACCGCCAGCACCAGAAATATTGCGCCTACAAAGTCCATCGTTTCTCCTCACACCTCCACCCTCCCCCAACCTCCTCCCGCTCTCAACAGTGTGTGAGGGGGAGAGGAGGGCCGGGGAGGAGCAAGGTTCAGTTTATCAGGGGGTCGATCATCCCCTGGATTTCACCCAACGACGAAAACGGGCCGATCTTGACGTTCTTCAGGTGGCCAGTCTTGTCCAGAATGTACGTCTCTGGGACGCCCTTGATGCGGAAAATCTGCGAGATCGCCGTGCGCAGGTCGGGCCCATTGAGGTAAGTGATGCCGAACTGGTTGAGGTAGCTCTTCGCCTCTGGTTCCGTATCCACCCAATCCACACCCATGAAGACCACCTTGCCGCCCGGCTGATAATATTTCCAGGCCGTTTCCATATCGGCGGCTTCCTGTTTGCACGGGTCGCACCACGACGCCCAGAAGTTGACCACGATCACCTTCCCGGCCATGTCGCTGGTGGCGTACTGCTTGCCGTCGAAGCCGGTGAGAGTGAATTGGGGCACGGCGTCGTTGATTTGCACCGACCCGCGCTGGGATTGGTTGAGGCCCCACCAGATGAGCGCCAGGAAGCCCAGCAGGGCGAAGAAAGCCAGGACGATCACCCACGCCGGCAGTTGGCGGGCGCGAGCTTTGGCCTCGGCGGCCGCAGTGGGGGTGGCAATGGTAGTATCATTTTCCATAATTCAAAACCTCAAATCAGTTCCTCTTCTTCAGCTCTTCCTCCAGCCGCCTGACGTAAGGATCGTCGGACGGGGGGGTGCCGCCACCCGCCGGAGCGGCGGGTACCGCGCCTTTACGCCCGGAGCGCAGGACGCGCACCAACAGGTACACACCTCCCAGGAAGAAAACCGGCGGCAGGATGTACACCAGCCAGTTCAGCCCCTGGCGGGGCGGCTCTGAAAGCACCCGGTCGCCGTAGTGCAGAGCGAAGTACTGCTTGATCTCATCTTTTGTCTTGCCCTCTGCAAGCTGCTGGCGGATGAGGTCGCGCCATTGGGCGCAGGCCTGGGTGGGGCAAACATCCAGGGGGATGTTTTCGCACACCGGGCAGTACAGCTCGCTGGCAACCGCGTTGACCTGGTCGTCGCTAGGGGTGGGGTTTGCGGCCTGCGGCTGCGGCGTTTGCGCCGAAGCGGTGGCAAGCACAACCAGCGCCAGGAGCAGCGCCAGGAAGAGGGAAGGGATGAGCAGCGTCCGTTTCATCATAATTACTTAATGATCAAGGTGATGACGACTAAAGTCGTCACTACAATTGGAATCGTAGTAACGACTTTAGTCGTTATTACGCCCGGCTGGGCACAGTCCGGGCCTTCACCGTGACGCGCACCGGCTCGGGTTCGCGGTCCGGCCAGGCGGCGATGAGGGTGCCGAAAATAAACACGAAGGCCCCGGCCCACAGCCACATCACCAGCGGGTTGCGGAAGATCTTAAAGGTGGCGCCGTCGGTCGATATGGGCTGCCAGTCGACCAGGTCCACGTACAGGTCGTCCACCGGCGAGCTGCGCAGGCCCGGGATGGTCATGGGCTGCTGCGATTCGTAGAAATAATCGCGGCGCGGGTAGAGCTGGCCGAGGTACTGTCCATTATAACTAACGTCGATTACGGCGCGGGCTACGTTACGGCCGTCGTTCGTATCGAACTGGGCCAGGCTGCGGAAGGTGATGGCATAATTGCCCAGCTTCAGCGATTCGCCGGGCTTGATGGTGCCCTGGGTTTGGGTCTGGAATATCTCGATGCCGATCACGCCCAGGGCCATCAGAATTACGCCCAGGTGGATGATATAGCCGCCGTAACGCCGGCGGTTGCGGCCGACCAGGTGCCACAGGCTGGCGCCCAGGTTTTCCTGGGTGGCCCGGTGGCGCGCCCACACCGCCCGCACGTATTCAAACAAAATGATGGCAGCCACGAAACCGCACAGCCAGAAGGCAAACAAGGCAATCGCGTCGCGCACGCCGACTGCAAAGGCAAAGATTGGCGCCGCCAGGGAAACGATGCCGGGCCTCCACAGGGCTTTCCCGAGCGTTTTAACCGTCGAATGGCCCCAGGCGGCCAGCGGGGCAATGCCCATCAGCAGGAGCAAGCCGCCCCACATGGGTCCGGTGACGCTCTGGAAGAACGGCGGGCCGACGGTGACCTTTTGGCCGGTGAATAGCTCCGAGATTAGCGGGTAATTGACGCCCCAGAAGCAAGCCGCCAGGATGCCCATGAAGAGGAGGTTGTTGATCAGGAAGAAGGCCTCGCGCGACAGCACAGAGGTCATCTTTTTATCCTCATCCGAGCGGAGCGAATTCCAGCGGTAGAGCAGCAGGCCCAGCGAAGTGACGAAGGTGATGCCGATGAAGCCGAAGAACAGCGGCCCGACCGCACTCTGGGCGAAAGCGTGCACCGAGGAAAGCACGCCCGAACGGGTGAGGAAGGTGCCGTAAATGACCAGCGAGTAGGTGATCAGGATGAGCACCATGTTCCAGCGTTTGAACAGGCCGCGCTTCTCCTGGATCATAACTGAGTGCAGGAAGGCCGTGCCGCTAAGCCAGGGCATGAGGGCGGCGATCTCAACCGGGTCCCAGCCCCAATAACCGCCCCAGCCCAGCACGTCGTAGGCCCAGCGCATGCCCAGCACCAGGCCCATCGAGAGGAACAACCAGGCCACCAGCGTCCAGCGGCGGGTGATGCGGATCCAGCGGTCGTCAGTGCGACCGGTGATTAGGGCGGCGAAGGCGAAGGCAAAGGGGATGACGAAGGAGACGAAGCCGGTGTAGAGCATGGGCGGGTGGATGATCATACCCGGGTGGCGCAGCAGCGGGTTGAGGCCCATGCCGTCCGGCGGCACAGTCAGGCTGGTGCCGGCGGGCTGGAACATGGCCACGATCTGGTTGCCAGAGGTATCCTGCCACACCCGCGCAAACGGGTTATCCACGAACAGGGCCAGGGAGACGAAGAAGGCCAGGGTGACCATACACACTACGATCACCCAGGGCAAGAACTCGCGGTCGCGTTCCCACTTGCGCAACGTCACCGCAAAGGTGAACGCCGACATCAAAAGGGACCACCACACCAGCGAGCCGGACTGCCCGCCCCACAGGGCGGTCATGCGCAGGTAACCGGGCATGCTGCTGCTGGTTACGTTGTAGACGAACTGGACCGAGTAATCTCCCGTCAAGAGCAAATATTCAAGGGACCCGGCAACCAGTAAGATTAACGGAAAGGTGAGCAGTTGGGCCGAACGAGCACTCTCGACCCAGGCCTGCGAGTTTTTCCGCCCGCCGTAGATGGCCGCCCCGGCCCCGTACAGGGCTACTACGAAGGTGAGCACCAGGACCCCAAATCCAAAGTTTGCAACCATTTATAAATACTCCTTAACCGCACGAAGCGGGCTGCATGGGTCGCACTTCGATAACGCGTGGCTGCGTGAAAATCCATACCCCCAAAAGACGCCGGAGGAGTTTTACCCGTAGACGGGAAAAACTGGCCGGATTCTTTCCCACCCCGCCCCTTGAGGGGCGGGGACGGGGATAGGTTGAACAGTCACACGAGGATTGATCTACCACTTACTTGCTGCTTGCTTGAGCAGGTACTGCTTCTTCGTATTTCGTAGGGCACTTCAAGAGCAGCTCATTGGCAGTAAAAGTACCGTCCGCGCCGACTCGGCCGGTCATGATTGCCTGGGCCTCGTCCTTTAGCAGGTCGGGCTTCACGCCTTTATATACCACAGGCATGCGCTCAACGCCCTTGCCGACGACCGCTTCGTGCAGAACCGCTGCCAGGCCGCCCTGCTGATCGATGACCTTGTTGTCGTTGGGGATGTTGGCAACCGTAAAGGTGAGGGTGAGGGTCTGCGGATCGTATTTTATCGTGTCGCCGATTACTGCTCCGGAGACACGCACGTCGCGGGCGGACGCCACCAGTTCAGATTTTCGGGTTGAAACCTCGTTAATCGTGAGGAAAAACTCGGAGTTTGCCTGTGTAGACGAGATAATCAGGTACACAATCGCAGCGATGATCAGCAAGCCGCCAATGATGAATTTGGCCCTTCCGGCTGAGGCTGGCTGCCTTCTAGCGGGTATGACGTTCTCCATATATATGCCTCCAGATGTGTATCGCAGGGCCCCAATTCCCGCGCCAGAATATGCGACGACGAGCGCAAAGCTAACGCTATTTTGTCATATATACATTAATCCAACCTGAGAGAACAGGGAGAGTTCTATAAGAAGTAAATCACACATTTATTATGATATTTATCGTCAGGGGCGATTATATCATCGTTTAAACGTAAAATGCGGACGCATGCGTCCGCATTTACGTTTAAACGTCTCAAAAAAACTTATTTAACCCGCGTCAGGGTCACGGGCTGGTTGTTGCCGGCGTCGAGGGTTAGCTGGTTACCGGTGACCTTGTAGGTATACGGCGTCTGCGAGCCGACGATGAGGATGGTCGTGTCGTTCAGGAACTGAAATTCGTTCTCGGACAACGGCCCAAACCCCTGCGGCGGAGACTGGCGCAGCTTGCCGGTATCGGTGAAGGTGACGACCACGCCGTTGGACGACTGCCAGGTGCCAATCAGGGCATTGCGGTCGAAGGCGCAGCTTGCGAGCAGAACGGAGAGCAGCAATACGCCGGCGAATAGTTTTAGGGTTATCTTCGAGCTCATCCTGACCTTCTTATTTGACGCGAGTGAGGGTAATGGACTGTTGGGCGGCCTGCCCGGTGGTGGCATCCTGAGACGTAACCTTGAGGGTGAGGGTGTCACCGGCAATGGTGTACTTCCATTCCACACGCTGGTCGGCAGCGGTATCCGGGGTGGGCGAGATCAGGATTGTATCCTGGCCGGAGAACTCATATTTGACCTCGATGATCCCGCTCTGCTGGGGCAGGCGCATGACGCCGTCCTGGCGGAACTCAAACACGGTGTTGCTCTGCGCCTCGCGCCAGGTGCCGAACAAATTGTAATTCGGCTGCTGCTGCGGCCCGGCGCAGGCCGCCAGCAGCAGAACCAAGACAAAGCCAGCCAGGCACAACCCTAAATATTTCTTCATCCACATTCTCCCTTGAATTTTCACCACGGAGACACGGAGGCACAGAGAAAACCCTTATTATAGAAGCTCACAGGCGGTCTTCGCGTAGCACCCTTACGTAGTACCCTGAAAGGGTGTAAGGGGTGACCGCCGTATTTACGGCGAATAGTGCTTGTAAAATACGGGGGTCGCAGATCCCCTTCGAGCTTTCAGGAGTTTTTCTCCGTGTCTCCGTGGTGAATCATTGTTCGTCATTGCCGGAATCGAACTCGTTGGTTTCCTCTTCTTCCTGCGATTCGAGGCGCACCCAGAGCATGAGTACGTCGCCGTCCTGGGAATGGACGGTGCGCGCCGCAAGGATGGGGGCGCGTTCTTCCAGGCCCATGTCGTTGCGGTAGAGCAGGTGCATGATTTCGTGATGGCGCCAGGTGGTGTGGCAGCGTTCTACCAGCGCCGGACCATTAAATGTGCGCAGGCGAGTCTGCATAATGTCGTACAGGTTTGGGCTTTCATTGAGCCCAGCCGCCCAGGCTTCACCCGCCGATTCAAATACTGGAGGAGGCCCCTCAATAATTGTAATTTTATCTTCCATGGATAATAGCTCCGATTAGCAACATAATACCATAAAGTCTGTCAAATGTTATTTTGAAGTTTGTTTTGGGCGCAAAGCGCCCAAAACAAACTTCAAAATAACATGACTCTCCTCTTATAAAACTCATATTTGCCGCATACGCTCCTCCTATATTCGGACGATATGATAGTGCAAGATAAATCTTGAAAATAAAAACCACAGGAGGTTTACCATGACACTTTATGTTCGCTCTCCATTTGCCGCTATGCGCCGCCGCATGTTCGATAACATGTTCGACCCCGACTGGCCCGAGTTTCGCACCGACAATGCGCTGTTCGTCCCGGTCGACGTTGAGGCCGAAGATGATACTTACGTAATTTCGGCGGTTATCCCGGGCATCAAGGCCGAGGACCTGAATATCCAGGTCGTCGATCAGACGGTCACCATCTCTGGCGAAGTGAAGCTCAACCGCCGCGAAGAAGGCAACTACCTGGTGGCCGAGCGAGCCGCCGGACGGTTCAGCCGCACCATCACCCTGCCCGTGTCGCTGAATGCGGCCAAGGCTGAGGCCGACCTGACCAACGGCGTGCTCACCCTGCGCGTCCCCAAGGCCGAGGAAGCCAAGCCGAAGAGCATCAAAGTCGTATCGAAATAAGCTCCGGTTAAACCAAAAAACCGCCCTACACGGGCGGTTTTTTGGTTTAACCGG
>DBMK01000197.1 GCA_002298885.1 Anaerolineaceae bacterium UBA700
CTTGGCTATTGACGAATCCCCCGTGCCCCTACGTTGTAAACTTTCTTTTTTGCTACCAGGCGGGCGTCGACCGGCCCTGGGCATCCACCTGGTACGGCGCCCAGGCCAGAGACACCAACTGGACGACAATGTCGGTCTTCTTGGGCCGGATAACGATCGTCTCCAACTGCTCGGTCGCAGGATCGATTTTGCCCGCCAGCTCGTCGGACTCGGTTTTAAATTCTGCATTCAAATCTTCGAGCTGTTTCGTGTAAACCTCTACCGTCTCTTTGGCCCGGCCCACGTCCCCTTGCTGCTGGATCGAACGGCTCACGCCTCGCATCGCGGTGGTCGCTTTGCCGGCGGTGGATGAGCCTAACACTTTACGCCCCAGGAAGGCGCCCAAAATTGTGGCGCCCACCGAGACGGCAGTCTGCATTTTGGCCTGGTTGGCCTGGGCTGCCTCTCGGTCGACGGCTTGCTGGGCCCTGCGGATTTTCTCTTCCAGGGCGGCGATCTTGGGGGCATACTTCTGGCGCAGTGTAGTGGCTACCTCGTCGCGCTGTTCCCTGGCGGTTTGCTGCAAGCGGATGCGAAAGTCGCGTTCCACCTCGCCCGGATTGGCGAATTTACCCGTGCTGGGACTGCGCAGCAGCTCCAGTTTCTGGTTGCCGTAAAGCCAGGTGACAAAATCCCGGTTCCACAAGGTGTAGTTCTTGGAATTGGCCCCCGCCGCGGGCAGATCGCCGAACTGGACGCCCTGGGTTGGGTTCCTTTCGAGGTCGTTCGGGTTGAGCCCGGCTTCCTGGGCCGATTCCCAATCCACGGGCACGGCCTGGTCGAGAATGGGAGTCATGAAGGCCACGTCCTGGGAGGTATCGACCCTGGTCTTGGGGTCTGTAAAGCGCACCTTGGCCGCGCCCAGTACCACGGGCTGGTAGGTCAGCCCGGCGCCTCTGCCCCTGACGGGGATGAAGAACTGGTTGATATCCATCGGCAGGGTCGGCTGCAGGCCTGCGCCGGCAGCCGCCGCAGGCACGGGCGCAGCAAAGCCCGGGGCCGCCCGGGGAGCAGGGGCGGGGGCGGCTGCGTCTGAAGGCGCTGCCTGCGGCTCTGTCGCCGGGGGCGCCTGGGTGCCCTTATACGGATCCATGAGCTGTTTGATCTGGCTGCGGGTCAAGGGGCCGCGCAGGTAGGAAAGACTCCAGCGCGTCTGGAAAACGGCGGGGGCGTCCTCGTGGGTGTTGTTCATCAGAAAGACACGGTTCCCCAGGCCGGCGAGGAGCTGCTCCATTCTCTGGCGGTCGAAATTGCTGCCAGAGCTGGCCGCGGCGCCTTCCAGCCCTTCAATGACCCGGCTTTTGTCGCGCTCGGTTTGCAGCCGGCCGATGAACCAGGTTCCGGTGTTGGACAGACCCTTATAGTCCAGGTCGACCGGGTTCTGCGTGGCAAGCACAATTCCTACACCGAAGGCGCGCGCCTGTTTCAGAAGGGTCAGCAGGGGCTGCTTGGAAGGCGGATTTGAAATCGGCGGGAAATAGCCAAAGATCTCGTCCATGTACAGCAAAGCGCGCAGGCTGGTCGTGCCCGGCTGCGTGCGCATCCACCCGAGGACCTGGTTCAGCAGCAATGAAACGAAGAACATGCGCTCGGAATCGCCAAGGTGGGCGATCGAGAAAATCGCCACCCGCGGCTTGCCCTGAGGTGTGTGCAGGATCTGCCCGATATCCAGCGGGATGCCGGTGAGCCAGGCATTAAAACCCGGCGATGCCAGCAGATTGTTCAACGCCATGACCAGGCTGAAACGATCCTTGGTCGGATAAAAGGTCTCCAGGTCCAGCACGCCAATTTTCGTTATCGGCGGTTTTTGGATCTGATTGATCAAGACCGCCAGATCGAGATCCTGTCCCTGCTGCCACATTTGGGCAATAATCGTGGAGAGTAAAATGTGCTCCCGGCTCTGCAAGGGATCGGCCTCGATATTCAGCAGTCCTAGCAGGCTGGTTACGGTGGTGGCGATGCGCTCCTGCAGCAGCTCGCCGTCCTCCATAATTTCTGCGGGCGGCACGGAGAAGGACTTGAGGATCGATACCGGTACGCCGGCATTGCTGCCCGGCGTATAAATGACGACCTCGGCGGCGTCGCGCATGCGCTGGATGCGCTCGCCGCTTTCACCCCACTGCGCCAGCCCGTTCTGCCACAGGCTGGCCTGCTGGCTGGCGAAATCTTCCGGCGATAAGCCTTTGCGGCTGGCGTCGTCCGGATTTATCCAGGGCAGGAAATCCTCGCCGCGCAGCTTGGGAAAGGTGAGGAGCAGGTTGGTCAGGTCCCCCTTGGGGTCGATGAGGATCGAAGGGATACCGTCTATGGCCGCCTCTTCGATCAGGTCGATACACAGGCCGGTCTTGCCGCTGCCAGTCATGCCCACAACTATGGCGTGAGTCACCAGGTCTCGGGAGTCGTAGAGCAACAGGCTGTCCTGGAGTTTCTTGGCGTTCAGGTCGTATTCGCTGCCCAGATAAAATACGCCGAGTTTCTCGAAGTCTTGCATGATCGCCCCTCCTTGTTAATTTGGGTATATAACCATTACCATCTGTTCACTATAGCAAATACCTACGGAATATATTGCCCCTCTTCCCGACCGTGGTTTATCTTAAAATTATTATAAATCAAAAAGGTCCACGCTGCCCAAATTCTTGATATATTTGAATTTCTCCGTGCTCTCCGCGCCTTCGTGGTAAGCTAAATATCGTACAATAATACTGTACCAATTCCCACAAGTGGTTCCGATAAGGAAATAGAATGCTCGCTTTGGCGCTTGTCTTTTCCATCATTTCACTGCTTATTGGCGCCCTGCCGCTGGTGAAAGTCCAGGCGCCGTACGGGTTTGGGCTGCTGCTGCTCAAATTGTTTGCCGGCGCTCTTTCGCCGCTGGGGGCAATCTGCGGAGTGCTCGGATTGGGATTTGGTTTGCTAGTTGGCAGCCTTGTGGCGCTGGCGCTGGCCGCGGTGGGGTTAGTCCTTAGCGGCGGCTACATCCTCCAGATGCTGGCGGCGCACGAGGATTTTGCCGGCGTCTTCGGGCGGGATTGGCAGCAGCGCATCCCACCCGAGCGGGCGGAGCGCATGCTCCGGCGGCACTGGAACGGGTGGATTCCGGCCGAGCCCGATCCGGTCTGGCAGCGCGACCTCCCCTTCTGGACCATCCCCGGTACCCAGCGCCGGCTGTTGTGCGATTTGTGGATGCCTGCCGAAGGCGTCTCGCCTTCCGGCCTGGCGTTTATTTACATCCACGGCGGCAACTGGTATTTCCTGGATAAAGACGTGCTGACCCGGCCCTTCTTCCGCCACCTGGCGGGGCAGGGGCATGTTGTCATGGATGTGGCTTATCGCCTGTTCCCCGAGACCGATCTTGCCGGCATGGTGGGCGACGTCAAGCGCGCCATCGCCTGGATGAAGGAGCACGGGCGAGCCTACGGCGTGGATCCCTCCCGGGTGGTCGTCGGAGGAGCTTCGGCAGGCGGCCACCTGGCGCTGCTGGCGGCTTTTGCGCCCCACCAGGTGGAGATGACCCCGCCCGACGTGCAGGACTGCGATCTTTCGGTGCGCGCCGTGATCTCGGAATACGGTCCCACTAACCTGGCGGCGTGTTATTATCATACGAATCAAAACAAGACCACCCGCAATATCCGCAGCCGCACAGTGGCGGTCGGCCAGCCGCCGGCGTCGGTTGACCTCAACGGGACGCGCGGGCGCCTGGGTTTCAACAAACCCACCACTTACGGCGCATTTGTAAACTTGCTCGGCCGCCACCCGGAAGAAATCCCAGAGACCTATGCCCTGTACTCGCCGGACAGCTATGTCCATCCAGGCTGCCCGCCGACCCTGCTCATCAAGGGGCGGGATGACCTGGTTGTCCCGACCCCGCCAGTGGACGAACTGCAGCAAAAGCTGGGCGCGGCCGGCGTGGTGTGCTTGAATGTGCTCTACCCGCACACCGACCACGCCTTTGACCTGGCGCTGCCGCGACTGTCGCCCCCGGCCCAGGCTTCCTGGTATGTTATCGACCGATTTTTGGCTCTCGTGGGATAATATGGGAACAACATCATATTTGGAGGAAAAGCAATGCCCAAAAGAAAGCGCGTCGTTGCACGGAAAAGCCAGAGGCAGGATACCCCGGTACTCATCATCGGTATCGGCGCGGTGCTGGTGCTGGTGGTGATCATCGTAGCCATTGTGGCCTCCCAAAACCCGTCCCAAAGCGCGGGCGCAACCCCCACCCAGAGCGCGGGATCGTCGCCGACCCAGGCCTCTGGTCAGGCCCCCGTCCTGGTGGGGACCAAAACGTACTCCGGGCCGCCGCCGATGACGCTCGATAAGACCAAGCAGTACACCGCTACTGTTAAAATGGCCAAAGGCGGCGAGTTCGTCATCCAGCTTTACCCGGACAAGGCGCCTATCACGGTCAACAGCTTCGTCTTCCTGGCGCGCCAGGGGTTCTTCGACGGGGTGACCTTCCACCGCGTGCTTTCGGGCTTCATGGCCCAGGGCGGCGATCCCACCGGTACAGGCGGGGGCGGACCGGGCTACCAGTTCGTCAACGAGGACAGCGACCTGACGTTCGATAAGGCCGGGGTGGTAGCCATGGCCAATGCCGGGCGAAATACCAATGGCAGCCAGTTCTTCATTACCTTTGCCCCGCAGCCTTCGCTCAACGGCGGCTACACCATTTTCGGGCAGGTCATCAGCGGCATGGACGTGGTGAACGGCATCACCCTGCGTGATCCTCAGCAAAACCCCACGTTCCAGGGCGACGCCATCCAGAGCGTTACGATTACCGAAAAGTAAATTACTAAATTAAATGGGCGTTTTTCTTGCGGCGTAGCCGCAAGA
>DBMK01000245.1 GCA_002298885.1 Anaerolineaceae bacterium UBA700
AAAAATATCCCCGTTACTTCATTAAAAGATCATGCGATCAATCCGGTTACACCGGATTGATCGCATGATCCTTGAAATAAACCACCCACGGGCCGCAGCCCTGGATGAAGGGCTGCATCATCGCCCGCTCGGCCTGCACCGTGTGCATCAGGTCGTGCCCGGCCCATTCGTTCAACATCTGCCGCAATGTCACCGGCCCCAGCTCGGCATGGCGGGCGCTTAGGTCCAGATCGGCCGGCGTCACACTGCCCAGCGCGGCGAGGCTGGCGGCGCGCATCTGCTTGAACTCGCTCGCCAGGTTAGCCGGGCTGCGCGCCAGGTCATCTTTTGTGCCTTCAACGTCCGGATTGAAATCAGGAAAATCGCGGCCTTCGTGAAAAGCCGTCAGGCGCGTATTGAAGACCTTTTCTTTATCCATGATATGCAGCAGACACTCCACGGCCGACCATTCCCCTGGCGCCGGCCTTTCGACCAGCAGCTCGTGTGGCAAAGTTTGGATGAGCTGTTCCCAACGACCAGGTCCCATGCTGAGCACTTCCCGCACCCACTCAAGCAAATCTTGGTTTTCCATAATTTCCCTCTCTCAATCTGCCGCCTTGAGCGCGTCGATTTGGGCCTCTTCGGCCGCGGCGATTTCAGCGCCTTTCTTCTCGTCTACGCGCCACAGGATGAAAATGCCGATGATAAAGAAAATTGAGATCGAAAAAATACTATCACGCGGGTTATGGGTCAGCGTGCCCACGATGCCGTACAGCAGCGGGCCCAGGATCCCCGCGAACTTCTCGCTCAACCCGTACAGGCCGAAGAA
The DNA here is from genome assembly GCA_002298885.1 of Anaerolineaceae bacterium UBA700. Next base: position 809 of record DBMK01000245.1, read on the forward strand.
TTCGCCGGATTTAGGTCGCGGAGTCAGGCTGGCGTAGATCGAGCGGCTGAGCGCCTGCGTCCCGCCCTGTACCGTACCCACCAGCCAGCCGATCATGAAGAATTCGGATTGGCTTTTGAGGAAAAAGCCCCATAGGGGAATTAAGATATAGATGCACAACCCCAAGATTACAGCGCGCTTGGCGGTCATTTTATCGGCCAACGCGCCGAACAGCCGCTGCCCGATTGTAAATGAAAAAGCCAGCCCCAAAGCCTGGTCCGCCAGGATGAGCCCGAAGGTCACCGGGATGCTGAAACCGCCGCCCAGGTTGGCGAACAGGCCCATCAGCGGGAACGTGACCCCGGACCAGATCAGCATCGAGACGTAGGCGCCGCGCTTCTTTTCCGACGCCACCGGGATGCGCCCGTAGATCAGAGCATAGGGGAAGGCCACGAACTGGGTCATCAGCAGCGTGCCGATCAGGATAGACGTGTCCAGCCCCAACGCCGCGCCGTAGGACGTCGCCAGCAGGATGATTGCTCCGATGCCTTCCATATAGAACCAGAAAGCCAGCAGCATCTTGAACATTTCGCGGTAGCGCGCTGCATCCTTGACCGTATTGACCAGGCGGGTGAACGAATCCAGCACCGCGCTGCCCCGGCTGCCGTGCGCCAGCGGGATCGCCGCGGGCTCCTTGACGTTGACCAGCAGGGGAATCGTGAACACCAGCCACCATATCCCCACCGACAGGAACGCGATGCGCACCGCCAGGGAGCTGTCGATGCCAATTTTGTCTGCAAACAGGAACAGGGCCGTGTTTAAGGCCAGCAGCAGTCCTCCGCCGACGTACCCCATGGCGTAGCCCAGGCTGGAGACCCGGTTGATGTCGTCGGCCCGCGCCACGTGCTGCAGCAGGCTGCTCGAAAATCCGAGGGCGATATTCAGCGAAATGTGGGTCAGGAAGTATAGGATCAGCCCCGCCACCCACATGCCGGTCGTCAGGATGAACATGCCCGAAGAGATCAGGCTGGCGATGACAGTGGTGATCACCAGGAGCTGCTTGCGCTTGCCGGTAATATCCGCCAGTGCCCCCAGGAACGGCGCCAGGATCGCCGAGACCAATAGGGCCAGCGAAACCACCAGAGCAAAGGCGTTCGAGGCCGAATCCCTGGCCTGAGCCACGGCGGCCGCGTCGTTTGGCGAAGCGCCTGCCGCCATGAAGGCCGCGGTAGCGATGGCAATGAAATAGGGCGGGAAGAAAGTCGACGCGGTGGTCGTAATGTAGGCGTGGTTGGCCCAATCGTACCAGGCCCAGGACATCACGCCGCGGCTGTAATTCGATTGAGTTTTGGCATCGTTTAACGTTGAGGCGGTTTCCATCATTGCTCCTGTGCCCGGCTGTATCCCTCGCCCAGCGGCGCGAATTGAAAATAATTATACCGATTCTGTCCTAAATCTTCAACAAACTGTGAGGTAGTTTGCACAGCAGGAGCATATCCAATATAATTGGTCGAATATATCCGTTAATATCGATGAAAGAGAGCAAGGTGCGGGCATGAAACGACTATTCTGGAACAGCGCCATCCGTTGGTGGATGCGGGCGGTCTTAGGGGTGGGATTGGCGGGGAGCTTATGGGGGGCCAATGTGCAGGCGAGCCCGGCGACAGCGGCGGTGGCATGGCCGGCGGTTAAGCTGCAATTGATCTCCGGCGGGATCTCGCAGCCGGTGAGCATCAGCCACGCCGACGACGGAAGCGGCCGGATCTACGTCGTCGAGCAGGGAGGCAGGATCCGCATCGTGCAGAACGGCAGCTTGAATGCGGTGGCCTTCCTGGATATCCACACCCTGGTGAGCTGCTGCGGAGAACGCGGCCTGTTGGGGCTGGCTTTTCCGCACAATTATGCCGGTAAAAGCCATTTCTACGTGTATTACACCAACACCAACGGCGATATCGTGATCGCGCGCTACAACACCAGCGCCAACCGCGACCTGGCCGACCCGAACAGCGGCGTGATCGTGCTGACCATCGGGCATCCCTCCTTCAGCAACCACAACGGCGGGCAGCTCGCGATTGGACCGGACGGGTACCTGTACGCGGGGGTGGGAGACGGCGGCTCGGGCGGGGACCCGAACAACCACGGCCAGAGCCTGAACACCCTGCTGGCCAAGATCCTGCGTATCGACGTGGAAGGCGCCGGATGCGTGCAGAGCCCACCCAAAGCGCAGAATTACTGCGTCCCAGCCAGCAATCCGTTCACTGGCGTGGCGGGCGCCAGGCCCGAAATTTGGGCCTATGGGCTGCGCAATCCGTGGCGGTTCTCCTTCGACCGCCAGACGGGCGACCTGTACATCGGGGACGTGGGGCAGGACACGGAAGAAGAGGTGGACTTCCAACCGGCAAACAGCACAGGGGGTGTGAATTACGGCTGGAGAATCCTGGAAGGGAATCTGTGTTACAACCCGGCGAGCGGGTGCAGCGCCCCGGCGGGTTATTCGGGGCCGGTAGCCACCTACGACCATGGGACGAACGATTCAAACGGCTGCGCGGTCACTGGCGGGTACGTCTACCGTGGACCGAACATCTACCTGGATATGCAGGGCGTGTATTTCTACGCCGATTACTGCCTGGGAAAGCTGTACGGCTTGAAGAACGCCGGCGGCTGGCAGACCCAACTGCTGATTACGGCGCCCTTCTCCATCTCGACCTTCGGCGAGGACGAAAGCGGATACATTTACGTTGGCGATTATTCCAACGGAGCCATCTACCAACTCCAGGCCACGCTGGACCAGGCGGCGCTGCCGTTCCATAGTTATTTCCCGAAAATTAACAAATAAGGCGAATGCAGATTAAGGATTTTTTTGAGGTTTTTTCCGGGCTGCGACGCAGCCCGGAAAAACCTTTAAAATGGGTTATAATTTGAAAATGATTTTCATTATCATTAACACGGCGAGGTCAGTATGGAACCTTCATTGACCGATGCGGGTGCTATCAGCCGGGAATGGCTGGGACGATTGAGCGACAGCGGATACCGGGTGACGGCAAAGAATCGGGCGATCGTCGAAATCATCGCCGCAAGCGAGCGCGCCCTGGACGCGGTTGCAATCTTCGACCAGGGCCGGGCACAGTACCCGGGCCTGGGCCTGGTGACGGTGTACCGAACGATCCAAAAGCTGGAGGAACTGGGACTGGTGGAGCGGCTGCACCGGGAAGAAGGCTGCAACCGGGTCCTGCGGGCGGCCCAGGGACACGAGCACTTCCTGGTGTGCAACAAATGCGGCAAGGTGGTCTACTTTAGCGGCGACGACCTGCGCAAATTGAGCGAGCAGATAGCCCTGCAGACGGGTTTCGTGATCCAGGCGCACTGGCTACAACTCTTCGGGATGTGCGCGGAGTGCAGTGCGTAGATAGAATGGAGTAATTCAAAGAATGGCGCGTAAGGAAAATAGAGTAAATTTACCCCCTCCCAACCTCCCCCGGAATCCAAAGAACCGGATTTTGGGGGAGAGGTTGCTCATTTGGCAAATCTTTGTTTTAACAATGGGTTTGCTTTTAATAGGGTCAGGCCTGGCTGGATGCCAGGTTGGGGTGAGCCCAAGCCAAACGGGACAGGCAGGCGTGTTGAGAGTAACAGCAATCGAGACCTTCCTGGCGAATATGGCGCAAAACGTGGCCGGAGAGCGGCTTAAGGTCGAGGCGCTGGTCCCGGTTGGGATCGACCCACACGAGTTCGAACCGGCGCCGCAGGATATCGTCAAGCTGGCCCAGGCGAACGTGATCATTGCCAACGGAGCCGGAATCGAGCCCTGGTTACAGAAGACCATTGAGAACACCGGCGACAAGGCGCTGGTAATCCAGGCTGCCGCCGGATTGAAGGGACGCACGGCGCGTGAAGGCGAAACTGTTGAATCGAGCGCGGGCGGAACCCAGCCCCTGGCCAGCGACCCGCATTTCTGGCTAGACCCGAACGACGCCATCCAGTACGTTGAGAATATCCGGGATGGGCTGAGCCAGGCCGATCCCCAGGGCCAGGCGGTGTACGCTCAAAACGCGGCTGCCTACATCGACCAGCTTATATCACTTGACGCCTGGATCAAGGACCGTGTATCGGCGATCCCGCCGGAGCAGCGCCTGCTGGTAACCAACCACGAAAGCTTCGGCTATTTTGCCGACCGCTACGGATTTCGCATCGTGGGGACGATCGTACCCAGCGTGAGCTCGGATGCGTCGCCTTCGGCGCAGCAACTTGCGCGCCTGGTGGACAGTATCAAGGCCAGCCGGGTAAAGGCTATCTTCCTGGAAACAGGGACCAACCCGCAGCTTGCCGATGAGGTGGGACGCGAGACCGGCGTAAAGGTGGTCACAGACCTGTTTACCCATTCGATCACGGCGTCAGGCGGTAAAGCACCGACGTACATCGACATGATCAAATACAACGTCAATGCAATCGTCGACGCGTTAAAATAATCCTTTTGTGGCATTGAAAATTCTTGCTGGATGTATTAGGATATAGTCTACAGACTATGTCAAATATACATACGGGAGCGGCGCGGGTTGGGTTGGTGCTGTGGGCAGTTTACATCATGTTTGCCCAACCCGGGCTGCCTGCCTGCTGGCTGGAAGCCGTGCCGTGCGCGTTCCACGTGCACTTCGGGCACGGTCACGCCGAGGCGCCCCACAGCCATGCCTACCTCATCGACATAAGCCAGGGGCAAGGCAGCCAGCCATATCCTCATCCAGCGGCCGATTCGATGCTGCTAGTGCTGCTGCTGGCGCTTTCCGGCGCGACGGCGCGGCTGAAACAGGCCAGGCACGTATACTGCCCTGCTGGATGGGCCTTTGCGCCTGAACCTCCCCCTCCCAGGTTCCCTCTTTCCGCATAATCACCAATCCGTTTTAGCAACGGGCACAATCATTTTGGGGCGCTGCGTACTCAAAAACCGCGCAATTCTGCCCTTACGATTATTTAATGATGATTATTGGAGGAAAGACATGAGATCGAGGTTTTTCATTGCATTACTTGCAACTTTATGCGTCGCAGCATTGATTCATTCCGTTGTCTCCGCACATGGGAAAACGACAGCAGGAGATTACGATTTGGAAATTGGGTTCCATAACGAGCCGGTGGTAGTGGGCATGCCCAATTCGCTCGACCTGTTCGTGACCAATAGCAAGACCGGAGAAAAAGTAAACAACCTGCAGGACACGCTGACCGCCGAGCTCATCTTCGGCGCTTCCAAAAAGACCTTCAAATTGGAGCCACAGGAGGATATAGATGGAGCCTACACGGCGTACGTCATCCCCTCAGCAGCCGGCGATTACACCTGGCACATCAGCGGAAAGATCAACGACACGCCGGTAGACGTCTCGATGACCAGCAGTCCGGATACGTTCAACTCGGCGGAGGAAGCCTCGATATACGCCTTCCCCAGCGCGAATGACCCGGCATCCGTTGCGGCCTCAACCGCCAACACGGCTCTGTATGTGGGCGGAGCTGGCCTGATGATTGGTCTCGCCGGACTTTTCTTAGGACTTGCAGCGCTGCAGACGGCCCGGCGTCAAAAAAAGTAAAACCGGATTTATGAGCACAGAATTCAAGCCAATTTTCACACGCTTGCGCGCTCTCCTGGCATTAGCGGTTGCGGGCGTACTGATGCTGCTGCCCACCGGAGTAGCCTTTGCGCATGCCAACCTGGTACGCTCCAACCCGGAACGCGGCGCCGTGCTGGCCCAACCTCCCAAGACGATCACCCTCGAGTTCAGCGAAAACCTCGACCCGCAGCTATCGCAGGTGCAACTGTTGGATGCGCACGGGACGGTAGTCGCAGCCGGGCCGGGGGTGATCGACGGGGCGAACCCCAGGGTCATGCGGTTGGACCTGCCAAAGCTGGACGACGGGAGTTACAGCGAGGTGTGGCAAACGCATTCGGCGGCGGACGGGCACTTTGCCAACGGGACAGTGAGCTTTTCAGTCGGCAAGGCGAATTCCAGCATTTCCCTGCTGCCAGCAGAAAACACGCCCCTGCCAACGGAGGCAACCCCAGCCGCGCTGGACGTGATCCTCCGCTGGGCGGGGTACCTGGCAGCGGCGCTGCTGGGCGGGGGGATCCTCTTCGCCGGGCTGGTATGGCGCCCGGCGTATCGTGCCGCCGCTGCCGAACCGGATGCGCCAGATGACCGGACGGCTACTCGACTGCTGAAAACGGAAATCCGGATTGGGGCGGCAGCGCTGGCAGTGGTGACGGCTGCGGCAGTAGTGTACCAGGCGGTCAGCGGGATATCGAGCAGCTCCCAGGTGGATTTCTGGACCGCGCTGGGCGGGCTGGTGAGCTTCGGCAGCAACTGGCAGTTATGGCTGCGCTTGTTGGTGCTGGGCTGCATAATCCTATTCAGTTTTTTCCTTGACACAGCAAGTAGAGATAAAGCTTGGGATTGGTTGGCGCTTATTCCGTTGGCGGTCGTCGTTTTTGCGACGGTCAGCCTGAAAAGCCACGCCGCCGCATTGAACAATCCGCTGGCACTGATCCTGGACACGCTGCATCTAACCGCCATGTCCGCCTGGTTTGGCGGGCTGCTGCCGTTGTTCCTGCTGCTGCGGCGCACGCAGATCCCGCCGAAGGTGCTGGTGCCGTTTTTTACGCGGGTAGCGCTGACCAGCGTGTGTGTTCTGGCGTTGAGTGGCCTGTATGCGGGCCTGGAGCAGGTGCGCACGCTGGACGAACTGGTCTCGACCAGCTACGGCCTGGCCTTGATCGTAAAGGTAATCATTTTTGGAGTGCTCGTGGGGCTGGGGGCGCTCAATTTCCGGGTGCTCACCCCGCGCCTGGGCCAGGACACCGCCAAAGCCACGCGACAGTTGCGCCTCTCGATGCGCTTCGAGATGCTGCTTGGCCTATCCCTGCTGGCCGCGGTGGGGGTGCTAACCGGCGCCTCGCCGTCCTTCGAGGCGACCCAAGCCACCCGCCAGATGGGCGTGGTCGGCGAAACCCAGCAAGACGGGATCAGGATGCGCCTGTGGCTTGCGCCCGGTTTTACCGGCGAGAACGAAGTTGCGGTGGATGTTGCCGGCCTGCCGGAAATGGACCAGATGTCAACCACCCAGGTGATCCTGCGTTTCAAGCTGCTGGACAAGGACCTGGGCACGACCCAGGCCGGGACGGTCACTGAAGATTATTCTCGCTACGTGGTACGGGGCAGCTACTTCACCCTGGCCGGGAACTGGACCATCCAGGTCATCCTGAGACGGCCTGGGCAGAACGACATCGTCCACGTCTTCCCGGTTTTCATCCAGACCGACCCGAACGACACCGACCCGCCCAACCCGCGTGCGGTCACGCCCGACTCGGTTGCCGCGGGCAAGGCACTCTACCAGCAGAACTGCGTGGTGTGCCACGGGACAACGGGCAAAGGGGACGGTCCCGCCGGAAAGACGTTGAATCCGCCCCCGGCCGACCTGACCTACCATACGATCCCCGGGGTGCATACCGACGGGCAGTTGTTTTACTGGATCAGCCAGGGGCTGCCGCGCACGTCGATGCCCCAATTCGCGCAGGTATTGACCGAAGACCAGCGCTGGGACCTGGTGAACTTCATCAGGACGTTGGCGAGGCAAACGAATTAACCATGACGGTTACGCTCCGTAGGTGCGGATGGATGCTTCACACCTACGGCAGCAAACCGGCCAAATCAAGAAAGGGCAAGTTCATGAAAAAAGCAATTTTATTGGTGGCGCTCTGGCTACTGGCGGGCTGCGCGGGTGCAGTAGCGACCTCGGCCGGCGGCCAACCCACGCCGGGCTCGACCCCGCTAGCCGCGTCGCCCCAAAGGGTTGGAACCGACCTGTCGTTACCGATGACCTGGGCGGGACACGGGCTGAGCGGGCACCTGCTGCTAATCCAGTACCAGGACTACGGCGACCAGTTGATCAACCTGGACCTGCAAACCGGGAAATACCAGCTCGTGTACCAGGCCCCGGATAAGAGCAAACTGACCGGGGCGTCGCTCTCGCCGGATGGAAAGCAATATCTGCTGACCTATTCGGCGCCGAACGGGCAGATTCAATTGGGCAACACGGACCTGTACCTGCTGCCGGCCGGCTCGACGGAACAGCCGAAGCTGCTGTTAGGTCGCAAAGCGAACGAGGAATCGTATTTCGATGCATCGTGGTATCAGGATGGAAAGAGAATTATCTATGCACATTTCTTTCAACAAGGCACCAGCAGCGCCCCAATTTACCGGTACGTCATCGAGAGCATCGACCTGAACGGCACTGTAGGGATGCTGATTGACAACGCCTACTGGCCGGTGCTCTCGCCGGATGGATCGAAGATTGCTTACGTGTATTCGGACCCCAAGCTCAACAGCAACGACCTGTATGTGGCGGACGCAGATGGGAAGAACCCCAAAGCCATCTCCACCCCGGGGGTTACGCCGCCGGTCGACGCCCACCTCTTCAGCCGGGATGGGAAGACGATCTACTTCAGCATGGTCGACCAGCAGACCCAACCAGTTAGCTCCTGGTGGGACGGGCTGTTCGGGATCGAGACCGTCTCGGCGCATAATGTGCCATCCGACTGGTACAAAGCGCCGGTGGAAGGCGGGAAGATCGAAAAGGTGACGGACGTGAAGGACACCGGCATGTTCGGGGACCTGTCGCCGGATGGGACGCGCCTCATTTTCATCAGCGCCAACGGGCTCTTTGCCGTCAAAACAGACGGCAGCGATTTGGTAAAACTTTCGGATGGGACGTTCGATGGAACGGTGCAGTGGCTGCCGTGAAAGAATCTACGATTTTTATTCCAGGACAAAGGCCTGGTTAATAAACTTGCGCGATGGGTGTAGAGCAAGCCAAAATGACAACACCATCAAGAGAATACCTGAACTGACAAACAGGCCTCCCAGGCTGAGCTTGATCATAACGCCGGCGATGGCCTGTGAAAGCGGCACCAGGCCAACGTTAGCCAGGAGGAGAAGGCTCATCACCCGGCCCATCATTTCACCGGGGGTAGCGCGCTGCAAGAAGGTAATCAGGGCCAGGGCATGAGAACCGTTGCCTACCCCAAAGACGAATAACACCAGGAAAGCTGAAAAAGTGGTTGGAACCACGCTCAGCAGGGCCATCCCAATCCCAAAACTGGCGACCACCAGTACCAGGAATCCGCTCATGCGCGGGTTCAAATAGCGGGCCAGCGAGCCCGAGAGCAGGATGCCGAGCAAGTTGCCGCCGCCAAACCCGCCCATGATGAATCCAAACGCGGCTGCGCCGTCCGAAAAACGGGTGTTGGACAGAACGGGAATGCCCACCAGGAACGGCCCGGAAAAGAACAGGTTGAGGCCGACAATCAGGATAAAGATCATGCGCAGCAGGTCATCCTTCCATACGTACTGGACGCCCGCCCATATCGAGGCAAGAAACCCGGCCGAGGCTTCAACCGGGCGGGATTGCTCTGCGGCAAAACGCATGCCCGCCAGCGTCACCGCGGAGAGGAGGAAGGTCAGGGCATCGAAGCCAATGGCGGCGGCGATCCCGGCCAGCTCATCCGAACCGGAGCCGGCCCCAGCGGCGTGGGCCAGCCAGGAGATCAATCCGCCGGCCAGCACCGGGCCGAGGAACACGCTCAACTGGGCAGTAGCCTCGTATAGGGCATTGCTTCCCTGCAGGCCTGCCGGCTCGACCACACGGGGCATCATGGCGTTGGAAGCCGGGTTGAAAAAGCCGCTGATCGTGCCGAAACACAGGGTAAACAGGTACAGCATCCACAGGCGGATGCCGCCTGTGAGGATCAAGGCCGCAAGCAGTCCGGTCAAGAGCAGGCGCAGGATGTCCGCAACGAGCATAATGGTTCGCGGCGAATAGCGGTCGGTGAAGGCGCCGCCGAGCAGCATGAATAGGGCACGCGGCACCCCGGTAAGCGCCAAAACGGCGCCAAGGGCCAGCGGGTCGTCAGATATCTTCAAAACGAGCCAGGGAATAGCGATCAAAAAGAACTGGTCGCCGAGCATGGACATGCCCTGGCCAAGCCATAATAGGCGGAAGTTGCGTTTGTGCAGCAAAGCAGTGTATTTGACGCGGATGGCAAGCATACAATTCTCCTCGTTAAAGAAAATTAAAGCGCATTCCGCCCGGGAAATCCGGGCGGAATGCGCTTTGGAAAAATTATTGTATCACGGTTTTCAGTAAATTTGAAAGACTTTTTCCACGAATTGCACGAATTGAAAAAACAAATTATCACTAATAATTTTAAAATAATTTAGCGACATTTTTTTCTAAATTCGTGCAATTCGCGGATAAAGTCTTTCTCTGTGTCTCTGTGCCTCAGTGGTGAAACCAATATAATTGAAGCATGAAGATATTTCAGAAAAATATCTGGCTGGCACGGGGACTGATCGGGATCGTATTCTTTTTTAATATAGAATGCGCGCTGGCGTTTTTGGTTGCCCCGCAGAGTTATGCGCCGGCATTCGAGCTGAGCGGAGCGGCGGGAGAGGGTATGCTGCGCGGGATGGGGATCCTGTTCCTGATGTGGAACGTGCCCTACGCAGTGGCGCTGTGGAACCCGATCTCGCAGCGGCGCTCGCTGCTGGAGGCAGTCGCAATGCAGGCCATCGGGGTGGTGGGGGAAACAATCTTGCTGATCACGTTCCCCGAAGGCCATGCGGTGGTGCGAGACTCGGTACTGCGATTCATCCTGTTCGATGGCGGCGGGCTGGCACTTATGGTGGCAGCCTCCCGTTTATAATTTTTTATCCCAACTTTATTCCCTAATTCAATAGAAAAACATATTATTAATCCTGGATGAATAACAAATGATGCCTGACATCGAAATGCCGATGGGGAATACTTTACATCGAAGCAGCAAGAAAATTTTTATTGCCGTTATTCTTAGCGTTGTCCTTTTTTGCGCAGCTATCCTGTTTTACGCAATAATAGACGATAGAAGCGCGCGCAGGATTTTCACAGATATCTATTCCCCCGTTCTCAATATACTGGCGACGATTGCCTTATTCATGGCAGCGCGCTGGTCAGCCAGAATTTCCAAACGGGTCCGAACCGCCTGGTTTTTATTCGCCCTGGCACAATTGACGTTCACTTTAAGCGATATTATCTGGGCCGTCCTCGAAGTGGGTATGAATACCAGCCCATTCCCTTCAATCGCCGACGCCGGGTACCTGGCTTATTACTTCATTTTTCTGGCCGGGGTTTTCGCCTTACCCATTAAAAAACAGCCTTTATTTGAGTGGTTCAAATGCGCCCTGGACATGGGCATCGTTATGCTGGCAGCAATTTTGGGATTTTGGAACTTCCTGATTGCTCCCCTCATCGCCTCAGGAATAGAAAACCCGCTATTAACCCAATTGCTTTCTCTTGCTTATCCGGTCGGTGATGTAATCCTTCTTTGGGCAGTCATATGGCTTTTATACAACCAGTCCGAATCGCAAAATGGAACCCCAATCCTGTTCCTGGTGTTCGCCTCAGCAGCCATGATCGTTACAGATTGCATATTTAGCTACCAGTCTTTAGCTGGTACGTATGAAAGCGGCAGCCTGATAGATATCGGTTGGTTATTGACTTATTTTCTCACCGCAATGGCAGGCATCCACCAGGCCTACATTGCCGACCCCTCAAAGAACGCTGTGGCCTCCTCAGTGCGGCCAATGAACGACTTAATCCGCAAGGTTAAAGGGTTATTGACGTATATGCCCTATATCTGGGTAGTTTTGGCATATTTATTTTTGATCATGGAAAACAATTCTACCCTCCCAATGGCATTTCCTCATTTGGCTGCTGGCGTAGGAATTCTTATCGGAATGGTAATTGTGCGACAAATAGTCGCTTTGGGTGAGAACAATCGCCTTTACACCAGGCTGCAAAAGATGATGGGCCAGATCCAACGCCAAACGGCAGTTCTGGAGGAAACCAATCGTGAGCTTCAAGCTGAAATCCTCGAACGAAAACGTGCCGAAGAACAACTTACCCATGATGCACTGCACGATGGATTAACCGGACTACCAAACCGGGTTCTGTTTATGGATCGGCTAGAACGCGCGATTGAATATTGCCGTCGCCGGCCAGATTATCCTTTCTCAGTGCTGTTCCTCGACCTCGACCAATTCAAGATCATCAATGATAGTCTCGGTCATACAATCGGCGATCTTCTCCTGATATCGATCGCACACCGGCTCGGCGCAAGTATACGTGCAAGCGATACGGTCGCCCGCCTGGGCGGAGATGAATTTGTGGTATTGATCGAAAATACCTCATTGGAAGCCGCCGTTTCTATAGTCGCCCAAAAAATCCAGGAAAATCTAAAAAAGCCATTTACCCTTGAAGGACACGAAATATACATTTCCGCCAGTATTGGCATTGTTGAGAGCGTGATAAATTATGACCGTCCAGACGAGGTGCTGCGCGACGCAGATATCGCAATGTACCATGCCAAAGAGCTGGGTAAATCTCGTTTTGAATTCTTCAGCGACGGATTACGAAAGAAAGCAGTTTCGCGCCTGGAACTTGAGAATGAACTGCGTCAGGCGATTGAATGCCAGGAATTCGAGCTTCATTACCAACCGATCGTCAAACTGGCAACTAATGAAATAACCAGTTGCGAAGCGCTCATTCGCTGGCGACATCCCAAGCGCGGCTTGTTACTGCCAGCAGATTTTATTCAGGTTGCCGAAGAATCGGGATTGATCTTACCAATAGGACAGTGGGTGTTGTTTGAGGCCTGTTCCCAACTAAAGATGTGGCAGGAAACTTACCCTCGGTTACACAATTTGGCAATCAACGTAAATATCTCCGGCAAACAGTTCACCCAGCCAGATTTTGTGAAAGTGGTCGAGCAGGCCCTAGCCCGGACTGGTTTGCACTCTGAATACCTGAAGCTAGAGATAACCGAATCCGTTCTGATTGACAACTATACAGCAGCAAATGACAAATTCCAGGAATTGCTTGGGATTGGTGTCCAACTGCAGATCGACGATTTTGGGACAGGCTATTCATCGCTTGGATATTTGCAGCATTTCCCGGTCCATACGATCAAAATCGACAAATCCTTCGTTCAAGAAATGGGGAAGGGGAAAAAGGGTTCCGACTTGATCCGCGCAATGGTATCCATGGCCAAGGACCTGGGCATGGATACCATTGCTGAAGGGATTGAGATTGGCGAACAATTGGATGAGCTAAGAAGTGTTGACTGCCAATACGGACAGGGCTATTTATTGTCACGGCCATTGGACCGATCCACTTTTGAAAAGAATATGGAAAGTCCGATCCAAATTAAAATTCCCGAGGACAGCACAATTTAACCCCGGCTGATCAATTTACGGCTTCTACTTCCAATTTCTCAGCCAAGGCCAGGTACTTCTCATGGATTCCCTCTCCGGTCTCTTCGTGCTCGATGCGCTCGAAGCCATCGGTGACATCCTCGTGCAGGTTGGCAGGGATCACCCGATCGGCCATGGGGAAGAGGATCATATTTTCTTTAAAAATATGCTGGCGTAAAAGGGCCGTGTAGCCGCGGGCATTGGCGAGTAGATCGGCGCGTGCAGACTGGTCACCGGCAACAAGCTGTTGGGCGGCCTGGCGCATGCCGCGGGTGTAGGCGCGGCCCGCCTCGTGCTCGGAAAGCATCACGGCGATGGGGCCGACTTCCTCAGAAAGGCCGTTCGCCGCCATAGCTTTGAACAGGACGCCTTCTTCTTTCATGTGATGGCAGCCATCGGCAAAACCCTTGATAAAATCGGCGGCATCGAGGAAGAATTGCGGGGGAATCTGTTCGCCGTTTTCCATTTTACCCACTGCCTGGTCCAGGGCATCCAGAACACGCATGATGACGGTGTGCTCGTCCATTAATATTTGAGTGGCTTTCATATTTGATCTCCTTTTCTGCGTTGAATCGATTATGGCACGAACGAGCCGGAATGTCTTTGCGGACAAGCAAACATGAAAGGCCCAAATACCAACCGGAAGACTTCCGAAGTCTGCAAGACTTCGGAAGTCTGGGGCCGGACAATCCTCAATTGAAGTTGAACGGTTTAAATAAATTTTTCTCGTTCCAGGCGGAAACGCTCGAAGCCGAGGCGGGTCAATTCGGCCAACTCGGCGGTCAATCCTTCGTCGACAGAAGTGAAGTTGAAACAGGATTTACCTTGCATCCGTTTTCTAAGAGCCGGGGAAATGCCTTCGAGCAGGTCCGGAAAGACGTACACCGGCATGAGGTAATAACTGACGTAATTCTTTTTGATCTGGACCGAACCGAAAAAGAGGTTGCGTTTGAATTTGGGTGAATAGGGGCCGTCCAGATAATAAATTTCCGGCGTATCGGATGTAACCGTGAGGTCCGGCCCGAACTGCTTGAGGATGGACTTCAGGCGCTCAAAAACGGGTTGGAAGGCGGTGGATGGAGGCATAGGGGCATTATATCAAATTCATGATGTCGTCATATTGGTATGCTACAATCGTGAAGATGAGATTGCTCTTGGTGGAGGACAACAAGCGGCTGAACGCTTCGCTGCGCCAGAGCCTGGTCGAGGACGGCTATGCAGTGGACGCGGCGTTTGACGGGCAGGAGGGCGAGGAATTGGCCTGCATGACGCCCTACGACGCCATCATCCTGGACATCATGCTGCCGGTGAAGGATGGGCTGGAGGTGTGCCGGGAGCTGCGGAACAAGCGGGTCAACACGCCGATTCTGATGCTGACGGCGCGGGATACGGTGGACGACCGCATCCAGGGGCTGGACAGCGGCGCCGACGATTACCTGATCAAGCCGTTTGCCACCGGCGAGCTGCGGGCGCGCCTGCGGGCCCTGCTGCGCCGGGAGGCGACGGAAAAGACCGGGCTGCTGACCGTGGGTGACCTGGTGCTCGACCCGGCCACGCACGGGGTGAAGCGCGACGGGCAGGAGATCAGCCTGACGGCCAAGGAATATGCCCTGCTGGAATATTTTATGCGCAACCCCGAGCGGCTGATCTCGCGCCAGATGGTGGAGGACCACGTCTGGGATTACGATTTCGTGAGCGGCTCGAACGTGGTAGACGTGTACATCCGGCGGCTGCGGCGTAAAATTGACGACCCGTTCGAGGTCAAATTGTTCGAGACCGTGCGCGGGGCGGGATACCGCATGCACCGACCGGTGGAAGCGCCGAAATGAAGACGCCCTTGAAAGCGCGCTTCGAAACCGCCGGGCAAAATATCCAGCGCCTGACCCGCAGCGTGCGCTTCCGCCTGCTGGTGTGGTCGCTGGTAATTATTGCGGCGATCTTGGCGGGATTCAGCGCTTTCGTGTACACCCAGGAAACACGCGATATTTCGATCGATTCGATGAACCGGGTACGGGGAATCGCCAGGCAGTTTTCGACGGCGCTGCACAGCACCTTCGTATTGAGCCATGCCGGAGAGCCCGGCGAATCCCCCGGAGACGGGATCCAGCTTGCCGTGCCGGCCGACAACAGTTTCCCAACCCTGCAAAGCTACGACGTGGGGGCAGTGCTGGATGCCAACCAAAAAGTGGTCCAAAAGGTCGGGCAAATCAGCGACGCCGACCTGGCCAGCCTGGCTGGAGCCTGGAAAGGGCCCAACGCAGATTTCACGCCCCAAAGCTTCGCCATTACGCTGCCAGCAGCCAACGGGCAGCCGGAAAAGCACGATTATTACTTCGTGGTGGCGCGCTTCCCAGACGAGCGGAACCCGGCTTCGGGGTACCTGGTAATCGGCAGCCCGGTGGACCCGGATGGACGCCTGCCGTCACTGGCGATCAACCTGGTGCTGGGCTCGCTTGCCATCCTGCTAATCACCGCCGCCGGCGGTTACTGGCTGGCGGGACGGGTGATGCGCCCGGTGCAGACCATCACCCACACGGCGCGGCAGATCAGCGAGACCGACCTGCGCCGGCGGCTGAACCTGGGCACCAAAGACGAGCTGGGCGAGCTGGCGGATACCTTCGACCAGATGCTGGCGCGCCTCGAAGCGGCCTTCAACCGCCAGCGGCAGTTCACGGCGGACGCCAGCCACGAGCTACGCACCCCCCTGACGATCATCGAGCTGGAGACGGAACGCGCCCTCGAGCGCCCGCGCAACCCGGCGGAATACCAGCAAGCGTTGAGCATCATCCAGAACGAAAACGAATACATGGCCAGTCTGGTAAATGACCTGCTGACCCTGGCGCGCATGGATGCCGGCCAGGCGACCTTGAAACCCGAGAAGCTGGACCTGGGCGACGTGGCGCTGGAAGTGGCCGAGCGCCTGGCGCCCCTGGCTCAGCGCAGCGGGGTAGAGCTGAGCACGGGCGACCTGCCGGAAGTGCCTATCATGGGCGATCGGCGGCTGCTGGTGCAAATGCTGACCAACCTGGTGGGCAATGCCATCAAGTACGTGGAAGGCGAGCACAAGGCGGTGCGGATTGAAGCCGGCAGGCGCACGGATGGGCAAAAGCCGGCGGCCTGGGTGCAGGTGATCGACAACGGGCCGGGCATCGCCAGGGAGCACCTGCCGCACCTGTTCGACCGTTTTTACCGGGTAGACGCTTCGCGGACGCGCAAGGAAGAGGACGATTTGGCGCCGGAGCTAAAAAATTTGGCCGGCAGCGGCCTGGGGCTGGCTATTGTGCAGTGGATCGCCCAGGCGCACGGGGGGAACGTGAGCGTGACGAGCGAAATTGGGAAAGGATCCGTTTTTCAAGTCGATTTGCCCGGCTTGAAAAATTAGTCAAGGCTACTTGAATTTCCCATCCCCCAGCCCCCTTCCCAGAGGGAAGGGGGAGAATAACAAAGAAGATCGGGCGGTT
>DBMK01000193.1 GCA_002298885.1 Anaerolineaceae bacterium UBA700
AGCGCTTCTTGCCCAGGGCCCTGGGCTCCTTCATGGGCAGGCGGGTGCGCCGGACGCCGTCCAGCGCGCAGAGGGCGTTGGCCACGGCGGCGGCGGTCGGCACCAGGCCGATCTCGCCCACGCCCTTGGCGCCGTAAGGCCCGTCCGCCGAGGGGTGCTCGACGATGAACGAGGTGATCTTGGGGGTCATGGTGATGGAGGGCATGCGGTAGCGCGAGAGCTGGTCGGTGACCACGCGGCCCTCTTCGACGATGAAATTCTCGGTCAGGGCGTGGCCCAGTCCCATCA
Organism: Anaerolineaceae bacterium UBA700; assembly: GCA_002298885.1. The sequence goes on from DBMK01000193.1 coordinate 289, forward strand.
TCACGCCGCCCTCGATCTGCCCGTTGAGGCCCAGCGGGTTGATGGCGTAACCCACGTCGTTGGCGGTGATGACGTTGAGCACGGAGACCTCGCCGGTGCGGGTGTTGACCTCGACTTCGGCAGCCTGGGCGGCGAACGAATAGGCAAAATGCATGTCGCCGCCGGTGCCCAGGGGCTGTGTCTTGGGTGCCCAATACTCCACGCTGGCGCGCGGGGCGCGCCCGGCCTGAATCAGGGCGCCAGCCACCTCGGCCATAGTCATGCGCTTATCCTTCACCTGGGCCAGGCCTTCGACGTAGTGGATTTCCTCGGGTGGTACGTCGTAAATCTCGGACAGCTCGCCGGTGATGAGCTGCTTGAGCGCCTGGGCGGCGGTCTTGACCGCGTTGCCGGTGACGAAGGTCTGGCGCGAGGCGGTGGTCGGGCCGCCATCGGGGGTCAGGTCGGTGTCCGAGAGCAGGACGCGGATCTTTTCGGGGGGCTGCTCGAATTCCTCGGCGGCGATCAGGCGCAGGACGGTGGGCAGTCCCTGGCCCAGCTCGGCGGAGGAGGTGCGCGCCTCGAAGGTGCCGTCGGGGTACAGCTCGAGCTCAGCGCCGGCCTTATCCGGGGCGCCGCCGCCCAGGCCGGTGTTCTTGTAGGCCACGGCGAAGCCCCACACCCGGCGCAAATGCGGCTTGCCGGGCACGGTCTTGTACTTGAAGGGTTCCGGGCCAGCCTGGCGGCGCATCTCCGCTTCGACCTTCTCGATGCATTCCAGCAGGCCGACACTGCTCTTGAGGAGCTGGCCGGTGTTGGTGACGCTGCCGACGCGCAGGGCGTTCAGCTTGCGCAGCGCTACCGGGTCCATGCCCAGTTTTTCGGCCAGCATGTCCATCATGCTCTCAACGGCGAAGGCCGACTGTAGCACGCCGAAACCGCGGAAGGCGCCGGCGGGCGGGTTGTTAGTGTACATGGCGTAACAGTCCGCTTTGACATGCGGAATCTCATACGGGCCGGAGGAATGGGTGGTGGCGCGGGTCATCACCTTTTCGCCCAGGCTGGCGTAGGCGCCGGTGTCGCCGTATAGCTCGGTCTCGACGGCGGTCAGGCAGCCATCGAATTTCGCGCCGACTTTCACCGTGATCTGGGTGGCGTGGCGCTTGGGGTGCACCAGCAGGCTTTCGTGGCGGTCAAAGAGCAGCTTGACCGGCCGGCCGGTGACCTGGGCCAGCATGGCGGCGTGCACCTGCCCGGCGATGTCCTCCTTGCCGCCGAACCCGCCCCCGATGAGCTGCCCGATGACGTGGATCTGGCTCTGTGGGACGTTGAGCACGCGGGCCACCTGCTCGCGGTCGGAATAGGGGATCTGCGAGCCGACATAAATTTCCATGCGGCCGTCGGGGGTGGGCCGGGCGATGCTGCACTCCGGCTCCATGAAGGCGTGATCGTGGGCCGGGGTGTGGAAGGTGTGCTCCATAATAACGTCGGCGGCCTTGAAGCCCTCCTCCATATCGCCCTTGCGCACCTTGATGTGCTTGAGCAAGTTGCCGCTGGGGTGGATAGGCCGCGTCTCAGGCTGGTGGGCCTGGACGGCGCTGCTGACCACCGGCAGGGGTTCCAGCTCGACCTCGATTAGGTCCAGGGCCTGGGTGGCGATCTGGCGCGTCTCGGCAGCCACGATCGCCAGGGCATCGCCCACCGTGCGCACGTCCTCGCCAACGCCTACCAGGGCCGGCCAATCGTAGATCACGATGCCGTGGTTGTGCTCGCCGGGGATATCGGCGGCGGTGAGAATGGCAACCACGCCCGGCAGGGTCTTCGCCTTGCTGGTATCGATTTTAACGACGCGGGCGGCAGGCGCCATAGCGCGCTTGACGCGGGCGTGGAGCATGCCTTCGAAAGTGATGTCGTCGGTGTAGATAGCGCTGCCGTTGACCTTCTCGACTGCATCCGGGCGCACCTGGACCCGGCCGACGGCCTTGCGAGGAGTGGCCGACTCGTGGATCTGCGGAGGGCGCAGCGGCCGGCCGGTAGCCAGTGTTTCTCCGGCGGCCTGGACGGCCCCGATGATGCTGGTGTAGCAGGCGCAGCGGCACAGGGTATCTTTAAGGGCGTATTTTATCTCGTCCTCTGTTGGCTGGGGGGTCTTATTGAGCAGGGCGGCGGAGGTCATAATCTGGCCGGGGATGCAGAAACCGCACTGCACGGCGCCGTATTGAATGAAGGCTTCTTGAAGCGGGTGCAGGCCGTGGGCGCCGGCAGGTTTAGGGGCGGTGGCGGCCAACCCTTCGATGGTCACCACGTTGTGCCCGCTTGCCTTGACCGCCGGAAAGCTGCAGGACAGGACCGGCTCGCCGTCTACAAGCACGGTGCAGGCGCCGCATTCATCCTCGTTGCAGGCGATCTTGGTGCCGGTCAGTCCCAGGCGCAGGCGCAGCAGGTCGGACAGCATCTCGCCGGGCTGTTCTTCCAGGCTGACGTGCTTGCCGTTGATATTAAATTCAATCATTTTATTCCTCCACCTCTAAAGCGCGCTGCCAGGCATTGGTAGTGATCTCCTCCAGCAGCACTTTGCACAAATGGTAGCGGTAAACGGCGCTGGCGCGCTGCGGGCTGGTGCGGAAACGCAGGGTCGAATCGACCAGTGTTTTAGCCCCCTCAAGGGTCTCCGGGCTGAAAATGGCGCCGGTCAGGCTGTCTTCGATAGCCGAGGCGCGCTGCGGGGTGGGGCCGGAGGGGCCGACTGCAATGCGGATGGATTGGATCCACTCGCCATCGCGGCGCAGCCAGACGGCCATGTTGAGGATGGGCAGGGCCACGCCCTGCGGGCGCATGACCCGCCCGAAGGCAGAGGCCTCGCCCGGCTGGCGCAAGGGGATGCGAAAACCGACCAGGATTTCGCGGTCGGCGGCGATGGCGGATTGGCCGACGCCGCGGAATATACTCAGGATCGGAACCAGGCGCCGGCCCTCGGGGCCGGCGATCTCAACCCGGGCATCCAGGGCTACCAGGCCGATCGTCCCGTCGGCGGCAGGCAGCGAATGGGCCACGTTGCCGCCCAGGGTGGCCGTGTTGCGCACCTGGGGCCCGCCGATCAGCCCGCAGGCTTCGGCGATGGCCAGTGCATGGCGGCGAATGAGGGCCGAGTTGGTGATGTCACGCACCGCCACGGCGGCGCCGATCACCAGTTCGCCGTCGCGCACTTCCAGGCTGTGCAGCTCGGGGATGTTGGTGACGTCGACCAGGGTTTCGGGGGCGGGGTGGCGCTTCTGTTGGATCTCCAACATCAGGTCGGTGCCGCCGGCGACAGGACGCGCCGGGCCTGTGGCGCTGGCCAGGGCGTGGAGAGCTTCTTCAACAGTTGTGGGGATTACGTATTGGGACCAGTTGCTCATGAGATCGGTGGCTCCTTTTGGGATGGCGGTACTTTTCGACGGGCTCTCGGGCCCGACGCCGGCAGGGTTTCCCCTTCCGACCACCGATTCTTTATGCGTAAAGGAGTCAGTGCATCCCGTAAATGCACGCAACTCCTACAAAAAATACCTTATTTATTATACCGCTTTTTCGTGTGCTCCGGCCATCATTAATCCGAGCTGTTCGAGGGTGGCCGATTCGTTGTCGACGATACCCACGATCTGGCCCTCGTAAATGACGGCGATGCGGTCCGAGAGGGCGCGGATTTCGTCAAGGTCTTCGGAGATCAGCAGGGTGGCAGTGCCGGCCTGGCGCTGTTCCAGCAGGCGCAGGTGAATGTATTCGCTGGCGCCGATATCCACTCCGCGGGTCGGTTGCGAGGCGATCAACACTTTGGGACGGCGTGAGAGCTCGCGCGCCAGGATCAGCTTTTGAATGTTACCGCCCGAGAGGTTCTTGATCGGAGTCTCCAGCCTTGGAGTCTTGACGTTGTAGGCCTCGATCGATTTCTGCGTGCTTTCCTTGATGGCCTTGAAATCTAGGAAGAGGCCGCGGGCGTAAGGCGGGCGGGCGTGGTCTTCGAGCACGAAGTTATCGGCCACGCTGAAATCTTTGATCGCCCCTTCGCGCATGCGCTCCTCGGGGATGTAGGATTGGCCAGTTGAGATGCGGGCGTCGGGCGAAAGATGGGTTACGTCGCGGCCGTTGAGCAGCACCTGCCCCTGACGGACGGGGCGCAGCCCGGCCAGGCTCTCGGCCAGCTCGCGCTGCCCGTTGCCGGACACACCCGCCAGGCCGAGGATCTCACCTGCGTGCACGCTGAACGAAACACCTTTAAGCGCCTCGGTGCCGCGGTCGCCCTTGACGTGCAGATCCTTGACATCCAGCAGCGTTTCGCCGGCCTGCAGCGGCGGGCGGTCGTACTGCAGGATGACCGGGCGGCCGACCATCATTTGGGCCAGTTCGGCCTTGGTGGCGCCTGCCGTGAGGCGCTGGCCAACCACCTGCCCATCGCGCAGCACGGTGATGCGCTGACTGATGGCGAGCACTTCGTGCAGCTTGTGCGAAATAAAAATCAGGGCGTGGCCTTCGAGCGCCATCTGTTTGAAGGTTTTGAACAGGTCTTCCACTTCCTGGGGGGTGAGCACGGCGGTGGGCTCATCCAGCACCAGCAGGGCCGCCCCGCGGTAGAGCGCTTTGACGATCTCCACTCGCTGCTGCTCGCCCACCGCAAGCTGCCAGACGTACGCCCGCGGGTCGACCTTCAGGCCGTATTGGGCGCACAGGGCATTTACGCGTTCCTCGACCTGCTTGAGGTCCAGCAGGAGGCCACGCGAGGATTTCAAGCCGAGGGCCACGTTTTCCACCACCGTGAGGGACGGTACGAGCATGAAATGCTGGTGGATCATGCCCACCCCTGCCTGGATGGCATCCTGCGGCGAATGGAAGGTCATTTCCTTGCCGTTGATCAGGATTTTGCCTTCGTCGGGGCGGTACAGGCCATACAACTGGCGCACCAGGGTGCTTTTGCCGGCCCCATTTTCGCCCAGCAGGGCATGGATTTCACCCGACTTGATGTCGAAATCGACGTGGTCGTTGGCCAGCACGCCCGGGAATCGTTTAACGATACCCTGCATGCACATCTCGTCGATTCGTTCGTGGCCGTTTGGAAGCAATGAGGTCATGGTTCTCTTTTTGGTGTTTTGGCCGGACATAGTCCGGCCAAAACACCATTTCTTAAAAAACTATTGGAGCTTGGACAGGTCGATCTTGCCGCTCATGATGTCTTTAATGGCGGCATCGGCGGCAGCCTTGGCATCAGCGGGGACGGTGATCCCCGGGTTGTACTGGATGACCAGGCCGTTGTTCTTGAAGGTGAGGGTGTAGGCTTTGTTGCCCAATACACCCGCCTGGCGGCTGGCAATCATGTCCTTGATGATGCCGGTCCAGTCGTAGACCTGGGAGGCGACGACGACGGTCGGGGCCAGGCTGGTCTGGTTCCATTGGGTGCCGAACCACAATGCGTTCTTATCCTTGCAGACGCCGATGGCGCCTACGACGGATTGGGAGGAGCCGGTCAGGATGTCGGCGCCGGCGCTTATGTGGGTCTGGGCGGCGGCGGCCATCAGGGAGACGTCCGAGAACGAGCCGGTGTAGGTGACGTTAACTTTGATCGTCGGCTTGGTGGCCAGAGCGCCGGCTTTGAAGCCGTCCACATACAGCTTGGCGTCGCCGGCTTCAACGGGCCCTGCCACACCCAGCACGCCGGATTTGGACATCAGGGCAGCCAGTACACCCTGCACGTAACCACCTTCCTCGGCCTGGGCCTGGTAGGCGAAAACGTTATTGATGCCATCGGCCTGGAAGGTATCGAGCGAGGTGCCCCAGGCGAAGCTGGTCTTGGGGAAATCCGGGGCGATCTGCTGTAGGCTGGTGCCGTACTGCGAGCCGTGGGCGATCACCAGGTCGTAACCCTTGGAGGCGTAATCACGGATGGCGGCGGCCGCATCGGGGACCTTGAACATGTTTTCCGATTTGGCGATCTCCATCTTCGATTCGCCGCCCATTTCTTTCTGGATCGAGACCAGAGCCTCGTACATGGACTGGCTGAAAGCCGCGTCAGTCACGGGGCTGGGGAAGACCACTGCGACCCGGAACGGCTTGGCGGGCGGCGTGGTTGGGGCGGCAGTGGGCGGCACGGCGGTCGGCGCTGCAGTCGGTGCGGCGGGCGCTGAAGTTGGCGGCACGGCTGTAGGCTGGGGTGGGGTGGTGGGGACGGCGGTGGGCTCAGGGGTGGCTGCAGGGGCGCAGCTCACCAGGGTGGCCAAAATGACGATCAGAACGACAATCCGAAATAAGCTGGTTTTCATGGTTTTCTTCTCCTGTAGAATGGACCGAAGTTTCGATAAGCGGATAAACGGTTTAAGGTTTTCGGTTCACCTCCTGTAAGGAATGAGATGGTTTCAATTTTCACCCCGCTCGAAAGGTTTGGAGAGCGCCGCAGGCTGCTGGACGCGCCGGGCGAAAGCCAGGGCCAGGATCGTCAGGATATAGGGCAGCATAACGGCGATATCCGAAGGCAGGTTGATGCCCTTGACCTGGATCCAGAGCTGGAGAGCGTTGACGAAGCTGAACAGCAGCGCCCCGCCCAACACGCCCCACGGGCGCCAGCCGCCGAAATAAACCAGGGCCACGGCAATAAATCCCATACCGTTGGTCATGTTTTCCTGGAACAGGTTGATCAGGGCGATCGACAATGAGGCACCGGCGATTCCCGCCAGCACGCCGCCGGTGATCAACGTGGTGTAGCGGATGGCGTAAATGTTCACGCCCAGCGAATCGGCCGCCTGGGGGTTCTGACCGGCGGCGCGGATCTTCAATCCCAGGGTTGTTTTATTTAAAATAAAGGCCGCTATGGGGACGAGCAAAAAGGCGCCGTACACCAGCAGGTTGTGGTCGAACAAGGCTTCGCCGACGACGGGAATATCGGCCAGCAAGGGAATGCGCACCGGCTGGAACCCGTTGATCGAAATGACGCTGCCAAGGGTTTCCTTGAACAGCAGGCTGGAAAGGCCCAGCCCAAACAACTGCAACCCAATACCGCTGATGCCCTGTTCGGCCTTGAGGGTGACGCTGATGACCGCCATAATCAGCCCCATCAGCCCGCCGACCACGGCGGCAGCCAGCAGCCCCAGCCACAGGCTTCCGGTCTTCATGCCCACAAAGAAGCCACTGTAGGCGCCCATGAGCATGATCCCATCCACGCCCAGGTTGTACACGCCCGAAACCTGCACGAAGGTCTCACCGATGGCTGCATACAGGTAAGGCGTGGCCAGGCGAATGCCGGAGGTGAGGATGCCAACCAGGACCTGAAAGGTGAACAACTCACTCATGGATCTCACGCCTCCGGGCCCGGATGGTGGACCAGATGCGGCTGCTGACGACCAGCAGGACCACCAATCCCAGCAAGGTGTCGATGAGGGCTGAAGGCACCTGAGTGGTGCGCTGCATTGCGTCCGCTCCGACCAGCAGGCCGCCAAAGAGGATGGAGGCGGGGATGGCGCCCAGCGGGTGGAGCCAGCCGAACAGGGCTACCACGATTCCTGAAAACCCGTATCCTCCGGAGAGTCCCTCGAGGGCGCGGTGCTGGATGCCCATGACTTCGATGGCTCCGGCCAGGCCGGCAAACGCGCCGCCCAGGGTCAGGGCCAGGGCCTGATAAAAGGGGACGCGGATTCCGGCGTAGCGGGCAGCGTTGGGGTTTAGCCCCACCGCCCGAATGCGGTAGCCGATGGTGGTTCGCCAGAGGAAAATGTAGACGACTACCGCCATGACCAGGGCAATGATCGCCCCGGCATGCAGGAGCGTGCTCGGCACCAGCTTGGGCAGCCATACCGAGCGTGGCAGCAGCGCCGATTGGGCAATACGCGTACCCTGGGCGATCTCTTTAGGGTCGATCATCGGCCCGCGCAGCAGGAAATTGCTGAGCTGCATGGCGATGGCGTTCATCATGACCGTGCTGAGGATTTCATTGACGCCCAGGCGGGCTTTGAGGATACCTGGAATACCGCCCCAGACTGCGCCTCCCAGCGCGCCCACCAACAAGGAGGCCGGCAGAAGGATGGCGCCGGGGGCGTCTTTGAAGCCCACTGCCACCGCCGTGGCCGCCAGGGCGCCGACGACGATCTGCCCTTCCCCACCGATATTGATGATGCCGCCGCGGAAGGCAATGCACACGCCCAGCCCAACCAGGAGCAGCGGAGTGGCTTTGGCCATCGTTTGGGTGATGCCCGAAAGGTCGCCGAATGCGCCCACAAACAACGAACTATATGCTTGCAGCGGGTCGGCCCGCAATGCCACCAGCATGATCGCCCCGACCGCGAAGGCTGCGAGCACGGCCAACAGCGGCAGCAGTGCATCTATCGTCCGATCGAGCAGACGCTTGAGTTCTATTTGATCCGGCATAAACCTTCCGTCTCTTGCAGGTCAATCTGATGAGATGGAGTTCACGGGGATAGGGGAAATTCTTGGGGCGGAATTCCTGCCTCAAAAATTCGCCACGCCTCACTTTGTTGAGAAGGTACGACGATCACACTATTTCAGAGTGCAGAATTTGCGGGTAAATGTCTGACATCAACAAAACTATACTAGATTATAGCTTTAAAAAACAATCTGTCCACTGCTTTTTGTCACCATTTAACCTTGTACAATGAGATAGTTGAACTTTATACACATCCGTGCTAGACTGAGCTAAATATTAAACGAGGATATTGGTATGGCTACGCTTGTCGATTATTCGGATGAACCCAAATATACCATAAAGACCGTGTGCACCCAGACCGGAATTCGGGCGGTGACCTTGCGCGCCTGGGAGCGGCGGCACGAGGTGCTCAACCCGTATCGCTCTGAGAACCGTTACCGCCTGTATTCCGAACGGGACATCGCCATCCTGCGCTGGATCAAAAATCGGGTGGACACGGGCATGCCGATCAGCAGCGCGGTCAACGAGCTACGCTCGCTGATGCGCAGCGGAATGGCCCCCGAAGCGGTCCCTAGCGGTCCGGCGGCGCTGCCGCGCAAGCGCGGCCTGCCGGCGGACGAGTATAACCGGCGCCTGTACCAGGCATTAATCGCCCACGATGAAGGGCGGGCGGGGGATGTGTTTCGCGAGGTCGAGGCTTCGTTCGACCTGGAGACGATCTGCCAGGATATCCTCACCCCTTGCCTGGTCGAGATCGGCGAAGCCTGGTACAGCGGCAGGATTCAGGTGACCACCGAGCACTTTGCCAGCGCCGTCATTCGCGGCCGACTGTCGGCGATCTTCCAATCCTACCCCACCAGGCGCGGCGCGGCTTACCTGCTGGTGGGTTGCGCTCCCGGCGAGCAGCACGAGGTAGGCAGCCTGATGGCGGCGGCGCTGCTGCGCAGCCACGGGCAGCGGGTGGAATACCTCGGACCGGACATCCCGCAGGACGATCTGGTCGATTACGCCGCTTATGAGCACCCGGACATGGTGATCTTGACCGCCTCGCTGGAAGAGCCGGCGCTGGCGTTGAGCGGAATGCAGGCGAAGCTCTCCCGGCTGCGCCCGGCGCCGGCTTTCGGATTTGCCGGGCGGGCATTTGTGAACAAACCCGAGCTGGTGCAGAAGGTCGGCGGTAATTACCTGGGCAATACGCTGTCCGAAGGCCTCGACAGGGTGCGCGCCTTGCTTCCGAAAGAGTGGGGTGGGAAAAAGAATTGATCCACTAATTTGGCAAATAAAAAAATGCGACCGGCGCAGGTGCGAGGCATGCCTCGCACCTACGCCGGTCGCATTTTTTAAGTTACAATAATTCTATGCACGTCATTCTAACCCACGAACAGGCTGATTTCGACGCCATTGGGGCGCTGTTGGGGGCTGCGCTGCTCTCGGAAAAGGCGCTGCCTGTGCTGCCGCGGCGCACCAATCGTAACGTGCGCGCCTTCCTGACCCTGTATGGGGCGGAGCTGCCGTTCCTGGAGGCGGGCGACCTGCCGGCTGAATCGATTGAAGGCGTGACCCTGGTGGATACCCAGTCCCTGATCACTCTGAAGGGGATGAACAAGCGTACCCAGGTGCACGTCGTCGACCACCACCAGCCGCGCCCCGAGCTGCCGGAGGGCTGGACGATGACCGGCGACCGGGTGGGGGCGTGCACGACATTGCTGGTGGAGAACCTGCGCGAGCACAACGGTGCGCTGACCGACGTGCAAGCCACGCTGCTGCTGCTGGGAATCTACGAGGACACCGGCTCACTGACCTACATCAGCACCACGCCGCGCGACGTGCGCGCCGCAGCTTACCTGCTCGACGCCGGAGCCAGCTTGCGCATCGCCAACAATTACCTCAATCCGCCCCTCTCAATGGAACAGCGTAAGGTGTATGACCGCCTGCTTGCATCTGCCCAGACGCACGTGATTGCTGGGAAGACGGTCCTGATCGCCTGCACCAGCGCCGAGGAAATGACTGAGGAAGTGTCGAGCGTGGCGCACAAGCTGCGCGACCTGCTCGACCCGGACGCTCTGTTCCTGTTGATTGGCACGGGCGAAGGCATCCGCATGGTGGCGCGCTCGACCAGCGACCAGGTCAACGTGGCCGAGGTGGCGGCGCGACTGGGAGGGGGCGGGCACGAACGCGCGGCGGCGGCGCTGCTGCATCTGCCCCTCCCCTTTGCGGCGCCAGAAGGCGCGACGCCGCTGGAAGCCGTCACCCAGGAGCTGCTGCGGATTTTAGTGGAAGTGGTGCGACCCTCGATTACGGTCGGCCAAATCATGTCGCGCAAGCCGTCGCTGATCAAGCCGCAGACCTCGGTCCAGGCGGCGGCACATTTAATGCAGCGTTACGGGTATGAAGGTTACCCGGTGGTGGACAACGGCAAGGTGGTCGGCCTGCTGACCCGGCGCGCCGTGGATCGGGCGCTGGCGCACAAGCTTAACCTGCCAGCTTCCAGCCTGATGGAGGCGGGCGAGGTGACGGTGACGGCGCGGGATGACATCGACGCCCTGCAGCAAGTGATGACCCGTACGGGGTGGGGGCAGGTGCCAGTAGTGGACGCCGAGAGCGGCGAGATCGTGGGCATCGTGACCCGCACCGACCTGCTGAAGACGCTGTCGGGGGTTCAGGAGAAGGTGCCGGGGAAGTTGAACCTGGGCAGCAAGCTGGATGGGGCGCTGCCGCCGGCGCACCTGGCGCTGCTGAAGGCAATTGCCGGGCAGGCGTACCGGGCGCGCCTGGCGGCATACGTGGTAGGGGGCTTCGTGCGCGACCTGGTGTTAGAACGGCCGAGCCTGGACTTCGACGTGGTGGTGGAGGGAGATGCGATCACGCTGGCGAACTACCTGGCAGAGCAGTACGGGGGCCGCATTGTTGCGCATAGCCGGTTCGGCACAGCCAAGTGGTGGATCAACGACATCCGTCAACCCCTGGCGGCGCGCCTGGGCGGCGGCGCAGCCCTGGACCCGGAAGAGCTGCCTGCAAGCCTGGACCTGATCAGCGCCCGCACCGAATTTTACGAGTATCCCACGGCTTTGCCGACAGTCGAGCGCAGCAGCATAAAGCTGGACCTGCACCGGCGGGATTTCACCATCAACACCATGGCCATCCGCCTGGATGGGCGGCATTACGGCGACCTCTACGATTATTGGGGCGGGCTGAACGACCTGCGCCTGCGGCTGGTGCGCGTGCTGCACTCGCTGTCCTTCGTCGACGACCCCACGCGCATGCTGCGCGCCGTGCGCTTCGAGCAGCGCTTCAGCTTCCAAATTGAGGGGCGTACGCTGCAATTGATTGCCGAAGCGCGCGACCTGGTACGCCAGGTCTCCGGGCAGCGCCTGCGACACGAGCTCGACCTGATTCTGTCCGAGGAAAAAGCGGTGGAGATGCTGGCCCGCCTGTACCAGCTCGGCCTGCTGGCGGCGATCCACCCCGAACTGCCCTGGTCGGAGGCAATAGCCGCCCGCCTGGCGCAGGCAATGGAATCGCCGCCCGACCCCGGCTGGCGGCTGCCTGCGCAACTGGCGCACATGCCGGCCTGGCGGGTGCTGGCTTACCTGGCCTGGCTGGGCGGGCTTCCGTTCGAGAGCGGCAGCCAGGTCGCTGAACGCCTGCGCCTGCCGGCGGCGTTCCAACATGCCCTGAATGACGTATGCCGGCTTAAATTAGTCATTCCCGATTTGGTTGGAAAACCACCGAGTGTGGTGGTAAAATGCCTCGAAGGCGCCTCCGTGTTGGCGCTGTGCGCCCTGCAGAGCTTCGACCTGGGCGCGCCGGCCAACCAGGTGATCCTGAATTATCTGTCGAACTGGCAGCACGTGCGCCCTTCGATTGACGGCAAGGAATTAAAGAATTACGGCGTTGAACCCGGCCCGGAATTCGGAACAATCCTGGAGACCTTGCGTTCCGCCTGGCTGGACGGTAAGATTAATACGCTCGCAGAAGAACAGGACCTCCTGCGCAATTTGCTGCATTGATTTCTTTTGGTTCGAATTGCATACCCTGCAGTATGCGCCAAGAAGAAAACTATGACTGCTCAAACGGTTGAAAATCGGGTCGACAAGCAGAGGGGGGTTGATTGGACGGCGCAGGTCATCATCCGCCAAATGGTGGCCAGCGATTTACCCGGGTTGGAGTGGGATGGAGAGTTCACCCATTTCCGTAGGGTGTATATGGACGCCTTCCAGCGGGCGGTCAATGGCTCGGCGGTGCTGTGGGTAGCTGACCTGCCGGGCAAGGGCATTATCGGGCAGGTTTTCGTGCAGCTCGTGTGCGATCGCAGCGAGTTGGCGGACGGGCAGCGCCGGGCCTACCTGTACTCGTTCCGTATCCGCCCGCAGTACCGGCGGGCAGGATTGGGCTCGCGCATCCTGGCCACGGTCGAAGAATACCTGCTGCGCCACGGTTTCCAGTCGGTGACGCTCAATGTGGCAAAGGTCAACGTCGATGCCCAGCGGCTTTATTTCCGCAAGGGCTACCGCATCGTGGCCCACGAGCCCGGCATCTGGTCGTATCCCGACGAGCGCGGCGCCTGGCACCAGGTTGAAGAGCCTGCCTGGCGCATGGAAAAGAAATTGAAATAGTTTTCGAAATTTTT
>DBMK01000324.1 GCA_002298885.1 Anaerolineaceae bacterium UBA700
CGAAGCAGCCCGAAACAACCCCAAAAAATCCTTTTTTAAGCGGGTTTGTGTTCGAGCACCTCGGTGATCGTTTCGGCCAGGATTGGATCGACCTGGAAGGCGCCGGCGACGGGGTTGGCGTTTCCCTGGCGCACCATCATGGCATTCAGGCCCTCGATGATCCAGGTGACCGCCAGGTCGGCATGTATTTTACTGGTGTCGATCACCAGGTCGAAGGCGCCGGCCGAATCCCAGCGCACGCCGTACCAGGATTGGGTGAAGGCGGAGCGGACCTTGTCGCTTTCCGCCACCAGCGCCTCGGCCGCCTCCAAATCCGTAATGCCCTGGTCTTGCATGACGTGCTTAATGCGGTAGGCTGGCGGCGCCTGGATGCGAATGTTCAGCACGTCCGAAAAGCCGCTCAACACGGCGTAGCTGCCCCGGCCCAGGATCACGGCGTGGCCGTGACAGGCAACCGCCTGGATGGTCTTGTTCAGCATCTCGATCATCGTAATCCGCGACGTGTCCAGGCGCTCCCAGAAACTGGGCGCCGATTCGTATTCGGTGCCAAACTGGATAAAGCCGTACTGGTTGAGTACTTTTTCGAGTAAGTTCTTATCAACCAGGTGATATCCCAATGTCTGCGAGAGCTGCCTGGCGATAAACGTCCCGCCGCTGCCGAGTTCCCTGGAAATGGTAACAACCGCCATTTTCCACCTCCTGGCCTCACAATCTATACCGGTAAATTATGGGCGCGTTCGAACGCTGCACTCGGCGTTTGTATGCGCCGGATTTATGCCTGCATTATTCTATCACCACCGGCTGGAAACGGTGAGCCGCCTCGACGATCATGCGGGCTGCGGCTTCCAGCTCCAGCTTGCCGGTGTTCAGAATGATGTGGTACAGCAGCGGGTCGGACCAATCGTGGGCGTAGAAACGTTTGACGTAATCCGCCGAGGCACTGTCCTTTTCCTCGATCAGGTCCTGGGCAGGGCGGCGTTCGAGGTTGTATTCTTTCTTCACCCGTTGGATGCGCTCTTCAATGGGGGCGATGATGCGCACATGGAGGATATCCGGGCAGTCTTTGAGCAGGATTTGCCCGCCGCGCCCGACGACGACAACGTTTCCGCTGCGGCAGGCCGCCTCGATGGCTTTCTGCACCAACGCCAGGGCATTCGCTTCGGTCAGGTGCATTTCTTCTGGCTGGCGCACCCCCTGGACGTCCTCTTTCCATACCCGCAGGCTGGGCGCCACTGGCTCGGGGCGCCCCAACAGGCGGGCCAGGAAGCTGTTTATCTTATAATCTTCCTCGGAAAAATCCATCCCCGCCTGGTCCGAAATCCCCACTTCGCTTGCGACTTTGGCGATGAGGTTCTTGTCGAACTGCTGGTATCCCAGGATCCGGCATACCCGCTCGACGATTTCGTCGCCGCCGCTACCAAACTGGCGTGAAACGGTAATTACGGTCATACCCCACCTCCTTAAACCAGAAGTCAAGAATGGCCGCCGTTCTCGCAAACGGCAGGCTTTAGCAAGTTGAAGGCCTCGCCTGGATGTTCATGTTGAGCGAAAAACAGGAGTGATGAACCCATATTAGCACGAATCCCAGGCCCGTTCAATCGAGGGAAGTCATGTTTTTGACGGCCAAAAATTCACAGTTATTCGTGCAGGGCGTCCCAGGAGGGCCGCCCTGCACCGCCGGGAGTTCGATAAAATCGATTGTAATTGTTATAATATCTATTGGCCTCCGCTCTAGCCTAAAAACGCAAGGCTGGTTGAATTTACTTTATTCGTAGGTCGCCTTATAGGTGAGAAAATGCAAGCGTTGGATCTCGGCAGTCTAATTTCCGCTCCTAATGAAGGCAAACGCGTACAAATTGGCGGTCTGGGCGTTATCTTCAAGGTGTACAGCAAGCGCGCCCAGGGCGCGGTCGCAGTTGTCGAGCACACCCTGGCATCCGGATTCCTCGGCGCGCCGCCGCATCTGCACCAGCGCGAGGACGAGATATCCTTCGGATTGAGTGGAGAGTTGACGGCGCAGGTAGGCGACCAGGTCTTCACGCTCGGCCCTGGCAGCCTCCTATTCAAACCCCGCCGTGTCATGCACGCCTTTTGGAACAACGGTGCCCAGGAGGCGCGGTTTTTGGAAATCATCGCCCCGGGAGGCTTCGAGAGCTATTTCCTGGAGCTGGCCCAGTTGGTTTCGCCCGACAGCCCGCCAGACCCGGGCGCCATGGCTGCTCTGCGCCAGAAATACGGCCTGGAATATGCAATGGATCGCGTTCCGGAACTGATGCAGCGATACAATTTGCGGTTGACTTAGCTATAATTATGCTGATATGCCTGATTGATTGCGGCTGCCTGGACACACACGGACCTGAGGCCAATAAGGAGGGAAAAGGGTATGAACCGCGCCAGAATTCGTGATCTGGGGATCAATTTAGGGAAATTCCCCGTAGGACCCAACAATGCCATCACCGACGTGCCCGGCGTGCTCGTAGGTCACGTCACCATCATCCGCGACCAGCCGGCGATGACGCGCACCGGGGTTACGGTCATCCTGCCGCGCGACGGCGCCATCGGCAAGGATTATGCCTTCGCCGGATTCCACCGTTTCAACGGCTGCGGCGAGATGACCGGGATCCAATGGCTGGAAGAGACCGGCCTGCTCAGCTCGGCCATCGCCCTGACCAACACCGGGCAGGTGGGCATGGTGCGGGACGCGCTGGCCGAAGCCTCATACCGCAGCGACCGCTATGGGCCCTTCTGGCTGCCGGTGGCGGCCGAGACGTATGACGGCTGGCTCAACGATATGAGCGCCCCGGCGCTGACCCGGGACCACGTTCAGCAGGCCATGGCGTCCGCCAGCGGCGGCCGGGTGGACGAGGGCAACGTCGGTGGGGGCACGGGCATGATCTGCCACGACTTCAAGGGCGGCATCGGGACGGCCTCGCGCCGGGTGGAGACGAAGAGCGGAACGTTTACCGTCGGGGCGCTGGTGCAGACCAATTACGGCGACCGGGATCAACTGCGCATCGATGGGATTCCGGTGGGTCGCGCCATCGGCTTCGACAAAGTGCCTTCCCCCTGGCAAGAACCGCCTCCTTCGAGCTCCATCATCGTGATCCTGGCTACGGACGCGCCGCTGCTGGCGGACCAATGCCGGCGTCTGGCGCAGCGCATCACCAGCGGCCTGGCGCGGGTGGGCGGCGTTGGGAATAATTCCAGCGGCGACCTTTTCCTGGCGTTTGCCACCGGGCACCACATCCCGGCTCAGGCCGACGGACCGATCCAGCTCGGAACGATGATCCCGCACAACCAATTGAATCCCTTTTTCGGTGCCGTGCCCGAGGTTGTGGAAGAGTCGATCCTCAATGCGCTGGCGGCTGCCGAAACCATGACCGGATACCAGAACCACACCGCCTATGCAATTCCCCTGGACGAGGTAAAGAATGTCCTCATGAAATATCGGCCTGATGATTAAATATTTTTTGGGGGCTTTTTCTAAATTCCGTGAATTTTTGGCCGTCCGCC
>DBMK01000047.1 GCA_002298885.1 Anaerolineaceae bacterium UBA700
GGAAAAGAGCCAAACTCCAGGGGATTGGGGGTGAGGTCAATGCCGGAATTATAAAAGAGCCAAACTCCAGGGATTTTTTCTAAAAACCCTATATGAATAATTCAACCAAAAATATTTCTATATAGGATAGAATATATACATGAAAGACGCTGCGGCCATGAAGCCCGATAACGCGCCGGAGGAATTGATCCTTTTCGGTGGCGGCGGGCATGGCAAGACCTTGATCGAGCTGGTCCGGGCGTCAGGGAAATACACCGTCGCAGGAATTGTGGACGATGGCCTGCCGGCAGGCGCGACGATCCTGGGGATCCCGGTACTGGGTGGAGCAGCCCTGCTCCCGGATTTGTACGCCAGTGGCCTGCGCCTGGCTATCAACGGCGTGGGCGGCATCAACCATTACGAAGTGCGCCTGCGGGTTTTCGATTCCCTGGCGCAAGCCGGCTTTTCCTGCCCGGCAGTGGTGCATCCTGCGGCCTGGATCGAGCCGAGCGCAGTCCTGGAGGACGGCGTGCAGGTGCTGGCGCAGAGTTACGTCAGCAGCAGCGCCCACGTCGGTTTTGGAACGGTGATCAACGCCGGGGTGGTCGTCTCGCACGATTGCACCCTGGGGCAGGTGGTTAATTTATCTCCGGGCGCCATGCTGGCAGGCGGAGTGAGTGTAGGCGACTACACCCAGATCGGCATGGCGGCTACGGTTAATCTAAATATCCAGATCGGCCGCTGCGTGCGCATCGGCAACGGGGCGACGGTAAAAGCAGACGTGCCGCCGGATACGGTGGTGCGGGCCGGATCGATCTGGCCTTTGAAAGCGGAATAATTTATCGGGGTGGGTGTATCCCACCATATTAAGGAGTTCGAATGTCTTCCAACGATAGTCAGCCGGGCGTCCGCTCGGGTGATAAACACACTTTAGAGTCAGCAGAGGAGACGCTTTCAGGAACGTCCAAACAGAACTGGCTGAAGCGGCTGCTGCCGTTTTTGGGCCCGGCGTTCATCGCCAGTGTAGCCTACGTCGATCCCGGCAATTTTGCCACCAATATCTCCGGCGGGGCCAAGTTTGGGCTTACCTTGCTGTGGGTGATCGTGGCCAGCAACATCATGGCCATGCTGATCCAATCCCTTTCAGCCAAGCTGGGGATTGCCACCGGCCATAACCTGGCCGAGCACTGCCGCATGGCCTTTCCGAAATGGCTGGTCTGGCTTATGTGGGGGTTGATGGAGTTGGTGGCAATGGCCACGGACCTGGCCGAGTTCCTGGGGGCGGCGCTGGGCTTCAACCTGTTATTCGGGATCCCACTGTGGCTGGCAGGTTTGCTGACCGCCGTGGCTACGTTCGTAATCCTGGGGTTGGAGCGGTATGGGTTTCGCCCTCTGGAAGCCGTCATCACGGCGTTCGTCGGCATTATCGCCGTCAGTTACGTCATCGAGACGATCTTCGTGCGCCCGGATTGGGGCCAGGTTGTTGTGCACGCCTTCGTCCCCCAGTTTGCCGGGCCGGAGAGCATCGTCTTGGCGACAGGCATCCTCGGCGCGACGGTGATGCCTCACGCCATCTACCTGCACTCAGCCTTGACTCAATCGCGCATCGTGACCCGCGATCCAGTCAAGCTCAAGCGCCTGTTCCGCTTCGAGCTGGTGGATGTGGCCATCGCCATGGGCGTGGCCAGCCTGGTGAATGGGGCCATGTTGATCATGTCGGCCTCCGCCTTTTACCCGAAGCTGTCCGAGATCGGCACCATCGAAGAGGCTCACCGCACCCTGCAGCCGCTGCTGGGACCGGCAGCGGGTGTCGTTTTTGCGCTTTCACTGCTGGCTTCTGGGCTTTCCTCTTCGTCGGTTGGCACCATGGCCGGCCAGGTGATCATGCAGGGGTTCTTGCAATGGGAAATACCGGTGTGGATCCGGCGTATGGTCACCATGGTCCCATCTTTGATCGTCATCATGCTGGGTCTGAACCCGACGAACACCCTGATCTTCAGCCAGGTTGTATTGAGCTTCGGCCTGCCTTTTGCGGTGATCCCCCTGGTTTTGTTTACCAGCAAACGCGAATTGATGGGCGTACTGGTCAACCGACGTATCACCACCGTCATCGCCAGCATGGTGGCGGCATTGATCGTCGTGCTCAACATCTATTTGGTGGTAGTTACTTTTTCAGGAGGGTAGTTATGTTCGAGCATCTCCTGGTCCCCCTGGATGGTTCGAAGCTGGCGGAAGCCAGCCTGCCGGCAGCCGTGTTACTCAGCAAGGCGCTGGGATCGACCGTGACTCTGCTGCACATCATCGAGAAGGACGCCAGCCCGCAGATCCACGGCGACCGTCATTTGACCAACGAAGAAGACGCGTGTAAATACCTGGATCAGGTGGAGCAGGAATTCTTCCCGGACAACGCCCAGGTCGAAACGCACGTGCACACCGAGAAAGTCAGCGACATCACCCGCAGCATCGTCGATCACACCGGCGAATTTGCGCCCGATTTGATCATTATGTGCACTCACGGTGAGGGCGGCTTGAAGGAAATTATGATGGGGAGTATCGCCCAACAGGTGATCGGCCGCGGCAAGACCCCAATTCTGCTGGTCAAGGCTGGCGAGGAGGGAGCGGTCCCCTTGACCTCCTTCAAGAGAATCCTGCTCCCGTTGGATGGCGAGGCTGAGCACGAACAATGCCTGCCCCTGGCAGCGGACCTGGCAACGCAGTTTTCGGCCCGCCTGGAGCTGCTGACCGTGGTGCATACTCTGGGCTCGCTCCCCGGCGAGCGGGCGGCCACCGGATGGATGCTGCCCGGCGCCACACGGGCCATCCTGGACCTTGACGAGCAGACCGCCGCAGAATACCTGGAAAAACTGGCCGCCGAGCAGCGTGCCAGGGGGCTGAAGCCGAGCGTCACGGTGCGCCGGGGCGACCCCGCCCAGCAGATTCTGGCCGTGGCCCAATCCATGAGCGCTGATTTGATCGTGCTGGGCACGCACGGCAAGGGCGGGATGAAGGCATTCTGGGCCGGCAGTGTTGCCCCCAAGGTGGTGGTCGAGGCCAAGTCGCCGTTGCTGCTGGTGCCGGTGATGAAAATTGAGAATAGGGAATAGAGAATGGAGAATAGAGAATAGGGAGCAATTTTTGGGTAATCGGATTTACTCTCTTATTTTTCTACTCTCTACTCTCTATTCTCCATTCTCCATTCTCCATTCTCTATTCTCCACTCTCTTTTCTCTAATGGAGCTGCCATGTTCAAAAAACCACCTTCTTCCGTAAATCCGGTACCGGTCAGCCCGACCGAACGGGTCACCTCGGTGCTTGGGCCGGGGATCAACTGGCAGGGGAACCTGCGCGGGAGCGGTGGGGTACGCATCGAGGGTACATTCGAGGGCGAGATTTCGCTGCGCGGCCTGGTGGTGGTGGGGGAGACCGGGCGGGTGACCTGCGAAAACCTGCGCGCCAATTCGGTGGTGGTGGCGGGGGCGGTGCGCGGTAACGTGCTGGCGGAGAAGCTCGAAATTCGCTCCACCGGGCGGGTGTGGGGGGACGTTACGGTGGTCGCATTCGCCACGGAAGAAGGCGCATTCCTGCGCGGCCAGGTGCGCATGGAGGAGAAGGTGGAATTGGGCGAGCTGGACGGCGGGGAAAAACAATCGGAGGAGGGATCACAGGCGTGAAATGAAGGACTTATCCGCGAATTACGCGAATTTTAACGAATGAGCACGAATTATTTAATATATTTCTATTCGTGTTCATTCGTTACCATTCGTGTAATTCGCGGATAAGCTTTTCGTTTTCCTCAAAAATTATGGCCGATCTATTAGCATACCTGCCTGAATTCATCGGGGTGGCGGCGGTGGTGTGGATTGCCAGGGCCAGCCCAAGGTTCCGTTTTCGCCCGATAGGCTTTACGCGGGCCAGGCGGGATGGGGTCATCGCCCTGAGCCTGTGGCTGCTGGCATTCCTGCTGCAGATTACGCTGCACCCTTACCTGGTGCCGCAGACCTGGTTCTCTAACTTGTTTCCATTCAGCGCCGGTATGTTTTTTTACCAGGCACTGTATGCCGTAATTGCATTCGCGCTGGCAGCCGCATCGATGGTTTACCGGCGCCAACCGCCCAAGAGCGCCGGGTGGAACCGGCTCACCTGGCGCAATGGCCTGCTGGTTGGGTTGGCACTGGGGCTGCTTACGGTGTTCTTACGCCAGCGGAGCAACAACGTCCTCGATGGCCTGAATACGGGCGAAGTGAACGGGCTGCTCCTGGCGCTGCTCATCGGCGCCGCCGAAGAGACCTTTTTCCGCGGCTATCTCCAGTTACGGCTGGATTGGTGGCTGCCCAAGCCGTGGGGGTTCTTGCTGACCGCGGGGTTGTTCGTGCTCTGGCGGCTGCCGCTGCTCTTATTGGCGCCCGAGACGCTATGGGTCAATTTAGCGCTGACCGCCGTCCAATCCCTGCTGTTGGGGTGGATCATGAAGGCCAGCGGGAGCGTGCTGGCGCCGGCGCTGTACCGGGCATTTTCGATCTGGTGTACGATCCTTTAACCTGGAGTTTTCCTCATGCGCATGTCCCGCCTTTTCTCACAAACCTTACGTGATAACCCGGTCGAGGCCGAGATCGCCAGCCACCAGCTCTTGCTGCGGGCTGGATACATCCGCGCCCTGGCTTCGGGAATCTTCAGTTATTTGCCGCTGGCACGGCGCACGATGAACAAGATCGAGGCCATCCTGCGCGAGGAGATCAACGCCATCGGCGGGCAGGAGATCACCATGCCGGTGGTGCATCCAGCGGACCTGTGGCAGGAGAGCGGCCGCTGGTACCAGATCGGCAACGAAATGGGGCGCTTCCAGGATAAAAACGGGCACGACATGGTCCTGGCGATGACTCACGAGGAGGTGGTGGCCGACCTGGTGCGCCACGAGATCCGCTCTTACCGCCAGCTTCCAGCGCTGATCTATCACATCCAGACCAAGTGGCGCGACGACCCGCGACCGCGCGCCGGGTTGATCCGGGTGCGCGAGTTCACCATGCTGGACAGCTACACCCTGGACGCAACAATGGAAGGCCTGGATAAACAATACCAGGCCCACTACCAGGCGTACTTCAATATCTATAAACGCTGCGGGCTGCCGGCGATTGCCGTTGCATCCGATACCGGCATGATGGGCGGCAAGCTGGCCCACGAGTTCATGTACCTGACCCCGGTGGGGGAGGACACCCTGCTGCTATGCGATGGATGTGGCTATTCGGCCAACCGGCAGATTGCCCTGTTTGCCCGCCCGGCCGCGGCGCCGGAAACGCCGCTGGCGCTGCAAAAGGTGGCCACCCCCCACGCCAGCACGATCGAGGAGCTGGCCAACTTCCTCGAAATCCCCACGATGCGCACAGCCAAGGCGGTATTTATGATTGCCACCGTGTCCGATGGAGTTTCTTACCGCGACCTGTTCGTCTTCGTGGTGGTGCGCGGCGACCTGGAGGTGAACGAGTACAAGCTGGCTAACGCACTGGGCGCCGCCGGGAAGGGGGCGGTGATTGGGTTCAGGCCGGCAACCGAGGAGGAGATCCGGGCAACCGGCGCCGAGCCGGGGTATGCCAGCCCGGTGGGACTGCCGGTTTCGGCCGGACGCATGCTGATCGTGGTCGACGAATCGATCCCGGCCTCGCCCAACCTGGTGGCTGGGGCGAATGAGGCGGGCTACCACTTCCTGAACACCAATTACGGCCGCGATTACACGGCGGATATCGTGGCGGACGTTGCTAGCGCCGGCGAGGGCTCAGCCTGCCCGCAGTGCGGGACGCCGATGCGCTCCAGCCGCGGGGTGGAGATCGGTAACATTTTCAAGCTCGGGACGCGTTACAGCGATTCGATGGGCTGCACCTTCACCGACGAAAACGGCGAACCAAAGCCGGTCATCATGGGTTCGTATGGCATAGGCGTTGGACGGCTGCTGGCCTGTCTGGCAGAGGAGTACCACGACGAAAAAGGCCTTTGCTGGCCGCCCAGCGTGGCGCCGTACCCGGCGTACATGGTGCTGCTGCCTGGCAAGACCGGCCAGGCCGAAACGATGGCCGGGGAGCTCTACGCGAAGCTGACCGGGGCTGGAATGGAGCCGCTTTTCGACGACCGCACGGAGAGCGCCGGGGTAAAATTCAACGACGCCGACTTGATCGGCCTGCCGCTGCGTATCACCATCAGCGAGCGCGCCATGAAACAGGGCGGGGTGGAGGTTAAGCTGCGTTCCGGCGGCGATGTGGCGGTTATGCCGCCGGAAGAGGCGATTGCTAAGGTGGAGTCAGTGAATAAGGGGTGAAGATTGGTGCGCATGCCTTGATTTGAGGAATTAATTCCCTCGTTCTGACCTCACCCCCGGCCCCTCTCCATGGAATGGATGATCTTCCCCTGGTTTTATAG
>DBMK01000132.1 GCA_002298885.1 Anaerolineaceae bacterium UBA700
AACTTCGTTTTGCGGGCGGCCTCTTTTTTTACCTTATTAACTATGTTCGAGGAACTTGGTCGCCTGGATGGCCGCAGCCGCGCCCATGCCGGCGGATGTAACTACCTGGCGGTAATTCGAATCCATCACTTCGCCGGCAGCATAAACGCCCGGCACGCTGGTCTGCATCAGGCTATCCGCTTTGACGTAGCCATTCTCGTTGAGCTCGAGCTGGCCCTGGAACAACTGCGTGTTGGGTGTGTGGCCGATGAAGATGAACAGGCCATCGGTTTTGAATTCAGATTCCTCGCCCGTCAGCACGTTTTTCAAACAAACGGCTTCGACTGCGTCGGCGCCGATCACCTGGGTGACGACTGTATTCCACACGAATTTGATCTTCGGATTATCCTTGGCCCGATTCTGCAGGATGTGGCCGGCCCGCAGGGCATCTCGCCGGTGGACGATGGTAACCGACGAGGCGTAGCGCGTCAGGAAAAGCCCTTCTTCGAGCGCCGAATCCCCGCCACCGACGACCACAACATTCTTGTCCTTGAAAAACCAGCCGTCGCAGGTGGCGCAGTACGAAACGCCCTTGCCGGTCAGCTCCGATTCGCCGGGGACGTTGAGATGGTTGGGACTGGCGCCGGTGGTCACAATCAGGCTTTTGGCCAGGTATTCATGGTCGTACGTCCTTACCACGAACGGCCGTGTCTTTAAATCGACCTCAGTCGCCAGCTCGAACTCCACCCTCGCCCCAAAGCGTTCGGCTTGTTTCTGGAACAGCTCACCCAACTGCGAGCCACCGACCCCTTCCGGAAAACCGGGATAGTTTTCGATGGTGTTGGTCAATGAAGCCTGCCCACCCAGCTCCATTCCGGTCAGCACCACTGGATGCAGCTCGGCCCTTGCCGCGTACAGCGCCGCCGATAGTCCCGCCGGCCCCGACCCCAGCACCAACACATCCACCGTCTCTTGCGCTTTTTTTTCGTCGTTCAATGATGCTCCTCCAAACTCATAATTCATTCTGATTCTCCAAATATCTATGTATACTGATGCTTAATCATTTTGAAAAGTTACTCAATTGAAAAAATTTTATTATTTAATCCTCTGGCATATGTCGGGCCAGGAGGCCCGACCTACGAAACTCAACAAGAATTAGTGAAATCTGCGTAATGCGCGGTTATATTGCC
Source organism: Anaerolineaceae bacterium UBA700 (assembly GCA_002298885.1). The sequence continues at coordinate 1,170 of DBMK01000132.1, forward strand.
GCCTTATCGGTAACTTCCAATCCATCTTCGATGATCGCTATTCCTTCAGCCAACTGCTCCGGCGTAATAATCAGCGGCGGGATGATCAGGACTGTATGCCAGTGCGTGTACACGAATAGCCCGCGGTCGAGCAGCTTCTTGCGCAGCGCGGTCATCTCCGGGCTGCTCCCGCCGTATGGCGCCATCGGCTCTTTTGTCTTGCGGTCCCGCACCAGCTCGATCACCCCAAACAGGCCAATCGAGCGCACTTCGCCTACCGAAGGGTGCCGGTCTTGCAGCTCGGCCAGCATATCCGCCAGGACCTGCCCGGTTTGGGCGGCTTTTTCGATCAATCCGTCTTCCTGCATCACCTGGATATTGGCTATCGCTGCCGCCAGCGACACCGGATGCGCATTGTAGGTCAGGCCGCCTTCGTAAACTCGCTCGTCGAAGGTTGCTGCAATTTCCGGTTTCATCGCCACGCAGCCCAGCGGGGCGTAGGCCGAAGTCAGGCCTTTGGCCATGGTCATGATGTCGGGAATCACGTCCCAATGATTTACTGCAAACCACTTACCGGTGCGGCCAAACCCGCTCATTACCTCATCGCATATCAATTGGATGCCGTAATGGTCGCAAATCTTACGCACACCCTGCAGGTAACCATCCGGAGGGATCAGGATGCCGTTGGTGCCGGTCACGGTCTCTAACAGGATTGCGGCGATCGTTTCTGGGCCTTCGAACTGGATGATTTCTTCGAGGTGGTTGAGATAATCCTGGCAGAATTCAGACTCGGCCAGGTTCGGGTTGGTGCGGTGGAAGGTTGACCGGTAGCGGTATGGGTCAAGGAAATGCACCACCCCCGGCATCACTGCCGGCTCCCAGGCCAGCCGGCGCGGGTCGCCGGTGGCAGCGATGGCGCCGTATGTGGCGCCGTGGTACGACCGGTAGCGCGCCAGGATTTTGAAGCGCCCGGTATATGCCCTCGCCAGTTTGATGGCGTTCTCGTTGGCGTCTGCCCCACCGAGGGTGAACAGGTATTTGGACAGTCCGGGCGGGCAAATCTCGGCCAGCAGCCTGCCCAGCTCGGCCCGCGGCCGGGTCGCCATGCCGGGCGCAGCGTAAGTCAACTGGCGAGCCTGGGTCACCATGGCCTCGATCACGCGTTCGTCCCCGTGGCCGATGTTGACGCACATAGTCATCGAATTGAAATCCAGGTAGCGCTTTTCGTCCACGTCCCAGAAATACACCCCCTTGGCGCGCTTCACCGTAATCGGGTTGACCTTCTTCTGGGCCGACCAGGTCCAAAAACTGTGTTCCAACGCCGCTCCCAAAATTTCCTTGTCGTCGATCTCATCCATCATACCCTCACCTCGTTTCATCCCTCCCCAAATCCAACTCTCTATTCTGCATTCTCTCCCCTCTATTCTCCTCCTTCATTGCACAATCCCCATTTTACCAATATAATCACGCCAATGGATACGCCGGAGTTCTCCGAAAATCCCTCCGCTCGGGTCGCCGCGGACTGCGACCTTCCGCTTCCCCCGGATGCCGTTAAAGGGCTGGAGTATTTCAACGCCGGCAGGTATTTCGAGGCGCACGAAGAGTTGGAGAACGCCTGGCGCCGCGAGAAAGGCCCCATTCGCGATCTCTATCGCGGCATCCTCCAGGTAGGTGTGGGGTATTACCACGTCCAGCGGGGCAATTACACCGGCGCGCTGAAAATGTTTAAGCGCTGCCGCCAATGGCTCGATCCGCTGCCGGACGAGTGCTGCGGCGTCAACGTGGCTCGCCTGCGCCACGACTACATGCAGGTTGAAGCCGAATTACGCCGCGACCACCCCATCCAGCCTTCGGCTTTCGAATTTCGTCCCGTTCAATACAGGATTCTCCCCGATGGAAAACCAGCTGCCCTTCCAAAATAAGGTGGCCCTCGTCACCGGCTCGGGACGCGGCATCGGCAGGGCCATTGCCGTTCGCCTGGCCTGCGGCGGCGCCGACGTCGTCGTCAACTTCTTGAAAAACCAGGCTCCCGCCGAAGAGACGGCGGCGCAGATTCGCATTTTGGGGCGGAAAGCGCTGGTAGTGCAAGCCAATGTTGGCAAACCCGAGGATATCGAACGCCTGTTTGCCACGATTGACGCTGAGTTTGGCGGACTGGATATCTTCATCAATAACGCCGCCTCCGGTTTCAACCGGCCTGCTATGCAGCAAAAAATCATGGGGTGGGATTGGACAATGGACGTAAACGCCCGGGCCTTCCTATTCTGCGCCCAGCGAGCCGTGCCGCTGATGGAGAAACGCGGGGGCGGAAGCATGGTTGCCATCACCAGCCCTGGCTCACAGCGTGTGATGCCGGATTACATTGCAGTCGGCGCCAGTAAAGCCGCTCTCGACACTTTAACCCGCTACCTGGCGGTCGAGCTCGCTCCAAAAAACATTATCGTCAATGCCGTCTCGCCCAGCCTGGTCGAAACGGATATTTTGAAACATTTTGCTGCCCTTAGTGATCCAGAAACCATTCCCCACGCTATCGCAAATACCCCTGCCGGACGCCTGGTCAAACCTGAGGACGTCGCTGAGCTGGTTGCATTCTTGTGTACCCCGGCTGCCTTTATGATACGCGGTCAGGTCATTATTATCGACGGCGGCTACACCCTGATCGTCCCGAAATAATTGAAAAAAAAAGTGCTGCAGCGGGCTTCGTCCGCCGCAGCACTTTTTTATCGAATGAGCACTGCCCTCACTGGGGCGCCGTCGGCGCCGCCCAGCTTTACCGGCAGGGCATATAACGTATATACACCTGGATCCACCTGGGATAAGTCGCACGTCTCCAGAATGACGATTCCGTTCCCCAACAACACTTTATGGGTCGGCACGCTTTGGTCGTAGGGAGCGATTGAAAAGTAGTCGATCCCTACCAGGCGGATACCCAGTTCAACAAGCGCTTTGGCCCCACCTTCGTCAACCGCCGTAAAATCGGTCCGAAATTCCGCCGCGCCTGAAGCCCAGTAGCGGCTGTTGCGCGTCTTGAACAACACCCGCTCGGTCCCCGGCCGGATGCCTGCAGCGCGGATCACCTCGCCCGTGATGGTCCATAACGATTCCGGGATCTGCACTACCTGCACCGGGCCGATTAAAACCTCCAGCGGCAGCATCTCGATCGTGGCGCCCCCAGATATGAAGTGGAACGGAGCATCCATATGCGTCCCGCAGTGGACGGGCATAGAAAGGGCTGAAACGTTTGCGCCCGCTCCGTCCTCAATTCTGCTGAACCGTTCGAGGCTGATCGGCGGATCGCCCGGCCAGACCGGGAAACCTGTGGCAATCGTGACCGAAATATCAAAAATATCAGACATGCACTCCTCCTTGGATTTAGTTCAAGAATTCAAATTTGGTAAATTGAATAATTTACTTAATTTATAATAAATACCTTGTTCAGAATATTTTAATCATAAAGAAGTATGATGGATGCGCCTTAACGGTAACAGCAGTTATAACGTAAGGAGAAAATAATGCTGCCTTTTGGAATCCAACCCATTCATATAATTTTAATCGCAGTAGTAGCCCTGCTGATCTTCGGACCACGTCGCTTGCCTGAAATCGGGCACAGCATCGGCAAGGCGATTACCGAATTCCGCCGGGGAGCCCGGGAAATGACGGAAGGCTTTAAAGAAGAAATGAACCAGGCATCCGGCGACCCTAAGCCCTCGAATCCCCCGCCTGGAATATCTCAAGCGAATATTGGTCCCGCTCAGCCAACGACTTTCCCTTCCAACCAGCCGGCCCAGGCGGATAAAATGTTCTGCATTCACTGCGGTACGCCAAATCCCGTGACCGCCACTTACTGCAACAATTGCGGAAAAATGGTCACCGAATAAGATAAGGGGGACAAGCCAGGCCAAATTCCCAACCTTAATCGCCGAGAAGCAGCACCATGGATAAGCGAATGTCGATTATCGACCACATGGAGGAACTCCGCCGGCGCATCCTGATTTCGCTGGCAGCGATCCTTGTTGTTTCCATTGTCGCATTTTTATTCTCAAATAAGATCCTGGCTGTCATCCTTTTACCGTCCGGCGGAATGAAGCTGAACGCTTTCAGCTTGCTCGACGGTTTCATGATTAAATGGCAGTTGGCCTTATATACCGGCGTTGTGGTTGCCTTTCCGGTGTGGGCTTTCCAAATCTATAAATTCATCAGCCCCGGGCTTTATCAGAATGAGCGCAAACTGGTTTTTCCGCTCATGTTTGGCAGCTTGCTGCTTTTTGCGCTGGGCGCGGTGTTTGGCTTTTACCTTTTGTGGGGCATGATCCGGGTGCTGGTCCAATTCTTTCCACCCCAGGTATCCCTTTTACCCACGGCAGATGCGTATATTTCATTCGTAATCTTTTTCTTATTAGCCTGCGGACTGGCCTTTCAGCTTCCAACCATCCTGGTGGGCCTGGTCCAGTTACATATCTTGTCTACAAAAGTGATGAAAAAGCAGCGCCGGATCGCCTATTTCATCCTCTTCGCCTTTGCCGAAATTATCACGCCGGTTTCCGACCCTATCGTAGCACCGTTAACCGTTATGGCTCCGCTCGTGCTGCTATATGAATTGAGCATCTTCCTGGGCAGCCGCATCGAAGCCGCCCGGCGCCTAGAAGAAGTTAAATCCACCTGATTATTTTGGAATCCAGCCGCTGGCCTGGAATTCCTCCGTCAGCATGTCGTTGCGTTCTTTCTGCGTTGCCGGCCGGGGCTTGGCGTAATCTTCCAACACCGCCGTGTACAAATCCACGCCAATGTAGCGCCCGTCGTAAATTACATGCCGGTCGATATATTCGTTGCGCGTTCCGCTCCAGGGGGTGTCCATCTGGTCGAAAAACAGGTTACCCAGCCCGTAGTGGATAAAGGACCCGCCCAGGAAATCCATGGCCTGCGGGCGGTGGGCCTGGCTGCCGCTGACGATGATGGCTCCGGCCGCGGCCATCCGGTGGAAATCGATCACCTGCTGCGGCTGGGGGATAGGCGTATAGGTCTCGTAATATTGGAAGGTCACGATCGGTAAATACCCATTCGAGCGTAACTGCCGGACTTCGCCTTCAAGCCAATCCATATCGCACTTTGCCGCGCCGGGTTTGTCGGCAGTGGCCCAATCGTGTACGGGGCCAACCGGATTGCAGCCGATGAAAGCGATCTTGTTGCCGTTGTGCTCCAGCAGCACGGGCTGCCTGGCTTCATCGGCGTTCGCCCCGGCAGCAAAGTGATGCATGCCATGCTCGTCGTACAGTTTCAAAGTGTAAAGCAAGTTATCGCTGCCGAAATCGTTCAAATGGTTGCCCGTCATGTCGATGACGTTGGCATGGATGTAATCTAGTAAATCAATATACTTTGGCGCGCTGCAGAAAAACAGCCTGGGGTCCGAGGCGTTGGGCTTGGCGCAGTTGGGATCGAAGGAAATTTCGTTACTGATGTGGGTGAAATCGGCGTTCTGCAGCCAGCTCAGAATATCCCTGGCCGGGTAGGTGATGCCCTTTTTTTCCATCCGGTCGGCGGTGGCGCGCACCAGGGCAGTCACCCCGGTCATTACAATGGTGGTCATTTTGTTGGGATCGCGGTTCGTTGCCGGCAGCGCCTCTACTTTCGCCGCCGCGGTCTCCTCTTGCAGGATGCTCAATGCATTCGCATCGCCCGTTAGCCCAAAGGAGACGATGAGGGGATAAATATTGGTGTTCATATCCCTGTCCAGCGGTGAATGGTCATCCACGCGCAGCACCTTCCAGCGCGGTTCCAGGGATTCGAAGGGCACCAGCGCCCAGGCCGTCTTCTGGTTCCAGGCAGTGTCCAGCAGGCTGTTTTCATCGACAACTTGTACAGCATCCTCAGCTGGAGGACCCCAAAGGCTCGAAAATGCCACCTTGGTGCTGGCGGAAAGCAGAATTGGCCGGCCTTGGAACAGGTCTTTCTTTTCACCTCGCCAGGCAGCGGTCAAATCATTCAGGCTGACCCCATCCGTAAAAGTGGGGAATGGAGCCGCCAGGGCGTAAACCCATTTGACCGTCCCGGTCTCGTTTTTGACTGGCTCCAGGCGGATAGAAGCACCGGCTGCCGCGGCCGCCGGCTGGAAATTTCCCGGCAGATGAAGTGCACTGCGCAGCGCACCCGGCACAGCCGGATCGATCCAAAAGGTAATGACTTGCGGGGTAGCGGACGGAACCGGGCGGGGCGTGGTCGGAAGCGGTTGGAAGGGCGTCCGGGTAGGGTTACGGGCGATGGTTGTTGGGACGGGGCTGGCAGTGGGCAGGACTGGATTAGCGCTGCAGCCGGTCATTATTGCCACGATCAGTAAAGATAAAGTGATAGCTCTCCAATATTTACGCATCCCCCTATTTTGATAGAAACTGAGAGATCCGGCAAGTATAATTGTTGGTGATATTTGGAATGAAAGGGAAACGATAATGCGCGAAGTTGCTATCCTGGGGATCGGACAGACGAAGATTGACGAACATTGGGACCGTTCGATGAAGGACCTGGCAGGCGAGGCAGTCCTGGCTGCCCTGCACGATGCCGGCCTTCCCGGTGCAGAAGCCATTTTTGTCGGCAATATGATGTCCGGGCCGGCAAACAACCAGCAGCACCTGGGCGCATCCATCGCCGATTGGGTCGGACTGCGTTTTTCGGACGCCATGCACATCGAAGCTGCCTGCAGCTCGGGGGCGGCCGCGTTTCGCTCGGCGCTGATGGCTGTCGCCTCCGGTGAAATCGAGATCGCCATTTCCGCCGGTGTTGAAAAAATGAGCGACGTGCCCGGCGAAGAAATTACGGCTTACCTGGCCACCGCCGCCGACGCCGACCTGGAAGTGGACATGGGGCTGTCCTTCGTGGCTTTGAACGCACTGATCATGCGCCGGTATATGTTTGAATTCGGCTGGAAGAAGGATGATTTCGCCCCATTTTCAATCAACGCCCACGCCAATGGCGCCCACAATCCCTTTGCGCGTTTTCGGGAGCCAATCACACTGGCCGATTACCAGCGCGCTGGAATGATCTGCGAGCCAATCAATTTAATGGATGCTTCAGGTACCGGTGACGGTTCGGCAGCTGCAATCCTCGTACCCGTGGAAATGGCGCGCCAGCGCGGCCTGCCGGTGATCAAAATGATCGGCTCCGGCGCAGCCACCGATTCGATCACCATCCAGAACCGGCGCCAACCCTTGTGGCTGAAAGCTGCGGAGCTGGCTTCCAAGAAGGCTTACGCCCAGGCCGGGATTGGCCCGCAGGACATCGATCTATTTGAAGCCCACGATGCATTCAGTATCATGGCTGCCCTCTCGCTCGAAGCCAACGGCTTTGCCGATCAAGGCCAGGGACCCCGCCTGGCCCAGGAAGGCGAAATCTTCCCCACCGGACGCATCCCTCTTGCTACTCGTGGCGGCCTCAAGGCTCGAGGTCACCCTGTAGGCGCAACCGGGATGTACCAGATTTGTGAGGTCGTCCAGCAGTTGCGCGGCGAAGCCTTAGGCACTCAGATCGAAGGCGCCCGCATCGGCATGACCCAGAACATCGGTGGCAGCGGCTCGAATATCATTACTCATATTCTGAAAAGAGAGTAGAGAGTAGAGAAAGTTGACAGTTTACAGTTTACAGTTCACAGTTCAAAGTCAAAACCGGATCCGCGAATCACACGAATTTAAAATAAATGACGCAAATGGGTTTTTTAAAAATTCACTTCGTGTAAATTCGTTTCCATTCGTGTAATTCGTGGACAAGCTTTTTCATTTAAACTGCAAACTTATACACTGTAAACTGTAAACTTAACTACTGTAAACTTCTTCCATGCTTTCCCTCGACCTACTTCGTTCCTATCGCGCTCAAACCTTCCGTATGGCGCCGGGGCTGCGCCTGGCGACGGTGGAAGAAGCGGCCAATTTTGTAAATGAGCGTGGGTTCGTTTTGTTCTGGCCCAACAAGGGCATCGAGCTGCCCAGCTTGTGGGCGGCAGTAGCTGGCGACCGTCCAGTTGGGGATAACCACGACGACCCGGGGCACATCACCTGGGGCTGGAAGGATGACTCGCTCGGCCTGAAACGTTGGTATTACGGCCGCGTGATCAAGCACCGCAATGCAATGCTCTCGCTGGACGTTCTGCCTTATTTCTACGCCCTTTCTCCCAACTACGGAGAGCCGGAAGAAGATTACCAGTTCCAATACGAGCAGGGGCAGCTACGTCCAGAGGCAAAATGGGTCTTCGAAGCCCTGCTCCACGAAGGCCCGATGGACACCATTTCACTGCGTAAAGCTGCCCACCTCACTAACCCTGGTTCAGATGGGCGTTTCAACCGCGCCCTGGACGACCTGCAGATGGAGTTCAAGATCATGCCCATCGGCATTGCGCCAGTGGGTGCATGGCGCTACGCCTTTATCTACGAGTGCACCCACCGCCATCACCCCGATTTATTTAGCCAGGTGACAACTCTTGAAATTTCCGAATCCGCCGCCCGCCAGAAGATTGCCCACCTTTTTTTCCGGTCCGTTGGCGCCGCCCGCCTTACCGACGTGGCTCATCTTTTTAACTGGCGTCCCCCCGAAGCCCAAAAAGCCCTGGATTTCCTCATCCAAACTCACTCAATTACCCCAAATGCCCACCCACAGTATCCAAAAGAAGAATGGTTTTGCGTACCTGAAGTCGTCGATTACAATGGTACTCCTCAAACATTTCCTTGATATACCAAAATTTTAATCGCGGATGATGCGAATGGGCGAATGAGG
>DBMK01000215.1 GCA_002298885.1 Anaerolineaceae bacterium UBA700
GGGAGGGGCCGGGGGAGGGGTCAAAATTCACAGCGGATGACGTCGTCGCCGCCGGACATAGTCACTTGCTGGCCGGGCGGAACGACCAGGAAATCGTCGTCCCAGGCCCCCTGCACCAGGCGGCGGATCAGGCCAATATCCCCCTGGATGCGCTCGAAAGCCCAGCCCCGGCGCTTCGCCTCGGCCTGGGCCAACCCCTCCACCTCGGAGTCATCCCCTACCCCCAGGTCGATGAAGGCTGCCCGGTTGTAATGGCTCTGCCAGGCGCCCATCACCTCCATCAGGTAATCGGCGTTGTCCTTGCCGTATTTTTCGACGTAGGCGTCGTAGGTGGCCTGGACGTCCAGGTCGATCCCAGAGCCCATCGAGAGCAGTTGCGTGGACCGGTCGCGGCGTTCGATGTAATCCCGAGAGTACCAGTAGGTTCCTGGATTATCCTCAAACTGCTCCTTGTAACGCTGGCGGCTGCCCAGGAACAAGGTGATGCAGTCGTGCGCCCGTGGCAGCACCAGGGGCGCACTGCGGGCGACCAGCCCGGCCGTGGCCTGCCCGCACAGTCCGTAGGCCAGTAGCACGCCGTCGTACTTTTCGCCGGCGGCGTCGATGCGCTCCTGGAGCTGGGCGCGCAGTTTCGCCGGGCGGTCGTGCAGGCCAATCTTCAGCAGCTCAACATCGACCGAGTTCGGCGATTGAGCCGCGCATAAATAAACCGGCCGGGCCAGGGCTTCACAGGTCAAACATTTAAATCGCATCAGGAACTCCCAGAAGATGCGCAATCGTAATGACGACTTTAGTCGTTCCCGCAAGGCAGGAACGACTAAAGTCGTCACTACGATTGCGCATCTTCCAATTTACCAATTCACTGGTCACTCGCGTAATTATAATTGCCCCTTTACTAAAATTCAGGACGAATTACAATTCCACCATGCAAACCACCTCACCCCCTCGGGGCAGCCTCAGGAAGCGCCTGTTCGCCTGGATGAACGCTCAAGGCGGCGACGCTTACGAGCTGGCGATCTCCGCCCGCAAGCGGGCGCTTTTCGGCGCCCTGCACGGCGACGTGCTTGAGATCGGGCCGGGCGATGGCCCGAACCTGCGCTATTATTCGCCGGACGTGCGCTGGATCGGGGTGGAGCCCAACCCTTACATGCTCCCTTACCTCCAGCAGACCATTCGCGCCCTGGGCCGGCCGCCTGAGACCCTCCGCATCGAGCCAGGAGACCCGCGCGGCGTCCGCCTGCCGGCCGCCGATGCCAGCATGGATGCCGTGGTCAGCACGCTGGTGCTGTGCTCCGTAGCCCATCCCCAGGACAGCCTGCAGGAGATCCTGCGCATCCTCAAACCGGGCGGGCGCTTCGTATTCATCGAGCACGTGGCCGCGCCGCGCGGCACCCGCCAGCGCCGGATGCAAAATTTGATCCAACCGCTGTGGACCCTGGTGGGGGATGGCTGCCATCCCAACCGCGAGACCTGGGAGACCATTTCCGCCGCCGGATTTTCTCACCTGGATATCGAGCATTTCAGCTTTCGCGAATGGGGCCTGGCCGGGCCGCACATCGCCGGCAGCGCCCAAAAAGCTGCTTGAAACAACAAATTGCAGCTTTAAAGCGTGGAGAGTAGAGAGTTGAGAGCCGTAACTGCTCTCGACTCTCTACTCTCCACGCTCAAATCTCAATTCCCACAAAGCGCCTCGCATTCGCTTTCCTGTGCTATGCTTAAGTGTCGCCATGTCAAACGAGCTGCTTAAGACCAAGCTGTTCATCCCGCGCCTGCGCGCCGGAATGGTGGCGCGCCCGCGCCTGCTGCAGAAGCTGGAAAACGGCCTGGCGCAGGGCAAGCGCATGACCTTGATCTCTGCCCCGCCCGGTTTCGGCAAATCGACCCTGATTATCGAATGGATTGCCAGTCTCTCCACTCCTGAAGCCTCTTCTGGCAGCCCCAAATTTTGCTGGCTAACCCTGGATGAATCTGACTCCGATCCGGTCAGCTTCTGGCGCTACCTGATCGCCGCCCTGCAAACGGCGCGGGAAGGGCTGGGGAGCACGGCCCTGGCGGCGCTGCAGTCGCCCCAGGCTCCGTCCCTAACCGCAGTGGTAGCCACCTTGATCAACGAACTGGCGGGGCTGCCGGAGCGCCTGGCGCTGGTGTTGGACGACTATCACCTGATCGATTCTGCCCCGATCCACGAGAGCATCAACTTCTTCCTGGACCATCTTCCGCCCCAGCTTCACCCGATCCTGACCACTCGCGCCGATCCGCCGCTGCAGCTTGCGCGCCGGCGCGGGCGGGGCGAAATGAACGAAATTCGCGGCGCCGACCTGCGCTTCACCCATGCCGAAATCGCGGCCTTTTTCAATACCGGCATGAAACTGGGCCTGACCGACGAAGACCTTGCCGCCCTGGAGAACCGCACCGAAGGCTGGATTGTGGGCATGCAGATGGCGGCCCTTTCCCTTCAGGATTCTAGCGACAGGCATTCGTTGGTCGAAGCCTTCAGCGGCGAGGATCGCTACATCGCCGATTACCTGGTAGAAGAGGTGCTCAACCGCCAGCCGACTCATATCCAGGATTTTCTGCTCAAGACCTCCGCCCTGGACCGGCTGAGCGCGCCGTTGTGCGATTATGTAACGAATCAGGCAGAAGTTTCTGCGGCCGGTGTACCGGCG
>DBMK01000110.1 GCA_002298885.1 Anaerolineaceae bacterium UBA700
GGGTGAGGCTAGAAGGCCTGCCTAGAGGCTGATTACCCTTTTAAGTTCTCAAAAACCATAAGCAGGTTATTTTTCGGCTTTTGGCCTGAACTAGCCCGATTTATCGGGCTTGATTCACCTAGCCTGATGGCTTGAGCCTCAGGCGATATCTCAAATGGCATAAAAACGATGACCAATTCAACCTTGTTTTGAAACTGTCAGGTAGCTAGACGATTTTTATTTGTCAAAATTCAAAAGGGGAGAGGCTGGGGGAAAGATTCGATTCGGGTTAATGCTGCCCGATTTCAAGGACGATTTTTTATAACAACTATAACCACAGGAAACTCGTTCTTGACATTTTGGATAAGAATATTACACTATATATCTGCAAAAACATATGTTCTATTTTGGGTCCTTGTTCAGGCCAACCTGATGACTTTAAAGCCCTACCGAGGAGCTGTGTATGTGTCGGAACATCAAACCTCTCTTTAATTTCGATCCGCCAGTAAGCGATGACGAAATCCGCGCCGCCGCGCTGCAATACGTGCGCAAGATCAGCGGTTCCAACAAACCATCCAAAGCCAACGAAGCCGCCTTTCAGGCCGCCGTCGACGCGGTGGCAGCCGCCTCCAGCACGCTGCTGCGCTCCCTCGCAACCAACGCTCCACCGCGTAACCGTGAAATCGAGGTCGCCCGGGCCCGCGTCCGCAGTGCGCAGAGATTCCCGGTTACCAGGCAAGAGAAGAATTGAACCACGAATTAATCGTGTCCTTCGTGGTTCAGTATTTATAGGAGCTCGAAACATGGCCAAGATAGTCTACAAATTCAACGTCTCGCTGAACGGTTTAATTGAAATGCCGGGTGAACGCCCGGACTGGGTTATCGCTGACGAGGAGTTGTTCCGCTACTCGAACGACCTGGAACGCCAGGTCGGCGGCTATTTGTGGGGACGGGGGATGTACGCCAACAATCATGCTTTATGGGCGACCATCGACCCCCGGTCGATGCCCGCCTATATGCTCGAGTTTATGCACATCTGGCAGCAGATCCCCACGACCGTTTTCTCCAGCACCCTGGAACGGGTAGAAGGCAACACCAGGGTGGAGCGCGGCGACCCCGTCGCCGTGGTCACCCGCCTGAGAGAGCAGCCCGGCCCGGACCTGAGCGTGGGCGGGCTGAAGCTGGTCTCCACGCTCATCCAAGCCGGCCTGGTCGACGAATACCAGATCTTCATCCAGCCAATCATCCTGGGCGCCGGTAGATCCATATACCCGGCCCTAAACGAGGCGGTCAGGCTGAAACTGGTGGAAACGCATACGTTACACACTGGGATCGTCTACTTGCGTTACCAACGTTAGTCGCGCCGCCTACTTCGCCGCCGTGCTCTCCCCGACCGGCGGAGCGCGGAAATTGTTCCAGCTCGGAGAAGCCGGAATGTTTCAGCTTATCGTTGGCCCGAATGTACTCAGAGAGTGCGAGACCGTCGTGCGTCGAAAAGCAGGTCAATCCCTTCCATTACTGGCTCAACTATTAAACGTTGGAAGGGTCGAGACTGGCCCGGCCCCCACAGCAAGGCAAATTAAGATTGCGCGCTCCATCGTGGCTTATGAGCCGGATGCCAATGTATTGGCTGAAGCAATGCAAGTAGCTCCTGACTGGTTTGTCACCCACGATAAGGAGCACTTTTTAATGGCAGGTCAAATTTCATCTTTAGATTTCGTTATTGGGACGCCCGGCGATCTGATCCAGGCTCTTAGAGATAATTTCTCCAACTTTATTTAATTTCATGGTTTTTTAGCCGATATCGCTCTTCCAACTGCTTCCACAACTAACTGAGGGTCGGTCAGAGGGATATAATGCCCGCAGGTGTCGCATAGGATTTGTTCGCTGTTTGTCGAAAGGCGAGCCAGTGCATTCTGCAGTTCCCTTGAAAGCGCCACCACACTGTTGGCGTTGCAGCTCGCCGGCACTCGGCTGACGTCCGGGCTGCCGGAGACCACGATCAACGGCAGGCTGCCTAATTCTCCTGAGTCACGCACCTCGGCCTCACTCTCAGGCAGCGAGGTCATTTCCGCCACGTAAGTCTTCCAGTACTGCGGGTTGTAAAATGTGAGCGCCGATAACTCGGATTGCAGGTCGGCAGGCACGCCTCTTAACATATCGCCGGTCAAAGGGGCAAGCAGGCCCAAATTGCCCGCCAGGCGCATGATTCCCAGGGTAGTGAGCGGCTGCGCCAGTTGGCCGAAGTCCGTATTGCTCTGGGCGATCGCCTCGCAACCGGGTGGCATCAATCGGTTGAAATCCTCATGCCCGGCTCCCACCAGCACCATCCCCGCCACCTCCGTCGGGTACTCCTTAGCATAAACTCGCACCATATACCCGCCAAAGGAGTGCCCGACCAGGATATAAGATCCCTTGATGTTTGCCGCTGTAAGCAGCGTATGAAGTTCATTGACGATATTTTGGGCCGTCCGTGGCTCGCCTGGCGCATCGCTCCAACCCAGGCCAGCCCGGTCGTATGAACATACCCGGTAATTCTTTGCCAGCTCCGGCTGTACCAGCCCCCACATGACCCCCGGGGCGCCCAGGCCGCTTTCCAGAAGGATTGTCGGACTTCCGGAGCCAGTGCAGAAAAGATGTAAGCGTACACCGCCGCCCACATCATAAAGCTGCCCCGGTGCTGGGAACTGCCGACTTTCGTTCGCACTCGACCAGGCCTGCCAGATGCTTAAACCAACCAGCAGGACCGCCAATCCCAACCCTGCCCACATCGCAACACGTAAACCAATAAACACACACCCATTTTTCTTCCCGACTGTAGAATCGGCCATCTTACCTGCTCCAAAAAAGATTTAGTTGAGAAATTTCATCAACTTATATACGGATTTGGATTGAAGAGGTTTCGACAGCTTTCTTATCCACAAATTTCGCTAATTTCACTTCTCATTTCTCTATTCTCTAATCTCCCTTTCTGATAAGTACTTGTATGACAATTTAACTTTATTTTTATTAAAAACCATCCCTCAAATCAATATAATTAGAAAAGAAGGTTTGTAACAATTTCAAGAACAAAAAAAATGATATGCGACCGAATCCAATTTCGATTATCGTTCTTATTTGTGGAGCATTGTCGGCTATATTGGCAGCGTATGCCTGGCGGCTGAGGGGCACGCGCGGATCGCAGATGTTTTCGCTTTTCATGGCAGCCTTGACCATCTACGTCCTCGGCTACAGCATGGAACTGGCCACCTTGGATTTGCACACCATGCTATTCTGGTCTAAATTTGAATACCTGGGCATTTATTCCTTTCCGACCCTGTTCCTTTTATTCGTTTTTCAATACACCGACCGGCAAAAATGGATTACCCGCAGGAATATCCTTCTGCTCTTTATTTTCCCGACCCTGCTGCTTATCTGCAAATATACGGACGACACGTTTCACCTGGTCTACAGCACGGCCTGGGTGGATACGAGCGGCATTATCCCGCTGCTCGGGTTTACCCGCGGCCCTGCCTATCCCCTGGCGCTGTATTCCTGCATCCCGGTGATCCTGGGGATCATCCTGCTTTGGCGCAAGCGGCAGAACACTTCGCCCCTTTACCGCAAACAGGCCACGCTCATGGCCTCAATCGCCATGATCCCGCTGGTCGTTTTCATCCTCTATATGGCCGGTTTCCAACCCTTCCCCGGTTTAAAGTACCTGGATTGGAACGCTTTTGCCTATAATACCTGGGGATTGGGCATCGCCTGGGCCATGCTGCGCTACCGCCTGCTGGACCTGGCACCAGTAGCCCGCGATGCATTGATCGAGCATCTGAACGACGGCGTCTTCGTGCTCGACAGCCAGGCCCGCCTGGTGGACGCCAATCCCATGGCGCTTAAAATCTTGGGCTGGACTCAAGCGCCGATCGGCGAGAATGTTAGTATGGCTTTCTCGGCCTGGGATGAGCTGCGCAACGCCTGTGGGACGAATGTATCAGCCGAACCGGTAAAAGCTGAAATCCATCTGGATAAGGCCGGCCAGAGCATTTTTTACGATTTGACCGACTCGCCTTTGCAGGATGATTTGGGCCGAAATATCGGCCGCCTGATCGTCGTTCACGACGTAACCGAGCGCAAGCAGTTCGAGGAAGAGCTGCGCGAGTTATCCCTGGTAGATGAGCTGACCGGGTTGAGCAACCGGCGCGGTTTTTTTGTCCTGGCTGGCCAATTGATCCAGATGGCAAAGCGCATGAGCCTGCGAGCCGCGGTCATTTTTATCGACATGGATGGCCTGAAATTGATCAACGATCATTATGGGCACGCGCAAGGCGACACAGCCCTCATTGAAACAGCCGCCGTATTGCGGTATACGGTCCGCGCCTCCGACATCTGCGCTCGCTTGGGCGGCGATGAGTTCATTATTCTGGCGCTCGAGACGCACGATAATTCGACGGATATGATCCTGGAGCGCATGCACGAACACCTGGAGACGCTCAACCGGCAAAATAAGCACCAATATTTGATCTCGGTAAGTTATGGGGTTGCCCATTTCTTAATGGAACAGCCGGCCTCCCTGGAGGACCTTATCCAAGAAGCCGACAAGGCGATGTACGCCCAAAAAAATGCCAAAAAATGTGGGGGCTATCCCAACACCAATGTGTCAGCAATAACAAACCAAACGCCGCTAATGCCAGAATCAATATTATCAGGCCGATCCCAACGATGAGCCATTGCCCTTAAAAGGTTATTTTTTATATTTTGCCAGATCTACGCTGGCAATATAAGGTAAGTTTCTCCCCTTCTCGTCGATGTCCAATCCATAGCCCACCACGAAATAATCCGGGATGTCGAACCCCAGGTAATCGATGGGCGTCTCTACCTTGTGCCGCTCCTTTTTATCCAACAGGGCGCACACTTTCAGGCTCTTCGGCTTGCGGTCCAGTAGCAGCTTACGCACGGTCTGGATCGTATACCCCGTGTCCACGATATCGTCCACCAGGATCACGTCCCAGCCGAAAATGTTGGTCTTGTGATCCGAATCGATGCGTACGAACCCCGAGGATTCCGAGCCCGAATACGACGAGACCGACATGAAATCCATCGTCATCGGGTGGTGGATTTTCCGCATCAGGTCGGTGATGAACACCACGCTGCCGCGCAGCAGCCCCAAAATCAACAATTTATCCGATCCGGCGTAATCGAGCGTAATCTGTTTGCCCAGCTCGCTAACCCGTTCGTGGATTTGTTCGGGGGTAATCAGGATGTCTCCAATGAATTCGTAAGGAAATTTTCGCGCCATGCCTCATGTCCGCCTTTCAAGAATTATGATCTTCGCATCCGCCGGCAATACAGAGTTATTTAAATGCATCCGGTATCACCACCGACACGTTGTCAAATTGGTAAGTCGCCTTGCCGGTCGAGTAATTGATCGTCCCCAGACCGAAGTCGCCGTTGGTAAATTCCGCATCCTGGACGTTGGCAACTGTCAGCCCGTTGACCCTCAACCTGAGCTTATCGCCCTTGCAGCGTGCTTCCAACACGTTCACCCCTGCGTCCAGCGCCACGTCCGCCGACTTATGCCAATCGACCAGGGGCGTCCATTTCTGCCCGCTGACCTTCTGGATGCTGTACTGGCTGTCGCTGCGCGCCAGGAACACGTAGCCGTCTCCGTTAGGCTGCAGGCGGCAGGCCGCGGCGAAGGAGGCGTTGCCCTCAGTGGGCGCTTGTGCTGCTGTTGCTTCGATCACCACATTTACATCCGCCGCGGACAGACCAGCCTTTGCCAGAACCAGACCATCTGGCCGGGCTGCTGAAATTTCGAGCATTTCATTGTTTATGCTGGCTGCGGCCTCAGGAGTTGGGAGCTGTAAGGCCGGTTGGCCCGCTGAAAAATCGCTGAAAAACAGCTCCTGCGGCCCGTTTACCTCCCAGGTATAATCCCCCGCTAAGACCAATCCGTAACGCTCATTCAGCGCCATGTAATCACAGTTCTCGGCCAGCAGGTCGAATGCGCCGGCCTTGAATGGAATCGCCCGCGTTGCCCCGGGCGCGATCTCCTCGCCATTATCCAGGCGATCCTTTCCCCAGGTATCGTCGGTCGGCGCGGTGATATAGGCGTAACATACGTTCCAATCCGAATTATTCTGCAAATGGACGGTCACCGACCCCGAAACGTCGGAAACCACCGGTGTGCCGGTCAGCGCCGCCAGCGGGTCTCTCTTCTCCTGCGAAATGGCCAGGGGTGTCAAACCGGCAGCCGGGGTGTCCGTTGCGTCGCCGATAGAAATGCAGCCGGACAAATTCCAGGCCAGCCAAACCAATAGGATTGCCGATAAGCTCTTTTTTGCAGGCATACGTTGAAAACGCCTCGTTGCTTAATCATCCAGGAACTAGTCCAGTATAGGTGCATTGGACTGGCATGTCAATTACCCTATAGAGATTGAAGAGCTGTGCAGGGTATTTTTCCATTCGAAACATACCCAAAAAATCTCATTTTCTGATATATTTTAGACATCAAAATTGATCAATAAAATCTTATATTCACCCCGAGGTTGATATGGCCAAATTCCAGCTTTTTCGCCCCGAAGACCTGACGGACTACATGGTCCGCTTCTTCACCCAATTAAAACTGTCCCGGGCCGACGCCGAGACCGCGGCTGAAGTTCTTCTGTCAGCCGACCTGCGCGGCGTCGATTCGCATGGCATCATCCGCCTGAACACTTATTACGGCGACCGCCTGCGCAAAGGGCTGATCGACCCGCTTTCGCCGGTGACTGTGCTGCGTGAAACGCCGGTTTCGCTGGCTCTCTCCGCCGGGAACGGCATGGGCCAAGTGGTCGGAAAACAGGCCATGCTGCGCTGCATCGAAAAAGCCAAACAGATCGGCATTGCCATGGTGACCGTACGCAACAGCAACCATTACGGCATCGCCGGGTATTACGCCATGATGGCCCTCGAGCACGATATGATCGGCATCAGCTTCACCAATTCCCAGCCGCTGGTTGCCCCAACCTACGGGCGCAAGGCCCTCATCGGCACCAACCCGATCGCCGTGGCTGTGCCAACCGGCGCCGAGCGCCCCTACGTGCTGGATATGGCCACCAGTATCGTCCCCATTGGGCGTATCACCGTGTACGAAAAAGCCGGCAAGCCCATTCCAGAGGGCTGGGGCATCGACGGAGACGGCCGGGTCACCACCAATCCCACCGCCGTGCTCAAAGGCGGCGCCCTCATGCCGCTGGGCGGCATCGACCTGATGCGCGGCTACAAGGGCTACGGCCTGGGCCTCCTGGTGGATATCTTCTCGGGCGTACTCTCCGGATCGGCCTTCGCCGGCGACGTCGGTCATCCCAGCAGCGAGGGCCGTTTTGCCAACGTAGGCCATTTCTTCGCCGCCATCCGCCCGGACGTTTTCCGCCCCATCGACGAATTTAAGCGCGATATGGATGGATTGATCCAGCAGATCAAAAATTCACCCAAGGCAATCGGCAAGGACCGCATCTTCATCCATGGCGAAAAGGAATTCGAGCGCGCCGAATACAACGCCAAACACGGCGTCCCCTTGCTGGTCCCGGTGGTAAATTCTTTAAAAGAAGCCGGCCTCCAGGTTGGAGTTGAGTTCAACCTGCCGGTCCTGGGCGAGAGAGAAGAAGAAGAGTGATTCGCGGGGTGTTTTCCGGCTGCGCAATACACAGCCGGGAAACACCCCAAATATGATGCCTTGCAAGCCTTGACAAGTTATGTTAAAATGCAGTTGTTGTTGGTAGGGAACATGATTGAACGCACCGAAAAGTGGGAGTCCCCCACTTTTCTGCGTATAAAGGGTAACTAGCCTGGAGAGTTTGTACGCATGAAGAACGAATTTACGCTGGCCTTTAATGAAGTGCTGGAAGAAAAGCAGCTCCCGAAGGAAGTAATCCTGAAGGCGCTCGAATCGGCTATGGTCTCTGCTTACCGCAGGGCCGTCAATGCCTCCAGCGCTCAAAACGTAGAAGCCAAGATCGATCCTGACACCGGGAAAGTCCAGATCTTTGCCGAAAAAGAAGTCGTCGATTCCGTGCAGGACACCCGTACGGAAGTCACGCTCAACGAAGCGCGCCGCTATGTACCAGATGCCGAGCTTGGCAGCATGGTGACTGTCGAGAGCACGCCGCACGATTTCGGCCGGGTCGCGGCGCAAACCGCCCGCCAGGTGATTCAACAGCGCATCCGCGACGCCGAGCGTTCCGCCCAAAAGACTTTTTACGAGAAGCAGTTGGGTGAAATCGTCAGCGGCGTCGTCCAGGCGATCAACTCCCAGGGTCTGACCATCGGTATGGAAATGCGCGCCGAGGGCGGCATGGCGCGCAAGGATATGATCCCCGGTGAGCGCTTCCGCCTCCACGACCGCGTGCGCGCCCTCGTCGCCGAGGTCAAAGACAGCCCACGCGGCCCGCAGATCGTCCTGTCGCGCACCCATCGTGATTTTCTACGCCGCCTGCTCGAAAATGAAGTGCCTGAGATCTATCACGGCGTGGTTGAGATCCGTTCCATCGCCCGCGAGCCGGGCGAGCGCGCCAAGGTTGCCGTTTCGGCCACCCAATCCGGCATCGATCCGGTTGGCGCCTGCGTAGGCATCCGCGGCGTGCGTATCCAGGCCATCGTTCGCGAGCTCCACGACGAAAAGATCGATGTGATCGAATGGAATCCCGACCCGGCCGTGTTCATTGCCAAGGCAATCAGCCCAGCCAAGGCCAGCGGCGTCTATTTGAACGAGCGTTCCGCCAGCGGCAAGACCGCAACCGTCGTCGTCCCCGAGGACCATCTCAGCCTGGCAATCGGCCGTGACGGCCAGAACGCCCGGCTGGCAGCCAAGCTGACCAACTGGCGCATCGACATCAAGAGCCTCACAGAGGCCGCCACCGATGCCCTCTACAAAGTCCAGCACGAGCCTGTGCTCGAATCCTTCGCCCAGGACCAGGAATTAATCGATCAGATCACGGGCATCCTGGCCAAAAAGACCGAAGGACGCACCCTTTCGCTGGACGAGAACGACCACCTGATGCATTTCGTCGACCGCGTCGAGCGCCGCACGGCTGCCCGCCTGGTCCCCGAAAAGAAGCAGGTGGAAGAACTGTTCGAGGCCGAGCTGCGCAAAACCATCCCGGCAGCCGCGTTCGAAAAGAACATCCTCGACAGCGGCCTCCCCGATCATGTCGCCGTCCTGCTGCAAGAGGCTGGATATTTGACCGTCGGCGAGCTGGCCCTGCGCATGAAGACCCACCCGGACGACATTTTGAAACTCCAGGGCATTGGACCCAAGGCCATGCTCGAGATCAACCGTCTGATGGACTCGCTGGAAATTGTGGCCGCCGAAGCCCAGGCGGAGGAAACTGCGCCCGCGGCAGAGGCTGTTAGCGCTGTTCCGGCTGAAGTCCTGCCCGAAGCGGTTGAGGAACTGCCCACCGTCCCGGTGGAGGCTGAAGCGCTGGCGCCTGCAGATACGACTGTATCTGGCGAGCCGTTAGAAGTGGCCCCGGTAGTTGCCGTCGAGGTCGAGCCGGAAGAGGAAGTCTCCTTCGACGAGCTGTTTGCGCTCAAGCCAGATATGCTGGAAGTTGAAGAAGGCGAAGAAGAGGTCGAAGGCGAAGCCGCCAAGACCGACGACACGACCAAGAAGAAGAAGAAAAAGAAACGCAAGAGCGTTGAAATCGAATACGATCCGGATCGCGACGTGGTGTTGAGCAAGAAAAAACACAAGCGCGGCGACGGTTGGGATTGGGAACCATAAGGGATTGGTCAGGACGATACGAGGACTTGGCAAAAAAAACGGGAAAACGAGTTAAGCATGTGCCGCAGCGCACCTGTGTCGGCTGCCATCAAGTCTTGCCGAAGCGCACTCTGATCCGCATCGTACGCAAGACCGAGGGTGTTGCGGTCGACCCGACCGGTAAAGCCGCCGGCAGAGGGGCATACCTTCACAATAAACGTTCTTGTTGGGAACGTGGATTGAAAGGCTCCCTGGCGCATGCTCTGAAGACCGAATTGACTGACCAGGACCGCCAGCTTTTACTGGCCTTCATGGCTGGCTTGCCTGATGAACCTCTCGAAGATGAGGCCATCTTACCAGAGGAAAACTCGTTAAACGGAATGACCGAAATGAACAAATAAAATACGCCCATTAACGAGCTCAGCGCATACTTTGCGGCCTCAGAGCAGTCAGCACTGAAACGCAATTATTCTGGGATGTTGGTGGGTCAAAATCTGGGGTGAATTTTAGCAAGGAGGTGCGGTATGAGCGAGAATGGGCACAAGAAGATCGAGCTGCCTGCAAGCATTACGGTGCGCGAATTAGCCACCATGATCCAGGCCAGCCCTATTCAAGTAATCAAAATCTTGATGTCGAATGGGGTAATGGCAAATATCAATCAGCAGGTAGACTTCGATACCGCGGCTATCGTTGCCTCCGAAATGGGTTTCGAGGCCAACCTGGAAACCCCCGAAGTGGAAGAGGTAAAGGAAACCGGAGAAATCCCTCTCTGGCGCCAGTTAATTGCTTCCGAAGATCCTAAATCATTGATTGCCCGGCCCCCGGTGGTCACCATCCTGGGTCACGTCGACCATGGAAAGACCACCCTGCTGGATGCCATCCGGCACACCAACGTTGCCGGCGGCGAAGCCGGCGGCATCACCCAGCACGTCGGCGCCTACCAGGTGGAGCACAAGGGACGGCAGGTCACCTTCCTGGACACCCCTGGCCACGCTGCTTTCACTGCAATGCGCGCCCGCGGCGCCCAGGGCGCCGACGTCGTCGTGCTGGTGGTGGCTGCCAACGATGGCGTCATGCCGCAGACCCGCGAAGCCATCGCTCACGCCCGGGCCGCCCGCGTCCCCATTGTGGTTGCCCTGAACAAGATCGATCGGCCCGACGCCAATCCGGATTACGTCAAGCACCAGCTTGCCGACACTGGCCTGGTGCCGGACGAGTGGGACGGCAGCACCATCGTGGTACCCGTCTCCGCCAAGCAGAAAACCGGCCTGGATGACCTGCTCGAAGCCATCCTCCTGGTGGCCGACAGCTCCGACATTCGCGCCAACCCCAATGGAAAGGTCTTCGGCACTGTAATCGAAGCCGAGCTGGACCGGGCCCGCGGCACCATCGCCACCCTGCTCGTGCAGAACGGCACGCTCCAAATGGGCGACGTGGTGCTGGCCGGCAAAGCATACGGTAAGATCCGCGCCATGGTCGATTTCCGCGGCAAGAAGATCGTCAAAGCCAAACCTTCCACCCCGGCCCTGGTCATGGGTCTCAACGATGTGCCCGAAGCCGGCGAGCTATTCCAAATTTATCCCTCCGAGCGCGAAGCCAAGGCTGTTGTCGAGGAGCGCAAGACCAAAGCCCAGGAGCAACTGGCCGCAGTCCCCAAAGCCACCCTGGAGGAGTTGTTCTCCCGCTTCAAGGCCGGAGAAATTCAAGAATTGCGCCTGATCCTTAAGGCCGATGTCCAGGGCTCGCTCGAACCAATCACCTCTTCGTTGAACGAGTTGAACAAGGGCGATATCAAAATTAACGTCCTGTATGCCGAAACCGGTAACGTCACCGAGAATGACGTGATGCTGGCAGCCGCTTCGCGAGCCATCATCGTTGGTTTCAACGTGCAAGCCGATACTACCGCCCGGCGCCTGGCAGAAGCCGAAGGCGTCTCCATCCGGCAGTACGAGATCATCTACCGCCTTATCGAAGACGTCGAGAAAGCGCTCAAAGGAATGCTGGCGCCTGAGTTCAAGGAAGTGATCATCGGCAAAGCCGAAGTCATGACCGTCTTCCGCATCTCCAAAGTGGGCAACATTGCCGGCTCCAAGGTGCGCGAAGGCGAAATCCATCGCAATGCCAAGGCCCGTATCCGCCGCGGCGACCAGACTGTGTTCGACGGCGAAATTGCCTCACTGAAACACGAGAAAGACGACGTGCGCGAAGTGCGCACCGGCTGGGAATGCGGTATTGGATTGAAAGGTTTTAACGATTTCGTAACCGGCGATATCATTGAGTGTTATTCACTCGAGAAAGTATAGGGAACGGGAGCCAGACCGGTTTGCTCACTGGTTAAGAGGAATTAAATGCCTTCGCAATTACGACTCCAAAGAATCGCAGACCGCATCCGTGAGGAGCTTTCTGTAATGGTCGTCATGGAGATCAGCGATCCGCGTCTCTCTGGAATATCGATCACAGACGTCAAGGTTGACCGCGAATTTACCTTTGCGGATATTTTCGTATCCGCAGTTGAAGGACACGAACGTGCCGCTGAGGTTTTAGAGGGGTTAAATCATGCAAGCGGATTTATCCGTAAGAACCTTGCCGAGCGCGTCGATTTAAGAATCTTTCCACGTCTGCGCTTCCACTGGGACCCAACTCCGGAAAAGGCTGACCGCATCGAAAAACTGCTCGCCAGCCTGCGTGATGAGGGAAAATCCCGACCGGCCGGCGCGGATAATCCGGAAGGTGATAAGCGGGATGGAGAATGATATTCACCAGCAGATCCGCCAGGTAATAAACGCCGCGGAGAAAATTTTAGTGGTCTCCCACATCCGCCCGGATGGCGATGCCGTTGGATCGCTGCTGGGCATGGGGCTGGCCTTACAGGAATCGGGCAAGAAAGTCCAGATGGTCCTGTCGGATGGCGTTCCGTCCAGCTTCAGGCATCTGCCAGGCGCCTCCGCCATCACCCGAAAACTGCACGGCGAGTACGACGCCTCAATCGTCCTGGATATATCCGACCTTTCGCGCACCGGTAACGTACTCGACGGGAGGCCGCCGGACCTCAACATTGATCACCACATCACGAATCTTAAATTTGCCCGGGTCAACTTCGTCGACCCGGATGCCGTGGCTACGTCGGCCATCCTGGCCGAAAACTTGCTTAAATGGGGCCTTCAAATCAGCGAGCCGGTTGCCAAGGCGCTGCTAACCGGCGTGGTTAGCGACACCATCGGTTTCCGCACCTCCAATGTAAGGCCAAACACACTCCGCCTGGCAGCGAGCTTGATGGAAAAAGGGGCCAACTTATCCGAGCTGTACAACCGGGCCCTCATTCGCAGATCCTACGAAGCTGCTCGTTTCTGGGGCCTGGGGCTGGAGCGCTTGCAGCGTGAGGACCGCCTGGTTTGGACTACCCTCACGTTAAGTGACCGCACCAAGTCCTCGTACCCCGGCAACGACGACGCCGATCTTGTCAACATCCTGGCCTCCATCGAAGAAAGCGATATCGGTATAATATTTGTCGAACAGAAAGAAAACCATGTTAAAGTAAGCTGGCGCGCCCAACCCGGTTGGGATGTTTCCCAATTAGCGTTACAGTTTGGCGGCGGCGGGCATCCCGCAGCCGCCGGAGCCGACATCCCCGGCCCACTGGGGGACGTGCAGGACAAGGTAATCTCTGCTACCCGCCAGTTGCTCAAGAACGGGGCGAACGGGAAAAAATCAGGCCAATTACAGGAATCGAATTAACATGTATAATGGCTCTTGATGGGGAAAAAAACATATGAACGATAACGATTTAAACTTAAAGAATGCTATCTCTGGCGTATTGGTTGTCGACAAACCGGTCGGTCTGACCTCTCATGACGTTGTCCAGATCGTCCGCAAGGGAACCAATATCCGCCGTGCAGGCCATACCGGTACTTTGGACCCGCGCGCTTCGGGTGTCCTGGTGATCCTCCTCGGACCCGCCGTTCGCCTCAGCGAATATGTTTCCGCATCGGATAAGCGTTACCAGGCGGTCGTTCGCCTGGGCACGCGCACCGATACCTACGACGCCGATGGGCGCGTCTTGAGCACCTCTCCGGTGAACGTAACCGAAGAGCAGTTCGAAGCCGCGCTCAAGAAATTCGTGGGTACCATCGAGCAGGTCCCACCTCCTTACTCGGCGGTCAAGATCAAGGGCCGCAAGGCCTACGAGATGGCCCGCGAGGGCGAGGAAGTGGACCTGTCCCCGCGCACGATCCAGGTTTACAACCTCGAGCTGCTCGAATGGGCGCCGCCCGAGGCCGTCATCGATGTGTACTGCTCCTCGGGCACGTACGTACGTTCTTTGGCCCACGACCTGGGCGAAGTATTGGGCTGCGGCGCCCACCTGGTAGGCCTGCGCCGCACCAAGAGCGGCCGCTTCACTCTGCGCGATGCAGTGCCGCTACGCAAGCTGCGCGAACAGTTCGATAATGGCACCTGGTACCAGCTCGTCATCCCGGCTGCTGAAGCCCTTTCCGATTGGCCGGCAATCGACCTGACCGGGGATGAGGTCGAGGCCATCCGTCACGGGCACCGCGTTCCGGGTGACGCCAGCCGGGGCAAGCAGGCCCGCGGCATCAGCCAACAGGGGGAACTGGTCGCCTTACTCGAATTCGACGACGCGACCGGTGAATGGCAGCCTAAAAAAGTGTTTTTCTCTTAGTCCCTGCGCATGCAACATCTACGCGGCCTGGATACAGTGCAACTGGAAGGTTCGTGGGTAACCATCGGTTCCTTCGATGGCGTCCACTTGGGCCACCAATCGATTATCAAACGGCTTACAGAGGGCGCCCACAGCCAGGGCCTTCCGGCCGTTGTTATCACTTTTTTCCCGCATCCCTCGAAAGTCCTGCGCGGCAACGGCGCTCCTTTTTACCTCACCTCTCCCGAAGAACGCGCCGCCATCCTGGCCGGCTTGCAGGTCGACCTGACCATCACCCTCACCTTCGACAAGGAACTGGCTTCGCATTCGGCGGATGAATTTATCCGCCTGCTTTCGCAACGTCTAGGCATGAAACGCCTGCTTGTCGGTCACGATTTTGCCCTGGGGCGCGGCCGCGAAGGCAACTTTGAAGTCCTGGGCAGGCTGGGCGAAAAGTATGGCTACACCCTCGTTGAGCTGAAGCCGTTCACCGTCCAGGGTGAAGTTGTGTCTTCGAGCCGCATCCGCGAGCTGGTGAGCGCCGGCAGCGTGGCGCTTGCCGCCCAATACCTCGGCCGTCGTTATGCCGTCGAAGGCAAGGTAGTTGCGGGCGACGGGCGCGGCCGTACCATCGGCATCCCCACCGCCAACCTCGATGTCTGGGACGAACGACTGATCCCCGGGCGCGGCGTGTACGCCACGCTGGCCGAATTAGGCGGTAAATTCCATCCCTCGGTCACCAACGTCGGCCTGCGCCCTACGTTTGAGAACCAGACTCCGTTGCTCCGAGTTGAAACCCATTTGCTTGACCTCAGCCAGGACCTGTACGGATCCAACGTGCGCCTCGAGTTCGTTGACTACCTGCGCACAGAACAGCGCTTCCCCTCCGTCCAGGCGCTGGTCGACCAGATTCATACCGATATTGTTAAAGCCAGGGAGGTGTTGCCCGATGTCTCCTGACCGCCAGGTTTACCTGCTCGATCCGCAGTGCCTGAAACCGGAAGTGATCGCCGTGGCTTTTGCCAAGACCTCCCGCTCACCGCAGTCCTTCCGCGAAATCGCCTCCGAACTGACTGATGAAAAGAGTGCCGAGTTCCACGAGAAGTGGGTCGTTGGCTACGGCCATTCGTCGGTTGCCGAGCACGCCGTCCTGCACATTGCCGTTGAAAACATTTCCCGGCTGGCCGTCGAAACGCTCGAATCGAACCGACTGGCTTCCTTCACCGAAAAATCGACCCGCTACCAGAAATGGTCCCCAGAGGATTTTTACGTCCCGGCCGAGTTGACCGAACATTTAATGCTGCCGTTATACCTCCAAACCTGCCGCAGGCTGTTTGAGGCTTACCACCAGGCCCTACCTGCCGTGCGGCAGGTGATTGCGGATCAGACTCCGCGGCGTGAAAACGAAAACGATAAGGCCTACGAAAGCCGCATCCGCTCGGATTATGTAGACGTCTGTCGCTTCCTGCTGCCCTCTGCCTCGCTGGCCAACGTGGGCATGACCGTCAATGCCCGCGCCCTGGAGCATGCATTGCGTAAGATGCTCTCTCACCCGTTGGAAGAAGTCCGCCGGGTCGGCGCCGAGATCAAACAAGTAGCCCTGGCTGAAGTCCCCACCCTGATCAAGTATGCCGACGAAGTTCCCTATCTTTTGGAGACGCGCAAAGCCTTGCAGCGCATGGCGGGTGAACCCGCAGCAATTGAGGCGCCGGAGCAGGATTGGTGCCGCCTGGTTTCCTACGATCCGCAGTGCGAGGAACGTCTCCTGGCCAGCGCACTGTTCCGCTTCAACAATTTTGGCTATGCGCAGAATGTCGAGCTTGTCCGCCGCCTTTCCCAGAACGAGCGCCAACGCCTGGCTTTTACCCTGCTCGGCGCAGTCTCCAAATTCGACATCCCCCTGCGCGAGCTTGAGCATTCGGCCTATACCTTCGAGCTCGTCCTCGACCAGGGCGCCTACTTCGAATTCAAGCGCCATCGCATGATGACTCAGACCCCCCAGCCGCTGACCGCCGATCTTGGTTACGCCCTCCCGCGGGCCATCGCAGACGCCGGGCTTGAGAATCCCTTCCGCCAGGCTATGGACCTTGCCCGAGAGGCCTACCGGACTCTGGCCGGTTTCAACCCCGAGGTCGCCTCCTACGTCGTTCCCAACGCCTTCAACCGTCGCGTTCTTTTCACCCTCAACCTGCGCAGCGCCAACCACTTTATTTCTCTGCGCTCCGCCCCCAACGCCCATTTTTCCATCCGTCGCGTTGCACACCGCCTGGCTGAGGAAATCCGCAAGGTCACTCCCTGCCTCGGCAGCTACCTGCGCGAGACCGAAAACGAAACATGGCAGGACGTTACCTCCAGATATTTCACTGCAACCAGGTAATTTAACCCAAATAGTAGCATTAGCTTTTACTCGGACTTCTCTCCCCCTCTCCTGGAGCACGGTTCACCGCTCCAGGAGAGGGGGCAGGGGGGTGAGGCCAATTTCAAGATAGGCAACTTGAATCAATTTGGGTTCCACTGAGATGCTGTTTAAATTACCCCCTTGACATCACCCCGTTTTTATCTATAATTTATCCATAATATCGAAATACGCCGACGAGGACGAGTACGCGCTGAACCGGCGGACCAGAGAGCAGGGATTGGTGAAAACCTGCCCGCACAACAGCGCAGAATGGACCTCCGAGTTGCAGGGTGAACCCCCTATGGGGCAGTAACCTTCGCCGGGAATGCCGCCGTTATCCGGGCAAAGGGTATAAGCAGCGCTGCTGCCGTACCCGAAAAGAGTGAGGCTGGCATTTCCCCCTTGTGCATCACAAGGGGTTTTTCTTTAGAAAACAGCCTAAATGAGGTGGCACCACGGACACGCGTTCGTCCTCAAGCGGACAGGCGCGTGTTTTTTTATTTTCGAAAGGAGACCAACCATGTCTGACCAGACCCGCTTTTTACTCAGTGAAAACGACCTGCCGAAGTTTTGGTACAACATCAACGCCGACAACCCGGTGCCGCCCAGCCCGGTTCTGCACCCCGGCACCAAGGAGCCCGTAACCCCCGATTTCCTTTCGGTCCTGTTCCCAATGGATATCATCCTTCAGGAGATCAGCACCGAACGCTACATCGAGATTCCCGAGCCCGTGCGCGAGATCTACAAGTTGTATCGCCCCACACCCCTCATTCGCGCCCGCCGTCTCGAAAAGGCGCTCGGCACTCCAGCCCACATTTATTACAAATATGAAGGCCAATCCCCAGCCGGCAGCCACAAGCTGAATACCGCAACGCCCCAGGCCTATTACAACAAAATCGCCGGAACCCGCGCCCTCACTACCGAGACCGGCGCCGGACAATGGGGCTCTGCCCTGGCCATGGCCTGCCGCTTCTTTGACATCGACCTGGAAGTCTACATGGTAAAAGTCTCCTACGACCAGAAGCCCTATCGGCGCATTCTGATGGAGACCTACGGAGCCAAAGTATTCGCCAGCCCCACCGACCGCACCCACGCCGGGCAAGCGGTATTGGCCCAGGACCCGGCCAGCCCTGGTTCGTTAGGTATCGCCATCTCCGAGGCGGTCGAGGCAGCCGCCACCTCCAACGGGAACAAGAAATACAGCCTGGGCTCGGTCCTCAACCACGTCCTGCTCCACCAGAGCATCATCGGTGAAGAATCACTCAAGCAGATGGACATGGCCGGCGAGTATCCCGACGTCGTCATCGGCTGCGTCGGCGGCGGCTCCAACTTCTCCGGAATCGCCTTCCCATTCTTGCGAGAGAACCTGAAGAACGGCCAGCGCACCCGCCTGGTCGCCGTGGAACCGACCGCCGCCCCTTCGCTGACTCGCGGTCTTTACGCCTTCGACTATGGCGACACAGCCCAGATGGCGCCGATTGTCAAGATGCACACCCTGGGCCACGATTTCATCCCCTCTCCCATCCACGCCGGCGGCCTGCGCTATCACGGCATGGCGCCTACCCTGTGTGCCCTGTACGACGCCGGATTAATTCAGGCTGTCGCCGTCAAACAGAAGGCCGTCTTCGCAGCCGCAACCCTGTTCGCTACCAGCGAAGGCATCCTGCCTGCTCCCGAATCGTCCCACGCCATCAACGTCGCCATTGACGAGGCCCTCCAGGCCAAGGCCTTGGGCCAGAAACGGGTTATTCTCTTCAACCTCTCCGGTCACGGCCACTTCGACCTGTCGGCTTACAACGCCTACAACACCGGCCAAATGGAGGATTACGATTATCCCGAAGACGCCATCGCCACCATCGCCCAACGCCTGCCGAAGATCGACACCAACGTGCCGGCCTGATTCTGGTGTTAGTTTTTGTCCGCCCGCATGCGGGCGGACAAAAACTAACACTTTTTTAGCCTCAACCATGTTAAAATAAAGCCATGGGATGTGGACGCGCAATTCTTTGCATCATTTTCCCGCCGCTGGCGGTGTTGGACCGCGGTTGTGGGACCGTGCTGATCGTCACTCTGTTAACCCTGGCCGGCTGGGTGCCGGGAGCGATTGCCGCCCTGCTGTTGAACTCGCAGGCGGAAATCGTCAGGCGCAACTAACCGGGGTTATAGTAGATCTCAGCGCTCGCCGAATACAACCACCAGCAGGTTCTGGTTGTAGACGCGTACGTATCCCTCCAGGCGCTGGCGGCTCACCTGCCCCAGCGTGTAACCCCCAATCAACGGAATATCCCCCACCTCTGTCTTGATCACCTCAATCATCTTGTCCGCATCGGATTGGAAAAGGTACTGCCAGGCCTGGTCCACCAGGACCATCGCCAGCAGCGGCCTGGCCCCCGCCAGCGCTTTAACCGCGTTGCGCGCTGTCTGTCGCGCCGCTTCGAGGCAGTTGTTCCGGTCTCCCACCAGCAGCCGCGCCACCTGCCCCTCTGCAACCGGGATATTCATGCGCAACGAACCGTCCGTTTCGACCTGCAGGGGAGAGCGCACAATCAACTCGCTGTTGCCAGGAGTCAGCTCGATCCCCAGCGGGTAGAGGCGCACCAGCTCTTTCAAAGGCGGGAAGGCCCACTCGCGCGGCGTATATCCCAGGTAGCGGCTGTAAGCCTCGGCTGCCGGCATCCGCCCCAATTGCTGCACCCAAATGTCCCGCGCCTTGCTGATTTCAAAATTCACGCCCACGTCCGACCAGCCGTGCCCGGTGCCCATTCCAATGGTCAATGCGCCTTCCAGCGTCGCGCAAGCCAGGCCGCCGGTGCCGCTCTGATTCCCCCCCAGTTGGTAGGTCTTGCCCTGCTGAACATCCCCTGAGGCCATGCACCCTGCCACCGGTGAGGAGAAATCCGTCAGCGCCGCGCAAACCCGCGTAACGTCTCCGTTGATCCCATCCGCCGCCAGCAGCAGCCCATTGAGCGATTTCGATTCGGCGTACAGGGATTGAATGAGCTGGCTTGCCGTCTCCTCGCTGTTCTGAGCGAACCCGAACCAGTACGTCGTCCTGACATTGATGTCGCTTCCGGCGATCAGACCCACCACAACTGCCCGCGTCTGTTCGCCGGAAGAAGTGATCGGGTGAGTGGTGCTGATCCCCCATAGCGGCACGTTCCCCAGCGCGCCGGTCAATCCGCTTGCGACCGCCGCCATCTCAAATTCTTGGGAGACAAACACAAGGCCGATCGCCGGATGGATTGAACCCAGGTGGTTCAACGCCTGTTGAGCCGCCTGCCTGGCAGCCTCGCGTCCATCAAATCCTTTTGCCCATCCCCAGGAAGAGCTCCGGCCCATGTCTCCCTCCGCTTGCCTGCAATAAATACGCTTAGTCGCTTATCCAGCTACCGGCACCGTGAAGTGGAACGTGGTGCCTTGGCGATACTCGCTCTCGAACCAAATCTTCCCGCCCTGCATTTCCACCAGCGAGCGGGTGATGTTCAAGCCCAGTCCAGTGCCGGGCACTTCACGCGTCTTCGGGTCTTCCGACCGGAAGAACTTCTGGAAGATCTTCTTCTGGTCCTCTTCGTTGATCCCGATCCCGTCGTCGGCTACCCAGATGTGCACGACCTTGGGCGCCCCGCCCGGATCCCAGGTATTGTCGCTGGCTTCGGCAGAGATCACAATCTTGCCGCCCTGCTGGGTGTATTTATGGGCATTGCTGACCAGGTTTACCAACACCTGGGCCAGGCGCGTCCGGTCAGCCCACACCATCGGCAGGTCCGTCGGTAGGTTGAGCGTAAGCTGCTGGCTTTTCTCTTCGATCTGCTTGCGCGTGGAGCGCACCGTCTCCTCGACTACATCACGGAAAGCCATTGCCTTGAAATCCAGCCGCAGGCGATTGGCTTCGATCTTGGACATGTCGTTCAGATCTGAGACGAGCGTGTTCATGCGCTCGATATTGGAGCGGATAGTCGATAGGAAATTGGCCTGGGCATCGTTGACCGTTCCCACCGCCCCGGCGGCCAATAATTCGGTATACCCTTTAATCGAGGTCATAGGGTTCTTTAATTCGTGCGAAACAAAGGAGACGAATTCACTCTTGGCCACGTTCGCCGATTGGACCGCCGCGTACAATTGGGCGTTCGAAATGGCGATCGAAGCGTGGTCCGCCAGCCGCTGCAGGAAGGACAGCGTCTCCTCGGGCACCGGGTCCAGCCGGTCCCTTTCAAGCAGGATCAGGCCGATTGGTTGGGTCTCGCGCCGGATGGGTAAAATTACCTGCACCGCTGCCCCTTTCAACAGGCCCTTCCCGCTGTTTTCACTGATCAAATTGTGCACCAGGTTCCCCTGTTCGATGGCCTGGATAAATGGAGCCGATTGGATCGGCAGAATGCCGTCCTGCAGGGCCGACAGCTCGTCGCTGTACCCTTCGGAGGCCATGATTTTCAACCCGCTCTCTTCCTGAATTCCAACCAATCCGGCTGTGGCGTTCGATTGGCGCATAGCCCAGTCCAGCGTAATCCCCATGGCCCGCGTCACGTCCAGGCTGGTATTCAGTTCGCGGTCGATGCGCTGCATCACCGAAAGCTCTTCCACCCTGGCGGTTAGAGCCTGGTCGGTCAGCGTGAACAAGCGCGCATTTTCCACCGCCACCGCCGCCTGCCCGCCGAATGCCGAGAGCAGCTCCAGGTCTTCCTGGGTGAACGGCGATCCGTCCCGCTTGTTGATCACCTCAATCACGCCCGTGGCTTTCTCCATGACCACCAACGGTACCACCAGCAGCGATTTCGTCGTAAAACCGGTCGCCTGGTCTGGCATTTGGAACCATTCCGACGATTCCTGTACGTTATTGACGATCAAAGGCTGGCGTGTGCTAATTGCCTTACCGACGAAGCCTGCCGTCTTCGGCATGCGCTGGTTGAGCAGCGATCCGGCTACCGGGCCGACTGTCACGCGGAACACCAGCTCGTCCGTCTGCTCGTCGACTAACAGCAGGCTGCCGGCTTCGCAATTAAGAATATCCGCCGCGTTCTGCATGATATTTTTCAACAGCGGCTCGATTTCCAGCGTGGAAGTAAGCTGGCGGGTCATCTCATTGAGCGTGCTGAGCTGCCGGGCGCGCTGTTCGGTTTCTTGCAGCAGGCGCACCTTGATAATCGCTCCGGCAACCTGGTCGGCAATCGTTTGCAGCAGGTTCAACTGGTCGTTGGTATAGCCAGCGGTCGAATCCTTCTTGCCCAGGCTTAGCACCCCAATCGTATCCGCCCCGGCGTTCAGCGGCACACCCACCCACGCCAACACGTCCTGACGCGAGGCAATCCCGCGCTTGCGGCATTCGTAGCTGAAATCGTCCGTGACGATGGCCTTGCGTTCCCGTAGCACTTCCAGTTCCAGGCTTTGGCCGGCGGCAGCGGGTTGGTTCTCAGATGCTGCCAGGCGCTCTCCGTTTTCGACGAAGAAAACGAATACAGGCTGGGCCGGCTCCCCCTGCACCAGCAGCAGGTGGAAATCGTCCGCCGGAACAATCAGGGTTGCCTGAGCGTAAACCAGTTCCATCACATCTTCCTGTGAGAGCATGATGTTCACGCCCTGCGCCACTCGCGCCAGCACGTTCGTCTCGCGCATCCGGTTTTCCAGGGTCATCACCACTTCGGTCCGCTCGATGGCCTCCGAGGCGCGGCTGCACAGCGATTCGATAAAATTCAAATCCTCCTGGGTATACGGCCCGCCGGTCGGCTGCTCGCCGAGGGCGATCCATCCGGTCACCCGGTTCTGTGCCATTAGCGGAACGAAGTTTTGCGAGCCAAGCAGCGCCAGCCGGGCCTTATCCGCCGCCTGCAGGCCTGGATTTTTCTCGATCTCCGTCAGCGAAACTGCATGCCGCCGTTCCTTCAGCGCCTGCACCAGCGGATGGTTGTTCGCAAAGCGCAGGTCGCTGTTCGGCCGGCCGCTGTCATCTGCAGTGGCTGCGAATTGGTCGTTGATCGGATCGTGGATAAAGATCAAGACGTGATCGGTGTGGAAGTTCTGCTTGATCGTCTCCTGCAGCAGGTCGACCACCGCCATGAGGCTGATCCGGCCACCCAGGTCTGCCTCAAATTGCCTGACCTTTTCCTGGTAAGCGCGTTGCCCACGCAGGAAAATACCGTTCACCAATTCCTGCAGCCAGTGACGCAGTGGAAGGATCAACAGCGCAACAATAAAGACCGCAATCCCCACTGTTATTGGGTTGGTTGAAAATACGCTCCCATACAGGGCCAATCCCAGGCCGCTCACCAGCAGGGCGTATCCCCCCACGATTAATGTCAATAACAGGAGATAAAGAACGACCCGGCTGATAGCGTAGTTATTCTTCAAAATCATGCGACCTAAGCCCTGCCCTTCTTATTCTTTTCTTGTTTGGAGATTTGCCCGGCTGGCAGCTCAATCCGCACCGCCCGGTCGTTGAGCATTTTCAGCAGCACCCGCACCCGTTCGCTGCCGGCAATGCGCGTATCGAAGATAGCCGCGTATCCTTCGAACGGCCCGCCCTGGATTACGACCGAATCGCCGCTCTTTAGCCCGTCGAACAGCTCGCCGCCCGCCGCCGAAATCTCGCGCACCCGCTCACGGATGGCGGCGATCAACGATTCTGGCACCGACGCCGGCTCTCCGCCAAAAGCTACCAGCCCTGAAGCGTATGGCATCCATTGGAAGACGGACGTCCCGCTGACCTCAAGGTCGGCGCGCACGAAAAGGTAGCCCGGAAAATAGGGACGGATAGTGCGCGAGCGTGGGTTTACCGGCTGGACCCGGATAAATGGGTAGAAAGCTTCAAAACCACGCGATTCCAACTGATGGAAGCAAAGATCCTCTTTGTGCGGGTGGCTTTTTAAGGCGTACCAACGAGAATTCATGAAGTGCACCGGTGTAAGCGTGATAATTCTTGTGTGCAAGAATTATACCCCATCAAACTGACCCTCATGGTTTACAAAACCTTCATCTTGAATTTAGCGCTAAGTCCTGTATACTTTTATTCAAATGATTGACTATCAAAGGCCGTTTATCCCAGGCGGATTTACTCCCTATCAACTGCCGTTGAACCGCTTCCTACCGCCGCTCCCGCCGGGCATGGTCCAGGCCTGGCTGAAGGAGAATGTCCCTGCCGGCGCATATATTATCGACCCGCTGTGCTCCACACCCGCAGCCGCCCTGGAGGCGGCCCGCGCCGGCTATCGTGTCCTGGTAGCCAGCAATAATCCCATCCTCAGTTCCATGCTCGAGACCCTGGCCTGCGCGCCGTCGATCGACGAATTCGAATCCGTCATCTCCGAGCTCGCCAGCAGCCGCCGCGGCGAGGAGCGCCTGGAGGTCCATCTTCAGTCGCTGTATCTCACAGAGTGCGCTGTCTGCGGCCAGCAGATCCAGGCCCAAGCCTACTTGTGGCGCAAGGGCGAAAGTCAGCCCTACGCCCGCCTCTACCGCTGCCCGCACTGCGGCGATGAGGGCGAGCACACCATCACCGGTTTCGACATCAGCCGGCTGGCCATCCCCGGGAACGCCAGTTTGCACCGGGCTCGCGCCCTGGAACGAGTCAGCCAGGCTGGCGACAGCCTGCGCGAGGGCGTCGAAGAGGCCCTTCAGACCTATTTGGTCCGCCCGCTGTATTTCTTATTTACCCTGATCAATAAGATCGAAGGCCTTGGGCTTTCGGCGGAGAAACGCCGCCTGATCACCGCTCTGACCCTGACAGTCTGCGATGAAGCCAATTCGCTCTGGCCGCACCCTTCGGGGCGGTTAAGGCCGCGCCAGCTCACAACTCCCTCCCAATTCCGCGAAAACAACCTGTGGTTGTCCCTCGAAAACGCCGTCCACACCTGGGCAGGCCAGGCCAGTCCCGTTCCCATCAGCCAGTGGCCCTTCGACCAGATCCCAACGGGCGGAATCGGCCTGTTTCAGGGTCGTCTGCGCTCCATCCTCCCCCTCCCGACCGACATTGAACCGGCTGCCGCGGTAGCTGTACTTCCTCGCCCCAACCAGGCTTACTGGACCCTCTCAGCGCTGTGGTCGGGTTGGTTGTGGGGACGCGAGGCAGTGCAGCCCTTGCGTAGCGCCCTCGAGCGGCGCCGCTATGACTGGCACTGGCACGCCACCGCGCTTTACCATGCCCTGGCGCCCTTGAGTAAGCTTGTCCGGCCCGTTCTGCCGGTCTTCTGCCTGATCCCCGAGGTGGTGCCCGGTTTCTTTGCCGCCGCTGCCGTCGCCGCTGAAGCCTCTGGCATCCATCTTTCCCAGGTCGCCCTGCAGGTCGAGGATGAAATTGCCCAGGTCAATTTGAAATCCGATGGGAATCAAAAACCGGCTCCCGGCCTATCCTCTTGGGATAAGATTATCGAAGCCGAGATTGTGCGCCATCTTTCCGCCCGCAACGAACCGGCTGCGTACCAGCCTCTCCACATGGCCGTCGTCGCCGGCCTGGCCGTGAATGGTGGCCTGCCCTTCTACCAGCCGCAGTTCGAGGATGAAATCCTGACCAAAGTGCAGAACAGCATTCAAAAAGCCCTTGGCAACCCGTCGGTGTTCGTCCGCTACGACTCGCGCCCGCAAAACCCTGAAAGCGGCTTATGGTGGCTGGCAAACCCGCCTTCCGGTCTGGACCTGCCACTGGCCGACCGCATCGAGATGGAAATCGTGCGTTTTCTACAAAAAAACCCGGGGCGCTCCCAAGCCGACCTAGAAGCCGCGCTCTACCCGCTTTTTCCAGGGCTGCTCACGCCTTCCCACGAGCTGGTCCGCATCTGCCTTCAGTCTTACGGCGACGCCTCGTCCACCCTCCCGGAGCACTGGCAGTTGCGGCTCCAGGAATCTCCGCTTGCCCGGCGCAGCGACCTGGCCGCCGCCCGTTCCGGCCTCGAAATATTAGCCAACAGCCTGGGTTTAAAATCCGAGGGCGAAAATCCCCTGGTTTGGAAGGATATGCTCGGCAGCGAGATTTACTGCTTCTATTTTTCAGCTTCCGCCCTGATCAGCAAATACCTGCTGGCTTCCGGGGCAGTGCCCCCCTCTCGCAGTATCCTGGTCCTGCCGGGCAGCCGGGCGAACCTGGTAGCCTACAAGGTCCAGCACGACCCGCGTCTCGCCGATGCGATGGCAGCCGGGTGGCGGTTCCTGAAATTCCGCCTGCTGCGCCAGCTTCTCGACCGCAAAAATCTTAACCTCACCACCTTTGAAGAGCTGCTCCGGTCCGATCCCCCTCACTGGGAAGAAGAAGCCACCCAGATGAGCATCTTCCCCACCATTTAATTTTTTATGGTGGTTTGGGATGCTTCGCATCCCAAACCACCATATCTCTTAATTAGGGCGGCGGAGGCGGCGGGAGGGTTTGTGTGGGGGTGATGGTTGGGGTTATCGACGGCATCGGCGTGATCGTCGGCGTGATCGTTGGCGTCGGGGACGACGTCGGCGTCGACGTGACCGTCGGCGTTGCGCTCGGCGCCTGGTTGTTCAGCACGATTTGCTTCTCTGCAAAAGTGTCATGATCGCTGGTCAGGTGGATGCGCAACGTGAATTTGCCTGCCGGTAAATTCTTCATGTCCCAGGAATAGATTTTATCCGGCTGCTTGACCGGCTGTTTGAATGTGTCCCCGAGCTGCTTCCATTCAACAGGCTTATCTCCAATCCCATATTCCAGTTTGAATTCCTTGAAGCCGCTGGTCGCATCCACCACGGCGTAGATGTCCAGCGGCGCGCTGGTGATCGTATCGCCGTCGCGGAACGCCGAGAAGATGATCGAGGGCCGCGAGTTATCCTGTTTGCAATCGCCGGTGGGCGTGAAGAAAATGGGGTCCGAAAAACCCATATCCTTGGCCCATTTCTTACCAGCATCGTTCCCCTTGATCCACTTAACCGCCGAAGGATCGGTAACGTTCAGGGCAAATTTATCCTGCGTGAAATCCGAGCAGGCCGCCGAGGCGCGCAGCCCGGTCCAGGTATCGATTTTGACTTTTTGCCAGAAGTCCTGTTCCTTCGGCAGAGGCAGTTGGTCGGCGGCGAAGAATTCGCCGCGTTGGCTCGGGCACCACTGAGATGGTTCGGTGCCCGAGATGGTGCATACTGCCCGTTCCACAATCCCGCTGGGACGGGTAAATGCGTTGGGATTGTTGTTGGTCAGAAGCGGGTCGGCCACCTTCATAAACGCCGACCAGATCGGCGCCGCGCCGGTCACCCCGGTTGTATTGACCATCGGAGAATAATCCGCATTGCCCACCCACACCCCCACGGCCAGGTCAGGGGTATACCCCATCGTCCAGTTATCCCGGAAATCGTTGGTCGTGCCCGTCTTCACGGCTGCTGGGAAGGGTAGGTTCAGCACGGAATTCGGGCCGAAAGCCGGTGTACGCGCCGCATTATCCGAAAGGATCGAAGAAATCAGGAACGCGTGTTCCGGGCGGATGGCCTGGTCGCCGGCGGGCGGCTTGTATTCGAATATCGTGTTGCCGGAGTGGTCGACGATCTTGCTGATGGCGTACGGCGGCATCCGCCGGCCCAAATTGGCAAACGTCGAGAAGGCGGAAGTCATGTCCAGCAGGGTCACCTCGCCTCCGCCCAGGGTCAGCGCCAGCCCATAGTCCGAGCGCGTCAGGGTAGTGATGCCCAGCTTTTTCGCCATCGAGATCAGCCCATCCTGGCCAGGCGTATTGGGATTATCGTAAACGCCCACGAACTGCAGCGCCTTAACCGCCGGGATGTTGTAAGAATTAGCCAGGGCCGTGCGCACCGTAACCGGCCCGTGGAATTTGCCGTCGTAGTTCACCGGTTTATACGGGTCGCGCGTGTCGTTCGGATCCCCCGAGGGCGGAAATTCGCTTGGCACGTCCCAGATAACCGTTGACGGAGTCCACCCTTTTTCGAACGCAGCCACGTAGGTCAGCGGCTTGATCGACGATCCCGGCTGCCTGGGGCTAATCGCCATATTGACCTGCCCGGAGATCTGGTTGTTGTAAAAATCCGCCGAACCCACCATCGCCAGGATCTCGCCCGTATCTGGGCGGATTGCCACCAGCGCCCCATCCGAAACCTTGTGGTCGGCCAGCGCTTTCACCTGGTCGCTCACCATTTTTTCGGCCATATCCTGCAAGGTCGGGTCCAGGGTCGTGTAGACCGTGAAGCCGGAGCGGTACAGCGTCTGCGGGTCGTACTGGGCCTCCAGTAGCGAACGGATGTAGGTAACCCAATGCGGGCTCTTGATCGTGCTCGGGGATAGAGCAAAGGTCGTGTTCTTTTCGATCTCGTCCAGGGCTTGCGAGACGGCGACCGCGTCCACGCACACCCGCTGGATGTTGGTGCTGACGTAAATGCAGTTCGATTCCTGGCTCAAGTTGTACATCAACATGATCACCGTGTGGAACCTGTCCAGCGTCTGGCTGCGGTTGGTGAAAATATCGTAGACCGATGGCGCCTGTGGGATTCCAGCCAGGAAGGCTGACTGGCCGAGGGTCAGCTTGCTGGCGGTCGTATTGAAGTAAGTTTCCGCCGCGGCCTCGATACCGTACGAGAAGTTGCTGTAATTGATTTCGTTGAGGTATATCTCCAGGATTTCGTCCTTGCTGTACTGGCGGGTCAATTCGGCCGCCAAAATAATCTCGCGCGCCTT
Source organism: Anaerolineaceae bacterium UBA700 (assembly GCA_002298885.1). Next base: position 28,382 of record DBMK01000110.1, read on the forward strand.
GCGCTGGACGGTCTGTTCCTTGGCTTCTGTAGGCGAGAGCAGCAGCATTTTTGCTAGTTGCTGGGTGATCGTCGAAGCCCCGGAAACGGTTTCACCGGCCGAGTAGTTTTGCCACAGTGCCCTGAACAGGGCCACGATGTCAAACCCTGGGTGGTTGTAGAAATCCTTATCCTCGGTTGCCAGGGTGGCCGCGATCAGGTATGGCGAAATCTTATCCAGCGTAACTGACGTTCGCAGTCCGGCGTTCGGGTCCATAATCTCGTACAGCGTGTTTCCGTTGCGGTCCACCAGGCGCGTCGTCTCGAACTGCGAGGCGCGGTTCTTCAAATCAGCCACGTTGGGCAGCCCGGATGCAATGGTGAAATACTGGTACACCAAAAAGGCCAGCACCGCCACTACTGCCAGCACGCCCACAAAAAGAACCCCGATCACACCCTTCCAAAAGCACCCCAACCCCTTCTTGCGTGGTTTGGACACGGGCCGACTCACCGGGACCTTGGGTTTTTGGATGGTCGAATAGGAAGGAATTGCTGAAGATCCCGAAACAGGCCGCCTGCGCAGCGGGGGCTGCGGCTGAGCGTTTGCGCCCGGCAGCGAAGAACTGCCCTGCCTGGTCGGCCCCGTTGGAGGTGTCGGAGGGGTCTGCCCGTAGGCCGCCCGCGTAACCCGCGTGGCATTCAAATCAACCTGGTCCACCCGTTTTGGCAGTTGGTCCGGGCTGGTCGGCCGGATCAAATTTGGCGCCGTATCCTCCAGTGACTTGGAAGGCTGGGTCGGGACCGGCGGCTGTGGAATAGTCGGGGCAACGCTAAAATCAGGCGCCGGGCTCGAAGCAATCGTCGGCTGCTCGCTGGCAGGTGCCTGCGCAGCCGGCTCAGGCGAGGCCGGTTCAGCCTGCTTGCCCTCAGGTTCGGCATACCAGCCCCCGGTCTGGTCCGGCGACCCGGTGGGATGCCGATCGGCATTCGGGTCTTCGATCAGCTCCTTTGCAGATTTGTCTTCGGCGGAATCCACGCTGTTTTCCGGTTGGCCCGCAGCGGAAGCATTATCCTGTGAAGATAACACTTCAAAATGCATGCCTTCAGATTCCGCTGGCTCTTCAGGGACAGCGTTGGCAGGAATTTCGTCTGGTTCTGGTTGAGTGGATTCTAGAGCCATATCTTGTGAAGCATCTCCGGCTGGGGCGGTTGCCACCGCAGCTTCAGCCGCAGGCGTCTCCGTCGATGAGCCTTGCTCAGGTTCGCTGCTCGCCGGCTCCGTCGTCTCGGGCCCAGCCGGACCGGGCCCGGTGCCTCCGCCCGCCTTTCCGGCTTCGGTCTCCTGGCTCAGCTTTTTGCTCTCATCTTCTTTCTTCTTGGGAAGGATATTCGTCTCGTCTTCACTGGAAGACAGGATCTTTCTTAGCCGGTCTCCAGGCCTGGTCGGAATGTCCGATCCACCGGGCACGGGCCTGGTCGGACCGGTATCGGGATTGTAATCGTCGCTATCCATAAAAATAGTCCTTAGACCAACATTCTAGCATAAAAAAATGCTGTTGCACAAATTGCGCCGATTATGAATTGACCTCCCTGCCATCTCACACTAGAATCAAGCCATGCGCTCCTGGAACCTCGGCCTGGGTGACCCGCTCAGCCTGACGCTGGCTGCTGATGCCCGCCTGGGCCCAACGGATTACACCAACGACCAGATTTGGCAGCTAACGCTACAGGGCGGCGAGCCTCCCTCAGTCTGCTTTCAAACTACGTATGGCTTGCGCGCCCAGTGGATCCGCTTTTTTCCGCGCTTTGTCCACAAGGGTGTCGTCGTCAACGACCCCGCCGCCTTCGACCACGGCCCGATCATAGAAGCCAACCACCCCAATTACCTGCGCTTGTCCTTTTGGCCGGTTCCCGGAGTCGAAGTCCGGGCCGAGTATTGGCTGCCCGCGTCCCAGGTGGCTGCCGGGCGGCTGACCTTTCGCAATCATCACGTCGTTAAGGAAGATTTATCCTTCGAATGGGTCGGCTTGCTGCTGCCCATCGGCGAGGGCGAGGGAATGTCGGTCGAGACCATTGAAAACACCCTGGTTTTGCACGGCCGCTCCGATGATCTAAATCCCGTTTGCCTGTTCAATGCTCGCCCTCAGGCGGGCGAAGGGCCTTTCCCCTCCCTGGCCTTCAACCTGGAGCTGCTTCCCGGCAACACCCGCCAGCTTACCTGGGCTCTGGCCTCGTTTACCGGCGGGATGCGGTCTTTTCAGGAGGCCAGCCAGGCCCTCAAGCGCCCCTGGGATGCTGAAATAGCCGGCGTTGAGCTTCTAAACGCCAACCAGGCTGTGGAAATCTCCACCGGCGACGAGGATTGGGATGCTGCCCTTTCCCTTACTCAAAAAGTGGCTTTTGGACTTTTTCAATCTGCAAACCAGCACCTCGCTCACCCATCGTTCGTCTTGAGCCGCCTGCCGGACACGGGCTACTCGCAGCGTGGCGACGGCAGTGATTTTTCCTATCTGTGGGACGGCCAGACCGCCCTCGATTCATACTATCTTTCGAGCCTCATCCTGCCTGGCGGGGTGGCGTTGGCCGAAGGCCTGCTGCGTAACTTCCTGGCTACTCAAGACGAAGACGGCCAGATTGAATGGAAACCCAGCCTGACCGGTAAAACCTCGAAGCGTATGGCCCAGCCGGTGCTGGCTTCCTGGGCCTGCCAGATCGACGAAGTAAAGGATGACCATTCCTGGCTTTACGAAATTTACCCCGCCCTGCTGAAGTTTTTCAAAGCCTGGCTTTCCCCAGCCCACGACCGCGACCAGGATGGCTTTCCCGAATGGGACCATCCCCTGCAAACCGGGTTGGAGGATAATCCCCTTTACGACCGCTGGCAGGCTGCCTCCGAGGGGCTCGAAATCCAGTCTCTGGAATGTCCGTCTCTCGCCTCCCTGCTCTTCGGCGAGGCCGTCAGTCTGGCAAAAATTGCCAGCGCCGTCGGCGCTGAGCAAGATGTTCCGTGGCTGCAAGAGACTGCCGCCCGCCTGCGCACTTTGGTTGAGGAATGCTGGCGCCCGGCCCGGAATATCTATCACTGTCGCGATTTCGCCACCCACCAGAGCGGCCGCGGCGGAAAGGTAGCCAGCCTCCAGGGTTCAGGGGTCAAAACCGTCGGCCGCTCGTACAAAGTTCTCCAGCGCATCGCCCTACACCTGGCCAGGCATAACGAAACGACCCGCGCTATCACCGTGCGCGTCAGCGGCACCACCCCGGAGGGCAAAGTTACCGAAGAATTCTCACCTCGCCGATGGGCCTGGCTCAACGGTCACGGCAGCGCCAGCAGCCAGAACGCCTTCCTTAGAATTTCCCGCATCGAGGTCGAAGGGGCCGAAGAGGGCGACGTTCTGACCGTCTCTCGCCCAGATTTCTTGCTGGAGGATATCGGCGATCTTTTACCCCTCTGGGCCGGCATCCCCTCGTTGAAACGCGCCGGGATGCTCGTGAACAACTGCCTGGTTCCCCGTTTCTTAAAGTCCTACGGCGTCGCCGATTATTTACCCAAAGAAAATCAGACTCTGGAAAGCAGCCTCCAGCGCGTTTCTCCGCTGTGGAATTATTTCGTAGGTGAAGGCTTGATTAATTATGGCTACCGCGCCCAGGCCGGCGAGCTGGTGACCCGATTAATGGAAGCCGTCCTGCCCGCGCTGCGCGAAAACTTTGCCTTTCGCCAGCAGCACGACCCTGAAACCGGCCATCCCAAGGGCCAGCGCAACCATTTACGCGGCCTGCCTCCGCTGGCTCTCTTCCTGCATGCTGCCGGAATCCGCGCTATCGGCAGTGATTTTGTAATCCTGCACGATTTTAATGTTTTTCCCTGGCCAGTTACGGTAAAATATCATGGAATGGTGGTCACTTGTATAGCGGACCGCACCGACGTCACATTTCCAAATGGTGAGACGATAAAAATCACCAGCCCCGGAATCCACCGGGTGGCATTGGTCTGAGCGATTTACTTCAGAAAGGATCCCGATGAGCGAGCAAAATCCCAAGCAAAAACCTAGCGATCTTCTCTTGATGGCTGTCGTTCAGGCCCAGGATGCGGACATGGCGGTTTCAACCCTGGGCGGCATCGGGTTTACGGTGACCCGGCTGCCCAGCGTCGGCGGGTTCCTGGGCCGGCGAAACGCCACCCTGTTTATCGGCCTGCCCGACGAAAAGCGCGAGCAGGCAATCGAAAGCCTTAACAAGACCTGCCGCCAGCGCATCGAATACATTGCGGTGCCCCTGGAAAGCGCTCCCCTGCCCCTGCCGGCCCCTACCCCCATCACCATCGGTGGGGCCAACATCTTCGCCCTGGAAGTTGAATACTACGAGGAGTTCTAGCCATGAAAATGATCATTGCCATCCTGCATGACGCCGACAACGACCCTGTTTCGCACGCCCTCACCACGGCCAACTTCCGGGTTACCACCATTGCCTCCACGGGCGGATTCCTCCACCGCGGTCAGACCACCTTGCTAATCGGCACTGAGGACGACCAGGTCGAATCGGCCGTCGGTCTCATCAAAAAGAGCTGCGCTTCCCCAACCGAGGCCGGCCAAAAACGCGGCATCATCTTCGTCCTCAACGTGGACCAGTACATCCACTTTTAAAGAGTTTTTGGGATACAATCCCAAAGACCCTTTTCCCTAACTCAATTTAAATAAAAAGAGGCGACGATGGGATTTGAACCCATGATGAGGGTTTTGCAGACCCTTGCCTTGCCACTTGGCCACGTCGCCGTCTCTGAACTTCGGACAGGAGCTATTTTAACCGAAAGAGCGCAGTTTCACAAGTATATAGACATGATGAGCCCCGAATTATCAAATTCGGGGCTCATCATTTTTCTTTTCCGTCTCTGAGCGGGCGATGGGACTCGAACCCACGACCTACTCCTTGGCAAGGAGTCGTTCTACCAACTGAACCACGCCCGCATCCTTACCCGTTGATCTCTCAACGACCTCGATAATAACATTTTTCGTAAAAATCGTCAACCCTTACGTTCTTTGTGTTTCCTCTGCCCAAAGATTTGGATAAACAGTGACCAGGCCAAATGGATTGGTCGTCAACTCCGCCGAAAAAGCACCGTCGGCTGATTCATAATGGTAAGCATTCGGCCCACTCCGCATATAAACCTGGTCGAGCGATTCGAGGGTCAATTCCGGGAAACGCAGCCAGGCTGCATTGACCTGAGCTGATTGCCCGATGCCCAGGTTCAACCGGCGGATGGGGATCAGGTTGGTCGAAGGACTGAAATTAAGATCCAGATCCTTGCATCCGCTGACTTCAGGAATTACCCGGCCATTGAGCGTCCATTCCAGGTGAGAGTCGACAGAAAGATCGATCGAGATATTCTCCTGCCCCACCCAACCGGAAATTCTAGTGGCTGCTGTTCTCCAATCCGGGTGACACTGAATCCGGTAATCAAGGCAGCATACAAGAGTATCCTGCTGAAAGATAGCTGTACCCTTGATCGACCAGAAAGGATCGATAAAATTAATCCAGGCTGCCTCATGGCCGGGCCTGTCCAATCTACGCCATAGTATGGCTTCCGGGTTCAATAATTATTGTTCGGGAGGCATATAGGTCGGCGGAGTCTCAACGGGCGGCGTCGGCGTATACGGGGGCGCCGGCGGTGTATACGTGGGCGCGGGCGGTGTATACGGGGGCGCGGGCGGCGGAGCGACAGGCTGCACCGGCTGGGGTGGCGGTGGAGGAGTTGCCGCGCTCATCCGGTCGCGGATGATCAACGCCGTGTAGCGGGTATTCTCCTCGATATTGATCATCAGGTACAGAAGCTCGCCGACGGCGTAAACGCCCAACGCCCCAAGCCCGCCAAAAATGATCTCCAGGACGGCGACGATGATCGACGTAATCACCGAAAGCGCACTGACCGATCTTCCAAAAAAGTTAGAGCCGAAATCGATCACGAAAGGATTGGCAAAGATGGTAAATAGAACGCCGATCACCACCAGGATTGCCATGATCACCCCGATAATCTTGTACAGCGTGGCGATAATCCTTAGTGCGGTATAGCGTTTTTCCATAAGACCCTCCTCTTGATCCTCTATGTGTTTTTTGTTGTATTTAGGCAGTTTGTGCGCCTGAACATATAAATATCCGGCAAATAATTACCTTTCATTAGTTATAGCATACTTTATTCCAAACAAACAATAAATGATCTTCAATTTAATATTTGCCAATAATGATATAAATGCTACAATTCAGTAGGCTTAAATATTCTCAATCGGAGGTAGATATGTCCAGTCTCGTTACCACGCTGAGCGGATACCTGGGCTATCGCGGTAGGGAGGGCCATTGGAGTTTTCTCCTTCACCGCATCACAGGCCTGGGTACGGGGCTCTTCCTCACCATCCACATCCTAGACACCTCATTCGTATACTTTGCACCATCGCTGTATATGGAGGCGATTAAAATTTACCAGTCGACGCTGGCCGGCCTGGGTGAGATCGTGCTCGTCTTTTGTGTTTTTTACCACGGTGTCAACGGCCTCAGAATCGCGTATTTCGACATGTTTGCTCCCAAGAATTGGGCCATCCCGTCCGAGCGGAAAACATTTTGGTGGACCCTGGGGATCAGCCTGGCCTTATGGGTGCCTTCGGCAGGCATCATGCTTTTTAACCTGCTGAAGAATAATTATGGATTGTTCGGAGGTTAGGAGGAAAATCATGGCTGCAACTACACGCGAGGTTAAAACTCCGGAAAATTATGAGAAATTCGCCTGGAAGTGGATGCGCTACAGCGCCCTGCTGCTCATCCCGCTGGTTTGGGGCCACGTCATCTTGCAGGACGTGGTCGTCGGCGTGCATAATATGAATTTGGGCTACGTTGCCGAGCGCTGGGCCAGCATTTTCTGGCGCGGCTTCGACGCCCTGCTGCTCGCCTTTGCCTTTGCTCACGGAATCAACGGCGTTCGCCAGGTATTCAATGACTTCATTCACGGAGAGCAGGCGCGGCGGATCCTTTTCATCGTCCTGTTTCTTTTCTGGCTGGCCGTATCCCTGATCGGACTAATCGCCCTGATTGCAGGCGTTAACCAGCAGTTCCCTCTCAATCCCTAGGAAAGTGTACGATGACCCAGACGCATACCTATGATGTAATCGTGGTTGGCGGCGGCGGCGCAGGCTTGATGGCCGCCATGAATGCCTCTAAAGGCGCTAAAACGGCCGTATTGAGCAAACTCTACCCCAGCCGGTCGCACACCGGAGCAGCCCAGGGTGGCATCGGCGCGGCATTGGGCAACCTGGAGGAAGATCACCCCGAATGGCACACCTACGACACGGTAAAGGGCAGTGATTGGTTGGGCGACCAGGATGCCATCGAGTTCATGTGCCAGGAGGCGGTGCAGACGGTTTACGACCTCGAGCACATGGGGCTGCCGTTCTCGCGTACGCCCGATGGACGCATTGCCCAGCGCCCCTTCGGCGGCCACACCAATAACGCCACCGGCAAGCCTGTCCGCCGCTCCTGTTACGCCGCAGACCGTACCGGTCACATGATCCTGCAAACCCTTTACCAGCAGTGCATCCGCAACGGCATCACATTCTACGACGAGTACCAGGTCCTCGACCTGTTGATCACCAACGGGGCTGTCGCCGGCGTTGTCGCCGTCGAGCTCCTCACCGGTGAGATCCACGTATTCCGCTGCAAGGCGGCCATTTTTGCCACCGGCGGTTTTGGCCGCATCTGGGAGATCACTTCCAACGCCTACGCCTACACCGGCGACGGTGTGGCAGTAACCGTACGCCGCGGCATCCCCGCCGAGGACATGGAGTTCTTCCAGTTCCACCCTACCGGCATATATAAGCTGGGTATCCTCATCACCGAAGCCGTGCGCGGCGAAGGCGGTGTTCTGATCAATGGGCAGGGCGAACGCTTTATGGAACGCTACGCCCCCCACGTCAAAGACCTGGCATCCCGCGACGTCATCAGCCGGGCGATTTACATGGAGCTCAAGGAGAACCGGGGAGTCAACGGCAAGAATTTCATGTACCTGGACGCCCGCGCCGAAACCGTCAACAAGTACGCCGAGATCGATGGCCGCACCCGGCCGGATGGCTCGCCCTATCGGGTCACCGCCCAGGAGATTTTAAGCAAAATTCCGGATATCACCGATTTTTGCCGCGTATACCTGGGCGTTGACCCCGCCACCCAGCCCATTCCCATCCAACCCACCGCCCATTATGCCATGGGCGGCATTCCCACCGATAAATACGGCCGGGTGGTCGTCGACGAAATGGGCACCGTGCTCCCGGGCCTCTATGCTGCGGGCGAATGCGCCTGTGTTTCCGTCCACGGCGCCAACCGCCTGGGCACCAATTCGTTGGTGGATATCATCGTTTTTGGCAAACATGCCGGCATCGACGCCGCTGTTTACGCCAACGGCGCCAATTTGCCCGCCCTGCCGGACGACCCCGCAGGCTTCGCCCGCCAGCAGATCGATACCCTTTACAACGGCGACGGCAAGGAACGCGTCGCCCAGCTTGGCCACGAGATGCGCACCATGATGTTCGAAGACGTCGGCATCTTCCGCACCGATGCCGGCCTGACTCACGCCGTCGAAAAGCTCAAAGAACTGCGCGAGCGCTTCAAGCACGTTAAGGTTGGCGATACCGGAAAAGTCTTCAACCAGGAGATGCTCTCCGCCTGGGAATTGAAAAACATGCTCGACCTGGCCCTGGTGACCACCGTCGCCGCAGACGCCCGCAAAGAATCGCGCGGCGCCCACGCCCGCGAGGATTTCCCCAAGCGCGACGACGGCTCGTGGATGAAACACAGCCTCGGCTGGTTGGATGGCGATGAGGTCCGCCTGAGCTACAAGCCCGTTGTAATCACCAAGTACCCGCCCAAAGAGCGTACTTATTGATAAGGAGCGACCTATGCAAATCTCATTGAAAATATATCGGTTCAATCCGGAAAAAGACCAGAAACCGCATTACGACACCTTTTCCCTGGACGTGGATCCCCAGGAACGTATCCTGGACGTGCTTGAACAGGTGCGTGGTTACCAGGACGGCACGCTGGGATACCGCCGCTCTTGCGCTCACGGCGTGTGCGGCTCGGATGCCATGCGCATCAACGGGCGGAACTACCTGGCCTGCAAGGTGCTGATCCGCGATCTGAAAACCGACAAGATTACGATCGAACCGCTGATGGGGTTGAAGGTAATCAAAGACCTCATCGTGGACATGGAACCCTTTTTCAGCCATTACCGCTCGGTGCTGCCCTACATGGTCAACGACGAGCCGCTGCCTGCCGACGGCAAAGAACGCCTCCAATCTCCCGAGCAGCGCGAGCGTTTCGATGAAACCACCAAGTGCATCCTGTGCGCGGCCTGCACCACGTCCTGCCCCTCCTTCTGGGCGGATGGCTCGTACGTTGGCCCGGCCGCCATCGTCAATGCGCACCGTTTTATCTTTGATTCGCGCGACCGCGCTGCCGGCGAGCGGCTCAAAGTCCTCAACCAGCAGTTCGGCGTATGGCGCTGCCGCACCGTGTTCAACTGCACCGAAGCCTGCCCGCGCGACATCAACGTCACGCAGGCCATCGCCGAAGTCAAAAAAGCCCTGACTTCCGGCAAAATCTGAAATATTTCCTGGAGTTTTTGGCGGAAAATTC
>DBMK01000277.1:0-4910 GCA_002298885.1 Anaerolineaceae bacterium UBA700
AGCAGGCTTGGATTCTTCTAGCCTGAGGATTTATCCCCAGGCGGTCGAGATCCGAAATGGAGCGGGTCAGGGAGGCTGTGTGCTTTTAGAACAGCCTTATGTTTTGAATAAAATGAATTTCAGGCAACTGCTTCCTTGGACTGCACCTTCTCGCCAATAAAGCCGTGCTGTACCGCCACGATCTCAGCCATGATCGCCAGGGCAATCTCCTGGGGAGTCTGCCCGCCCAGCTTGAGGCCGATGGGACCGTGCAGGCGGGCCAGTTGGGCCTCGCTGAGTCCGGCCTGCAGCAGGCGGTTGCGCCGTTTGGCCTGGGTGGTAGCGCTGCCCAGGGCTCCAACGTAAAACGCTGGGCCGGCCAGGGCAGCCTGTAGAGCGGGATCATCGATCTTGGGGTCGTGAGTGAGCACGGCGATGGCCGTCTGCTCGTTTATCTCCAGAGAGGCAAATGCTTCATCCGGCCAGGCCTTGATAAGCTTGTCGACGTGGGGGAAGCGGGCAGCGCTGCCGAAAGCCCGCCGCGGGTCGATCACCACGCTGCGGAAGCCCAAGGTGCGGGCCAGCTCGGCCAGCGCAATTGAAATGTGTACCCCACCCACCATCACCAGCAGCGGCTGGGGCGCAACGACCTCGACGAAGACGTCCACGTCCTCGTTCTCCGGCGTCTGCAGGCGGATTACTTGCGAGCGGCCGGTGAGCGCAGCCTGGCGCGCTTTTTCGTAGATCACCTCGTCCAGCCCCGGCGGGATGCTGCCGGCCTGGCGGCGTTCGTCCGAAACGAACAGCTCGAGGCCCAGCACAGCCACCGGGCCGCGCACGATGGTGGCGCTGGCGAACATCTTTTCGGAGATCAGCTTTTTACGCAGCAGGCGGAACGCGCCTTCCTCCAAGCGGCTGACGAAAATATCCACCATTCCGCCGCAGGCCAGGCCAACGTTCCAGGCCGATTCATCCGAAACGCCAAAGTGCAGGAACTGCGGCCGGCCGGTGAGCAGAGTCTCCTGGCCGGATTCGTATACCGCGCCCTCCACGCAGCCGCCACTGACCGACCCGATGATCTTGCCGTCCGCAGTGAAGGCCATTTTGGCCCCCACCCCGCGCGGCGATGAGCCCCAGGTCTGGATGACGGTGGCGATGCCGACCTTCTCGTGGTTGGCCAGCCATTTATCGATATCCGCTAATAGTTCGCGCATTATATTCTCCTTCGCTCGCCCAGCGAGGCCAGGCGCAGGGCCAGGTCTTCGAGACTGGCGAGGTTGTGGACGGGGAGGAAATCGTCGACGTACGGAAGGGCGGCCTGCATGCCGCGGGTGAGCGGCTCGTAGTCGACGGAGCCCAGTAAGGGGTTGAGCCAGATCAGGCGATAGCAGCTTCGCTGCAGCCGGGCCATCTCACGGCGCAGGACTTCGGGGTCGCCGGTGTCCCAGCCGTCGCTGATCAACAGCACCACCGCCCCGCGCCCCAACACACGCCGGGCCCAACTGTAATTGAAAGTTTTGAGCGCCTCGCCGATACGCGTGCCGCCCGACCAATCCGGAACGCCGCGGGATACCTCGCCCAGCGCCCGGTCGACATCGCGCTCGCGCAGCAGGTGGGTAATGGGGGTCAGGCGGGTGCTGAAGACGAACGTCTCCACGTTTTGGGAAAACCCCTTGCTGATGCTGTAAGCGAAGTACAGCAATAAGCGCGTGTAGCGCTCCATCGATCCGCTGATATCCGCCAGGACGACCAGCGGGCGCGGCTTGAATTTTGGCTGCTTGTAGTCCCATTCCACCAGCTCGACGCCGTAGCGCAGGTTGCGGCGGAACATATGCCGCAGGTCGATCCAGTTGGCCCCGCCCGGGCGCGTCCGGCGGGTGCGCCGGCTGCCGATGACCCAGGCCAGCTCGTCCAGCAAGCGCTTGATCGCGTCCAGCTCAATTTCATCCGCCTCGCTGAAATCCTTGCGCCGCAGCAGCTCACGGTCGGAATAAGTGAGGGTGGCCTGGATGACCGGCGGCTCGTCGGGGTCCGGCGGCGGGTCGGCGTCTTTGGGCGCCGGCGGTTGTTCCGGCAGGCCCAGCGGCGGCGCGACGATGACCGGGCGGCGCGGGCGACGCACTTCACCGCCGGCGCGCACGGTCAGCCCGGCAGCATGGTCTATTGGATTGCGCCAGAATAGGGCGAAAGCCCGGTCGAAGGGCGCCAGGTCGGCGCGCCGGCGCACCAGCAGGCTGCGCAGGGCGTAGTAAAAATCTTCCTTGCTGGCCACCGGGACGTGCTCGACGACCTGGGCCAGGTCGATCATGCGGCTCGAATCAACGTCCAACCCCAGGCCGCGCAGCAGCCTCCCGAAGAGCAGGAGGTTGTAAAAAAGCTGACCGCCGCCATCCTTATTAGCTATGCGCATAAAATTCGGCTCAAGCCAGGCCAATCCGGGCCATAATATCGTCCACCGTGCGGCCGCTCACCTTTTCGACATCGTCCTGGTATTTTAGGATCACCCCCAGGGTCTCTTCAATAGACTGTTTGTCAAGCGCCGCCCGGTCCAGCGCCACCAGCGCCGCCGCCCAATCCAGCGTCTCGGCCACCCCCGGATTCTTGAACAGGTCTGCCTTGCGCAGCTCCTGGACAAAGGCAGTCACCTGGCGGGTCAGCTCGGCCGGGGCCTGCGGGACGCGCGTGCGCACGATCTCGAGCTCCTTTTCGAAGTCGGGGTAATTGATCCAGTAATACAGGCAGCGGCGCTTGAGCCNNGAGCCCGTCGTGGATCTCACGCGTGCGGTTGGATGTGACCACCACCACCGGCGGGCGTTCGGCCTTGATGGTGCCGATCTCGGGGATGGTGATCTGAAAATCGGACAGCAGCTCGAGCAGGTAAGCCTCAAACTCCTCGTCGCTGCGGTCGATCTCGTCAACCAGGAGCACCGGCGGCTGAGTGTAGGAGCCGTCGATGGCCTGCAGCAGTGGGCGGCGCAGGAGGAACTGCGGGCCGAACAGGTCCTCCTCTCCCACTTTTTCCCCGCGCGACTCGCGCAGGCGGATGTGCAGCATCTGGCGCGAATAATTCCATTCGTAGACCGCCTGGCTCACGTCCAGCCCTTCGTAGCACTGGAGGCGGATCAATTCGGCGCCCAGCAGCTCGGTGAGCACCTTGGCCACCTCGGTCTTNNGTCTTGCCGACTCCCGCCTCGCCTTCGAGGAACAGGGGCCGCCCGAGCTTGATCGCCAGGAAGATCGACGTGGCCAGGCCGCGCTCGGCGATGTATCCGTGCTGGCGAAGCGCCTTTTGCAAGGAATCGATAGAGGCGAACGGCGATTCGCTCACCCGGGGGAGATTCAGTTTATTGCGCGTTGTGGTTTCCATTTTCCATCAATCCGCCCAGCCCCAGGCGCGCCACGTCGACGGCAGTAAGGCGGTCGCCGGCCAGCAGCGCGGGAAGAATCCGGTCGATGACCGTCGGTTTGGGGCTGCGCACGCAGCCCGGCACGCCCACCACCGCCACACTGCCCAGCGCAGCCAGCATGAGCAGGTTGCCGGGTTCCACCGGCGCCCCGATGCAGTCCACCTGCCCGCCGGCGCACACCACGGCGCGTGGGGTCAGGTCGTTGCGGTCCATGATCGAGGTGTCGCCGGCCATCATGATCAGCTCTATCCCCTCCCCCACCTGCTGGCGCAGCGCCTCGGCCAGGGCGTCCTCCGTTTGCAGGCCCTCCAGCCGCACAAGGTTCATTGCGGCGACCGTCGAGCCGAAGGCTTCGATCTTCTTGCGCAGCGGCTGCTCGAAGGTGCGCACCACGCGCCCCAGGGCAGCCGGCAGCCCTGAAAACACCAGCCCAACCCGCCTTGACTTCAGCTCGGCCACCTGAATCAGGGGAGAATCGCCTGTAGCAGCCGCTTCAGCCTGGTCGACCAGGGCCGATGGGAGTGCGTAAGGGATGATTTTGACCGTAGCCACGTTCTGGCCAGCCTCGACCAGGCTCCAGGCAGGCAGGCTGGCAAAGGTGATGCCCTCGCACGAATTTACCCGCTCCAGGCGGGCCGAATCGACGCGCACCACCCCACGCACCAGTGACTCCAGGTTCACCCGGCCTTCGGCAGGCCCTTTCAGACGTAGCCCGCTTCCGGCTGCGGCTTCGGCCACCCGCTGGGCGGCGGCATCCTCTCCCAGGTCGCCATCCTCCAACTCGGCGGTATACACGGTCTGATGGCCCTCAAGGATCATGGCAGCCACATCCTCGGCAGTGAGCGTTTTGCCCTTGCGGAAAGCCCCGCGGCCTTCGGCGCGGGCCATATTATGCGCCAGCACCTTGCCTTCAGCCTCTTTCACCGGAATTGGGCCAAATTTCATGCTTTGATCGTCGTGCTTTCTTCGATCTTTTCCTTGACGCAGTCAAAGAATGCCGCGCTGAGTTTCTTGGCCACTCCACCCATCAGCCGGGATGCCAGGTTGGCAATTGTTCCGACGATGACCACGTCGGCGGTCCAGGCCAGGTCGGTGACGTTGGCAGATGTGCTGGCCAGGTGCATATCGCCGGTGACGTCAACCGCGCTTCCGGGAGCCGTGCCATGCGCCTTCAGGCGGGCGAAATCCGGTTTGTTCAGCTCCAGGAAGGCTACCTGGGTGTCGAAGGTGACCTTGACCGAGCCCAAACCGATGCCGGCAACGACCTTGAAGAGTTTATCCGGCACGAGGATCTCCATGGATACCAGGCCCGGAGCGCACTGGCTGACGAAATTTGGGTCGGTCAGGCTGGCCCAGACTTTATCCTGGGATGCATTAATGGTNNACGTTGCCTTCAAAATTCACGATACCACCTCCTACGTTCAAATTGTGCTTGATTGTGCTTGATTGTGCTTGTAGGGGCGAAGCATCCGGAGGGTAATAAATCCTTTCCCAAATCTTCCCTTCCGGATGCTTCGCCCCTAC
>DBMK01000277.1:4944-6009 GCA_002298885.1 Anaerolineaceae bacterium UBA700
CTTCGCGCAGCACCCCTTGCGGGTTAGTCGTCCTTTCCCGCCTCCGCCTGGAGATACTCCAGGGGCGTTTTATCGAAGGCGCGCTTGCAACCGGCGGAGCAGAAGTAATACGTCTTGCCTTCGAATTCCGATTTATAGCGCGCCGAGTCGATCTCAACCGTCATTCCGCACACCGGGTCGATGGCGGTGCTGGGTTCTNNTCATTTCAACCTCCAATTCCGGCGCCTGCTCCACAGGCGCCTTCTGGCCGTGCCTGTGGATATGGATGATCTCGGCCAGGATGCTTAAGGCGATCTCCGCCGGAGTCGAGGCGCCAAAGTCGAGCCCGGCCGGGAATTTCAGGCGGGCCAGGGTTTCGGCGGACATGCCATCCTGGCTGAGATAGCTGTGGATGGCGCCGGCGCGTTTTTTGCTGGCCACCAGGGCAACGTACGCTGCTTTAGAAGGCAAAGCCGCCTCCAGGGCCAGCTCATCATAGTTGCCGTGGCTGGCTACGACGACGTACATGTTGGGGGAAAACTCAACCTTTGCGAATTCCAGGGTATCGATGACCCGGTCAGCCAGGGGGAAACGCTCAAGGGTGACCTTTTCGCCGATCAGCGTAACGGTGTAGTCCAGCGCCTTGCCCATCGTCACCAGCGCCTCGGCCAGTGCCTGGTGGCCGATGACCACCAGGTGCGGCTGGGTGAGGTGCGGCTCCAGGTAGATTTCGAGCGTGCCGCCGCTCATGCAGGTCATGGTGATTTCAGTCACGCCCTCCTGCGGCTCAGTGCCCATCTTTTCGGGCGGGCAGATGCGCAGCAAGCGCGGGAAGCCTTCCTGCAGCACCTTGACCGCTTCCTTACGCACGCTGGGCTCGGCGCAGCTTCCCCCCACCCAGCCGGCCAGTTCTCCGTCCTGGGTGATGATGGCCTTGGCTCCCGGCTTGGCCGATGTGGGGCGTTCCACGCGCACGACCGTGGCCAAAACAAAAGGCTGACCCTGATCGCGCAGGGTCTTCATCCGTTCCAAGAAATCCATTCGCTTTTCCTCAGGCGGTTATCCCGGCGCGCGTGCGCCGGGATA
>DBMK01000231.1 GCA_002298885.1 Anaerolineaceae bacterium UBA700
GCCCGGGCCGAGGTGGCCCCCACCAGGCTGTAGCGTGCCCCCCGGAGCGCGCGGGGGTCGGCCGGCTGCGTCGCGACGGCGGCTTCGCTCATGGTGTCACTCCGTCCGGAGGTGTGGCGGCGCTACGTCTCCTCCGCCTCGTAGGAGGGGGAGGGCGCCGCGTCCTGCACCGGGCTCGCGGGGCCGCAGGTGGCGCCGCCGCTGGCCTTGCGCTTCCGCGCGTCCCGGTAGATGCAGGCGTCCACCTCGCACAGGCTGCACGTGTAATCGGCGAAGCGGATCCGCGCACCGACTCCGATGAAGCCGCTGACCGACTTCACCGGCTGCATGAGGGAGCTCTCGGTGAGCCGGACCCCGCAGAACCCGGGGGGGAGCAGCTGGAAGAGGCGCTGCTGCTCGGAGACGTGCCAGCCGCAGTAGCCCGGGCTGTAGCGGTTGCTGGTCCGGAGCCCGCGGGCCGCCATCCGGCCGGCGAACTCCTCCTGCAGCCGGTCCATGGCCGCCTCGACCACCAGGGAGCCCATGGCGCTGGCCACGTAGCTGGTGAACGGATCCCCGCCGGCCATCAGCTCGCGGGAGAGCGCCTCGATCCCCCGCCCGGCGGTGCAGAGGAAGGCGCCCAGCGAGGTCGCCCGCGAGAGCTGGCCGGTGACGATCTTGCCGGTCTGGAAGGAGAGCCCCCGGGCCCGGATCGCCTGCGCCGGCAGGTCGACGGCCACCTCGTCGTGGAGGAAGCAGCCGCCCTCGATGGACCAGAGCGCCTCGCCGGGGGCGGTGACGGCGCCGATGGCCTCCAGCAGCACCTCCGGGACCTCACCCGGCGGGTAGCCGACCGCGGCACAGACCGCCTCCGGCGGAGGACGCACGTCCTCGAAGGTGAACCGGCGGTGGAGGATCTCGGCCGGCGCGGCGGCGTCGAGAGCGGTCACGCGGTGGGCTCCTAGGCGGCCAGGGTCTTGAGGTGCTCGACCACGCCCTGCGGGTCCGCGGAGTAGAACGACGCGCCGATCCTCCTGCAGAACTCCTGGTTCACCGGCGCGCCGCCCACGAGGACCTTCTGCTCCGGGTGGCGGGCGTGGATGTCGGCGACGATCCGCTCCATGTTGACCATGGTGGTGGTGAGGAGCGCCGAGAGGCCGATCACGCAGGCCGGGTGCTGCTCGATCTCGGCCAGGAACCGCTCGGCCTTCACGTCCACGCCCAGGTCGATGACCTCCCAGCCCGCCCCCTCGATCATCATCGCCACGATGTTCTTGCCGATGTCGTGCAGGTCGCCGGCCACCGTGCCGATGACGAAGGTCCCCTTCCGCTTCACCTCGCCGGAGGTGAAGAAGGGGCGCAGGTGGACCATGGCCGCGGTCATGGCCCGCGCCGCCAGCAGCATCTCCGGCACGAAGGCCTTGCCCTGGCCGAACCGCTCGCCGATGCGGGCCATCCCGGTCACCAGCGCCTGCTCCAGGATCAGGCCGGGCGGGACGCCGGCCGCCAGGGCCTCCCGGCACAGCTCGTCGGCGCCCGGCTGCCCCTTCAGCTTCGGCGGGTAGGGGGCCGCCTGGTTGATCTTCCCGCTCTCCACGCACTGCGAGAGCCGCTCGAGGAGTTCGCTCATGGGATGCCCTTCGCTCAGGAGTTGGCGCGCCGGAGGGCGCGGAGCATGGCCAGCAGGTTCTCGACCGGGACGTTGGCCTGGACGTTGTGGACCGAGGTGAAGACGAAGCCGCCGTCGCGCCCCAGGACCTCGCACTGGCCCAGCACGTGGGCCTCGACCTCCTCCGGCTGCCCGAACGGGAGGACCCGCTGCGTGTCCACCCCGCCGCCCCAGAAGGTGACGTCCTTGCCGTACTCGCGCTTGAGCATCACCGGGTCCATCCCGTCGGCGTTGATCTGCACCGGGTTGAGGATGTCGAAGCCCAGCTCGATCAGGTCGGGGATCAGGCCCCGGGTGGCCCCACAGGAGTGGTAGAACAGCTTGGCGTCCGTCTTCTTCTTGATGGCCTCCACCAACCGGCGCTGCTTGGGCTTGATCAGCTTGCGGTACAGCTCGGGGCGGATTAGCCAACCGTCCTGCCCGGCCAGGTCGTCCCAGAAGGTAAACACGTCCAGGTATTTGCCCACCTTGTCCAGGTAGTTGTTGCAGGATTCGATGTAAATATCAGTGATGCGTTCCATCAGCCGGTCGGCAAAGGCCGGCTCGCTGACCAGCGCCATGAGGAAGTTCGGCAGGCCCATGGTGCGCGCCGGCTGCTCGAAGATGCCGCCGCCGATCACAGCGCTGCCCACCAGGGCGTAGTCGCTGTTCTCGTACAGGGTTTTGGCCTGAGCTGCCACCTGGTCGACGTATTCCGCCGGGTCGGGTTTGGGCCAGTTGTAGGCTTCGAGGGCTTCCAGGGTCGGTTCTTTGACCGGGAAGTCGACCCAATCGTAATACAGCCCGCCCTGTTTGGGCATGTGCAGCTTTGAGCCCCAGCGGTCGATGAAAGCGAAATAGTCCCCGTCCTCGAAGATGGCAAGCCCAGGGGCGGTCGCCGAGGGCAGCTGCACCATGCGGAAATCGACCTCGAACCGGGTCAGAAGGGCTTCGTCGAGGTAGGGCAATTGCTGGACGTAGTCCAGCATCTTGATCTCCTCCAGCGGCAGTCCCAGGCGCTGCTTGAGCGGGATGTAGCTGCTGCGGGTGATGGACGAGACGATGGTTGCTCCCAGGTCAATCGGGATGCGGTCCGGCTCCTGGTGATTAAGGGCCAGTCTGACGCGTTCGCGGGGTTTCATCCTAATCCGCACGCTTGCGCAGGTAGGTGTGCATGATCACCGACAGCACGATGATGAGACCGTAAATAAACTGGGTCCAGAATCCGGTCAGGCCGACGGCAACGGTAGCGGCTTCGATGGCGCCGATGATAAACGCGCCGAGGAAAGTTCCCAGGATGGTGCCGATTCCGCCGAAGACGGAGGTCCCCCCCAGGAATACGGAGGCCAGCGTGTTCAGCAGGTAGCCGTCGCCCACGCTGGGCCAGAAATATGCAACGTAAAAACTGTAGAGCATGCCGGCAAAGGCCGCCACCAGACCCACCAGCATGAAGGCCTGGATGCGGGTGCGCCCGGTATTGATCCCCATCAGTTCGGCGCTGTTAGCGTTGTCGCCGATCAGGTAGATGTGGGCGCCAAAGCGATGGCGGTTGAGCAGCACCCAGCCCAAGATTGTAACTATTACCAGCCAGACCATCTGCATAGGGAAGTAGCCGAAGATCTTCCCGACGAAGAGCGGGTAAAAAAAGGTCGGCTTGATATATTCCAGGGTGAAATTGGCGCCCTGGGTAAGCACCAACACCGCGCCGCGCCACAGGAATTGGGTGCCGATAGTGACGACCAGCGATGGGATGCCAAATTTAACGATGATGAAGCCGTTGAGCCAGCCGATCAAGGCTCCCGCCAGCAGGGCGGCGACAATTGCCAGGCCCACCTGCAGGGTCGCGTTTCCGAGGAAGGCGGTCCCGTTGTACGTGGCGCTGAATGCCACCATGCCCATGCCCATGATGGATGGGAAGGAGAGGTCCATCTCCCCGGCAATCACCACGATGGTCAGGGGAATGGCCATAATGGCGAAGAAGGGGATGGAGGACATGAAGGCGGAATAGATTTCAGGGGCTAAAAAAGTCCTGGGGGCCGAAACAATAAAAATGAGCCACAGGGATAAAAAGACGCCTAAAATTCCGAGCTGGGCGCTGTTCATCCGGGCAAATCTTCGAAAACTGAAGGCAGTCTTATAGTGCTGCCTGAATGTTTGTGCAATTCCGTCGTTTTGAGCTTTCATAGATTCCAACCTTATTGGTTAATCGAGGCTGCCAGTTTCCGCAACGCGGACCATCTTATCCATCAACTCGTTCAGGCCGATATTCTTGGTTAAGAATTCACCGGCAACCCTGCCCCGGTCAATCACCACGACGCGGTCGGCGACATTGTAGACGTGCAGGATGTTGTGATCAATAAAAATAGCGGATTTACCGGCCTCTTTGATGCCGTTCACAAAGCTGACCAGTTTGGCAGTCTCTTTGAGCGAGAGGCCCATGGTAGGCTCATCCAGGACGATAATTTCGGCGTCAAAGAAAAGGGCGCGGACGATGGCGACGCCCTGTTTTTCACCCCCCGAATACTTGGCGACCCGCGAATCCGGGTTAACCGCCTGCGAGGTGAAGCCCATGGTTTGGGACATCAGCCGGTAGGTTTCATCGCGCATGCGCTGAATGTCGAGAAACCCCAGGGAGTTGCAGAGCTCACGTCCCAGGAAGATATTCCGCCACAAAGTCTGCAGTTCGGCCAGGGCCCGTTCCTGGTAAACGGTTTCCACGCCTAATTTTCTGGCTTTCGGAACGGTCAGGTTATCTACCTTCACTCCGTTGAACAGGATCTCACCGGAGGTAGGCTGGTGGTAACCGGTGATGATCTTGATCAACGTAGATTTTCCGGCGCCGTTATCCCCAAGCAGGCCTACAACTTCATTCCGGCCCAGCTTGAAGTTGATATCCTCAAGCGCTTTGACTTCCCCAAAGGATTTTGAAACGTTTCTAAGTTCGAGGCGGTATTCTTCCATAAAAAAACTCCGGTTCGATATTCGATAAAGGAACTTGGGGGTTTTACCCCGATTTCCGGAGTAAAACCCCCTGGCCTTGTCCTGATCCCTTAGAGGATCAAAATCATCAGCAAGCTTTGGTCAGCTTCGCTTTAGCGAATCTGCTTGGTTACTAACGGGGCCAACTGGTCGATGTTGTTCTTGTCGGCAAAGCCGGCGCCGGTATCGATCTGCAAGCCGGAGAAACCGTACATCTTGGAGAGGCAGATCTGCAGAACGCCGAAATAACCCTGCAGGTACTGCTGCTGATCGATGACCAACTGGAGCCAGCCACCCTTGATGGCAGTGACTGCGTTGCCGGACATATCGAAACCGGCCGCAAATACGTCACCGGGTTTCTTGCCGGCGGCTTCCAGGAAGGTCTGCACGGTTCCGGTCAGGTTGCCGTGATCGGTGACCATGAGCTTGATATCCGGATTGGCGGAGAAGATGCCAGTGAAGACGGGGACGCCGGCGGCGGCGCTCTTGTTGGTGGCGTCATCGATTTCCTGGTAGATCACTTTCAGTCCGGCTTTTTCCAGGGCATCCTTTACGCCCTTGGTGCGCTCGCCGCGACCGGCCTGGGATAGCAGGCCCCACAAGAAGGCCTTATCGCCGGATTTCACGCCGGAGCGCTTCACGGCTTCCTGGCCCAGGGCATAACCGGCATCGTACAGAACGGCGCCCGCGTAGCCGAAGCCCTTTGCGGCATATTCCGCCTGGGCAACCGGCAGTTGGGTGTTCATGCTGGTGACGATAATGCCTTTGCCTTCGGCGTCAGCAATCAAAGGATCGAACGCGGTATCGCCGGGATGGCCCATGATGGCGATGCCATCGGGTTTGGTGGCCACGGCCTGGGTGAATTGGGTGGTCATCTTCGCAGGATCCCAGTCGGACCATACGTACTGCACATTCGCGCCCGTATCAGCAGCCGCGGCGAGAGCACCGTTATAAACAACAGTCTCAAAGCCACCACCCGGAGTTCCACCGGGGAAGAAGACGATTTTTACGTTCGAGCACCAACCGGTGCCGGCCGCAGCGGGGGCGGAAGGTGGCTGGGTTGCTGCCGGCGCAGCAGTGGTGGCTGGTGTTGCGCAGGCCGAGAGCACAGTGGCCAGCATGACCAATACGGCTACAAAACGGAACATTCTCGAGTTCATTAGTTTCTCCTCTTCAAATTGTTGGATGGTTGAAACAACTAGACAGCGCGATCCGCTTCAGTTTGGCTCTGTTCCGTGGCACCTCCTTTTCAATAACACTCGAACTGTCCAGGAAAGCGCCGGCTCAGATTGCCATGCCGGCTGGAATTCCGGTCGAGCTCTCCCTGGTTAAGAGCTCGGGCTGGAGGATTTGTACCTCGGTGTTAAGGTCTTCCTGGCCCTGCTGCCGGGCCTCGATCAGCTTTTGCAGCACCTGGACCGACAAACACCCGGCGTCGAAGAGGTGCTGGTCTACAGTGGTGAGGGGCGGCCAGAAACAGGCCGCTTCGGGAATATTATCGAAGCCGACGAAAGCGATATCCTGGGGGATCTTGCAGCCCGTCTGGTGCGCCACACCCAGCGCCCCCAAGGCCATCTGGTCGTTGCAGGCGAAAACCGCATCCAGGTCGGGGCGCTGTTCCAACAGGCGCGACATGCCGCGCTTGCCGCTTTCGGCGGTCCAATCGCCTTCCACGATCTGCGAAGGCAGCACTTCCAGGCCGGCATTTTCCATTGCGCTGCGGTAGCCGGCCAGGCGCTCGCGCGATTCCCACCAGGCCATCGGCCCGCTGATCAGCCCGATTTTCCGCCGACCCTGGTCGATCAGGTGCCCGGTTGCCTGCACCGCCCCGGAGCGGTTATCCACGCTGATTACCGACAGCCCGTCCTTGGGCTGCATGGTTAAAAATACGATGGGGGGTAAATTCTTGAGCACCTCAGGCTGAATCCAGGTCCGGTTACTGCCGATTTCTGAGACGGCCCAAATAATGCCATCCACGCGCCGGGCGGCAAAGGAATCAAGGATCGGAAGCACATTGGTTTCGTCGGAATGGGGCAGCAGGCTGAACAGCAAGGAGTATCCCAACTCGTAAGACTGCTGCTCGATGCCGGTCAGGGTGTGGGTGGGCCCGAAGTATTCCAGGCCCGAGCCAACCACCGCCAGGGAGTTGCTGCGCTGGCTGACCAGGCCGCGCGCCAGCATGTTGGGGCGGTAGCCGAGATGGTCGATGGCTTCCTGCACGCGCCGGCGGGTAGCCTCGCTGATTTCGCCCTGGCTGTTGACCACCCGCGACACTGTCTTGGCAGAAACCTTCGCCAACCTGGCTACATCTTGTAGAGTAACTTGCATGGTTTTTTTTACCCGCAGCACTCAAGATAAAGGGATGATTCTTACACCTGGCCGGCCTGGTGGCCCGAACGACGCATCGAACGTTAAAATATAAACCTGCTTGCTAAAAGGGGAAACGACAACGATAACGACAGCGATGACGACAACGCTGACATAGTATATAACATTTCCAATCGAATTTCAATATGTTTATTTTGGGTTATTTTCGGTTGTGCAGCAACCGAAAATAACCTTGTCGGGTGATAAAATTGATTTGCCAACATTTTCATTCCGCCTTTCGTAAAGCTTATGATCCAAGGCATGGTCTTCGACATCCGCGAGTTTGCCGTCCACGATGGGCCGGGCATCCGCACCACCGTGTTCCTCAAGGGCTGCCCATTGGCCTGCGCCTGGTGCCACAACCCGGAGGGCCAGTCCTGCCTGCCGCAGGCCATGCACAGCCCCGGCGGCGAGCGCATGGCAGGCCGCCAATACACCCCAGAGCAACTCGCGGCTGTGTTGAACCGCCAGGCGGCTATCCTCCAGGCCAACGAGGGCGGGGTCACCTTCTCCGGTGGAGAGCCGCTGATGCAGGCCGGTTTTGTGGCCGCGGTGATCGACCTGCTGGATGGCGTTCACGTGCTCCTGGATACCTCCGGCTTTGGCCGCCCGCAGGATTTTGACCAGTTGCTGCGGCGTGTCCAGCTCGTTTTTTACGATTTGAAGCTGATCGACCCCCAGCTAGCCCTGCGCTACACCGGCTGCGCTAACGATCTGATCCTGAGCAATCTGCGCCTGCTCTCCGCCAGCGGAGTGCCTTTCGTGATCCGCGTGCCGCTCGTGCCGGGGGTCACGGATACCGACGCGAACCTGCAGGCGATTGCCGCAACGGTCTGCGGCCTGCCCGGCCTGCTGCGCGTCGACCTGCTGCCTTACAATCGGGCAGCAGGCGCCAAATATGCCGCCGCCGGCATGCAGTTCAAGCCGGATTACGACGAAGGACGGCCGCTGAACATCAACACCCAAATTTTCGCCAAGATGAATATTGAGGTGAGGGTAACATGAACGCACGCATCGAAGAACTGCGCCGCAGGGCAAGGGATGGCGCTTACCGGCCTTACCGCAAGCTCCAACCGGTCAGCATCCTGGAAGAATGCGAGGCTGAGGGCCTCTCCTGGCCACGCCGGGCCGCCCGCCTCACCCGCCGTCAGTGCGAGGCCGAGACGCCCATCCTTGCTCCCGAAGAGCGCATCGTCTTCACCCGCACCCTGCCTGCCGCCATCCCGCCCCTCTATACGGCTGCGGATTGGGCGCGCCTCACCGCCGGCAGAACCGTCCACGAGCTGGGTCCGATCAACAACGTCTGTCCCGATTGGGGCAAGGCCCTCGCCGAGGGGCTGCTCGGCCGCCGCCGGGCCGCGCTGGACTCGCGCGCCCGCCTGAGCGCCGATCCGCAGGCGGTCGAGTTCCTGGACTGCGCTATCGAGACAATCGACGCCGTGCTTGACCTGGCGCGGCGCTACGCCGCGGCGGCGCGGCAGGCCGGGTGCGCCGACCTGGCTGAGATTCTGGATCACGTCCCGGCCAACCCACCACGCAGCTTCCACGAAGCGCTCCAGTCCCTGCGCCTGCTGCAGGCCGCGGCCTGGCTAAGCGGGCATTACCACGTCATGCTGGGCCGCTTCGACCAGTACATGTGGCCCTACCTGCAGGCCGACCTGCAGGCGGGCCGCCTGGACCTGATCGAGGCCGAGGAGCTGCTGGCCGAGTTCTTCATCGCCCTCAACCGGGACAGCGACCTGTATCCCGGTGTGCAGCAGGGCGATAACGGCCAGACGATCACCCTCGGCGGGGTGGACGCCCAGGGAAATTCTGCGGTCAACGAGCTGACCCGCATGGCGCTGCGCGTTTCGCGCGACCTGGCCCTGATCGATCCCAAGATCAACCTGCGCATCTCACCCGACACCGACCTCGACCTGCTCAGCCTGGCCACCGAGCTGACCCGCAAAGGGCTGGGTTTCCCCCAGTATTCCAACGACCCGGCGGTGATCGACGGCTTAGTAGCACACGGCTACCGCCTGGAGGACGCCCGCGATTACGCCCTAGCCGCCTGCTGGGAGTTTCTGATACCTGGCCGGGGCATGGAGGTAGTCAATATCGGCGCCGTATCCTTCCCGGCGGCCGCCGATAACGCCATCCGCCAGGGGCTGGCCTCCGGCGGCGGGTTCGAGCGGATCTGCAAGTACCTGAAGGCCGATATCACCCGCCAGGTGGAAGCGCTGGCGCTGGCCTATTCCAACCTGGTCCTGCCGCCCGCGCCGTATTTTTCGGCGCTGATGACCGAATGCCTGGAGCAGGGCCGGGACCTCTCGCTGGGCGCGCGCTACAACAATTTCGGCATCCACGGAGCCGGCTCGGCCAACGCCGCCGACGCCCTGGCGGCTGTTAGCCGGTTGGTCTTCGAAGAAGGGTCGGTCACGCCCGCGGAGTTGATCGCGGCCCTCGACTCCAATTTCGAGGACGCCGAGGCGCTGCGTTTGCGCCTGGCGGATTCGGATTCCAAAATCGGCCGGAACAGCGAGCTGGCGGACCGCATGCTGGTCCTCCTCTTCGATATCTTCGCCGAGGCCTGCGAATCGGTGCGCCTGGACGGCCGCATCCTGCGGCCCGGTACCGGTTCGGCCATGTATTACGTCTGGCTGGCCCGCGGCCAGGAGGGCATGCGCGAGCCGCTCGTCGGCGCCACGGCCGACGGGCGCCGGCAGGGTGATTTCTTCAGCGCCAACCTGGCCCCTTCGCCGGGCGTCCAGGCGGATGGGCCGATCAGCATCTTCCAATCCTTCGCTAAAATCGATTACCGGCGCATCTGCAACGGCGGGCCGGTCACCATCGAGCTCTCGGACACGGTCTTTCGCGACGCCGATTCGATCCGCAAGGTGGCCATGTTGGTACGTACGTTTGCCCAGTTGGGCTGCCAGCAGCTCCAGCTCAACAGCCTCAACGCCGCCACGCTGCTGGATGCCCGCATCCACCCGGAAAACCACAAGAACCTCATTGTACGCGTGTGGGGCTGGAGCGGCTATTTTTGCGAACTCGGCCCGGAATACCAGGAGCAGATCATCCAGAGGGCGTTGTATCAATAACCCGTTTCAAAATTATAGAGTTTGTGGTGAACAGCCCCCGCTGTGAACTCTATACTTGTTTTAATCAATCAGGATAGCTTTCGCCTGCAATTTTAGGTACAATTTCTCAACAAATATTCAGACCATGAATTGATAAGGATTAGCGAGGTGATCGTAATGATGGGGCAACAACCGGATATGACCGGCAGGGTATGCATGGTAACCGGCGCGACGTCGGGCCTGGGCGAAGTTACCGCCCGCGAACTGGCGGGGATGAATGCCAGTGTGGTGCTGGTGAGCCGCAGCCCGAAGAAATGCGAGGCAGTGGCGGCGGACATCAGAGCCCAGACCGGCAACGCGCAGGTCGATTTCATTGCCGCGGACCTGTCCAGCCAAAAAGAAATCCGCCGCCTGGTTGGAGATTTTAAAAGCCGCTACTCGACCCTGCACGTGTTGGTGAACAACGCCGGCGGGGTATTCCTCAACCGCACCCTTTCCGCCGACGGCGTAGAGATGACCTTTGCTCTGAACCACCTCAGCTACTTCTTGCTGACCAATCTCCTGTTGGATGTGCTGACTGCCAGCGCGCCCTCCCGCGTCGTGAACGTGTCCTCGGCAGTCCACGCCCGGGCCAGGATCGACCTCGACAATCTGCAGAACAAGCGCGGCTATAACGGCCTCTCGGCGTACGGCCAATCCAAGCTGGCCAACATGTTGTTCACGTTTGAACTGTCTCGCCGCCTGAAGGATAAAGGAGTCACCGTCAATGCGCTCCACCCGGGGTTCGTCGAATCCAATCTCGGCAAGAACAACGCCGGAATTTTTAAGCCGCTGATGAAACTGGTCCGCATCGGCGGCATCAGTCCGGAGGAGGGGGCGCGCACCATCGTCTACCTGGCCTCCTCACCGGAGGTCGAAGGGGTTACGGGCAGTTATTTTGTCAAGGAGAAATTGGCGCCATCCCTGGCGTCCTACGACGCCGATTTGGCCCGCCAGTTGTGGGACGTAAGCGCGGCGATGACTGGCGTAGAGTGGCCAGTCATCGGAGAATGAAAGAGGGACGCCAGGATTTTGCGGCGATTATCACTCAAAATCCTGGCATCTTTATTGCTTCGAATTCCTCAAACATTATTTGACGCTCTTGATCCATTTTTCCAAGCTTCGGGGGTTTCGGTTTTGGAGCGCCATTCTTTATTGCCGGCCTACGCCTGGCCGACGTCAATCACTTATCGAAAGAGGTGGATGTTTTTCAGATCGGGGCCAGGTTTCCTATCCCGTTTGACAAAGGTTTAAATGCGGCTACTGGATTTGATGCGTTCGAACCGGCCTCTATTATTGGTTAGCGGCCAGTCAAAGTTTTCAGGTCATAATAACTGGCCATGCAACTGTTGACCCAAAACCCCCGGTCGGCGGAGAGGTCGGCCACGCCAAAGCGATTTTCCAGGCCGCGTACGATCACGTCGCTCTGCCCGGCTGTCCTTGCTTGCTCCAATTCAGCGGACCGCAAATCCCAAGCCTGGGTGTAGGCCTGATAATTGGGCGCTAAGACGATTGTCTTCCAGAGCGAGCTAGCGGAGGCCACGACCAGAGCGACCAGGATCGCCGCCTCGAGCGCACGGCGGTAGGCTGGTTTTACGAGTGGGTCTGGCAGAATGCCCAGCCTGCGCAGCCCGCCTCCCAGCAAGGTGCTGGCTGCGACTACCCCTACGACCAGGACGAACTGCGGCACGATGATCGTGCGATCATCCGGATAGGCGTTCAATGCGTATACTACCGGCGCGCAGGCCGCCCATACCAGTCCGAAAGCCGCCAGCAGGATCAGCACAGTTCCCCTGAACCAGGTTTGCGCCCAGAGGTATTTCAATTTTAAACCCGCTGGCCGAGCCTCGCTACCGGGACTGAGCAACCAGCCTGCCATGAACGGGACTGCAGCAGAAAGCAGCGCCCATAGCGGCGTCCAGATGAGGTATTTTCCGGCGATGTAGGCAGCATTGCGCAGCGAAAAGGTGATGATACGCACCAGACCAGGCGTGACGTACCCGGCTGCCTGGCGGCGGACTTCGTTGCCGGGGGCAACCAGAATAATTGCCATCGCCGCCAGCCCCCCAGCCAGGGCCGCAGCCAGTGCCGGAAGCAGCCGGAGGCGAGTGCTGCGCCCGGCAAGTAATAAGGTTACGGCAATTGCCAGGACAAAGAGCGCTGCCTGCATAGCCGAAAATACTTCGGTGAAGCCGCCGGACACGAATGCCAACAGCAATGTGCCGAAGGCCGCCGGCCACACGGCCAGCCCGGTCTGCCAGGTCCGCAGCAGGATCCCGCCGGTGAGAGTCAGCCCAATCAGCGGAAGGGAGTAATTGACCATCCCGTCCTGCCAGAAAAAGGACTGGAAGAGGTTGGGCGTGGTGGAGAATACGACCAGCAGCACCAGCCCGCCCGCCAGCGCCGACAGCCACCCCGCCTGCGGCAGACCGGCGCGGCGTAACAGCGGCAGCGCGGCCCAGCCTAACGCCGCCAGCCAGAGGAAACCCACGATAGCCGGCAGCCAGCCGGCGAACTTTGGCCCACCAAGCCCGAGTAGCCCGGTGCCGAGCAGGAAGCTGAAGCGCCCGGTCCAGATGGCGTACCATTTGGCCAGCATCCCGCCCAGGCCTAACTGAACCGCGTCGGTTGCCATGCAGAAATCGTCGGCGTAGAAACGGGTGAACGAGCCCAGGTACGCCAGGCCCGCCAGCGGGACGAACACGAGCAGGGCGGCAATGGCTAGATAGGCTGTACGAGTTTTCATAAAGACGTGGGTGAAGGGAATTTAGGGGGCTCGGAAGTGCGGTTTTTATTATAACATTATCATAGTGGATCTTTTTGTCCCGTTTGGCCCCTTTTCCCGATTTACTTATAGAGCTCTAATTCACTTCCCCCGGGAAAAAGGACCTTCATGGCCGAGCATATCATGCACAGAACGATGACCGAGGAATTTGCTGACACGGACGAGGATGCCCTGGTAGCCCAGGCCAAACGCGACCCACAGGCCTTCGAAAGCCTGTACCTGCGCTACGTGCAGCCGCTCTTTCGCTACCTGCACAGCCGAATCGGCAGCATGCCCGAGGCCGAAGACGCCACCGCCCAGACCTTCTTGGCTGCCCTGGAGGGCATCCAGCGCTACCGCCACGAGGGGCATTTCGCCGCCTGGTTGTTTTCCATCGCCCGCTACAAGGCCATGGATACTTTCCGCCAGCGCCGCCCCCAGGCCACCCTGGAGGTCGCCGAGCGCCTCACCCACGAGCAGCCGGACCTGCTGCAGCAGTCGATTCACGCCGAGCGCGTCGCCAGCCTATCCAGGCTGATCGCGGCCCTCCCCGAGGAGGAGCGCGAGCTGATCCGCCTGCGCTACGTGGCCGACCTGCCGTTTGCCGAAATCGCCCGCCTTGCGGGCAAAAATGAAGATGCTGTCAAGAAAATACTCTACCGGCTGCTGGCCCGGCTACAAAGTCAGCTCGAGGATCCCAATGCCTGATTCAGATCCCAACTCCCACTTCGAGAGTGAAATCCGGGCTTCCATGGCTGCGCCGCAGCCGCGCCCCGAGTTCGTCAAAGATTTGCAGGTCCGCCTGTCCCGCCAGGCGGCCGCTGTCCCTCAAAAAAACCCGCGCCCGTTCTTCATGCGCTGGGCCGTACTGGCTCCGGCAGCGCTGCTGCTGGTGTTGGCTGCCAGCGTCCTGGTAGTCGGCCCGCAGCGCGTATGGGCCGCCTTCAGCGGCCTCTTCGGCTACGTGCCCGATATCGGCCTGGTGCGCAACGACGGCAGCCTGCGACTGCTGGCCGCCCCGGTTGAACAGACGCGGGGTGAGATCACCCTGCGGGTGACCCAGGGCGCGGCAGACGGCCTGCGCACTGTGATCATCTACCAGGCGGACGGGCTTTCCATCGCCGCCGCCAACTCGCAGGGCGAGATCGCTGCCACCGGCGGCCCGGCTGCTCTGCTGCTGCCGGACGGTTCGATCCTGGCCGAGCAGGAGGCTGGCGGGCCGGGGTGGGGCACAGGCTACCAGAGTCGCCTGGTATTCCCGGCGCTCCCGGCGAACGTGGACAAAGCCACCCTGCTCGTATCCCGCCTGCAGAGCATGCCCGCCGGCGCGGCCCCCGAGGATTGGCGCCTTGCCCTGCAGTTCAAGCCGGCCCCGCCCGACCAGCAGATGATGCCGGTCTACGAGCTGTCCACCCCCAC
Organism: Anaerolineaceae bacterium UBA700; assembly: GCA_002298885.1. Next base: position 14,258 of record DBMK01000231.1, read on the forward strand.
CGGCGCGGCCGTGGTCCAGGCCGCTCCCCAGGCCACCTCAACCGGCCCGGCAGCCGCGTCGTCCCCGGCCGTTGCCCTGGGCAATACCGTCGAACGCCTGGGCGTCCGCTTCAGCCTGGACCGCGTCGTCGACCAGGGGCAGGGCTACCTGCTGGAGGGCAGCACCACTTGGGACACCAGCCGCTACACCACGGTCGGCTTCGATCCCTTCGTTATGGATGCTTACGTCTTGCTGGACGCCACAGGCCAGCGCATTCCCTACGAGGTCGCCCAACCTGATAACGGAGGCTCAAACAGGCAGGGCTTTACCTGGGCCCTGCGCACCAATAGCAAGGCTTACCCCGGGCCCTGGATACTGACCCTTCCCACTCCGTTGGCCTACCAACAGCCCGCCGGCGAACGCCCCGGCTTCCAGGTGGACTTCGGCAACAGCCCGCAGGTGGGGCAGACCTGGCAGGTCGGCCAGCAGGTGGAGGCTTTTGGCTATAATGTGCGCCTGGACTCGGCGGCCCTCCGCCAGGATGCGCGCAGCGGCTCTGCGGTGGTCGAATTTCACCTTACCGTTGACTCAGGCGTCACTGGTGTCGGCCTTGAGGACCTGCAGAACCAGCCCGAGGCCGGGGCCTCGCAGGCAGGCGCCGGCGGCGGGGGCGGGGGTGGCGGGCTGGAACCAACTCCGGTCCCCAACACAATTACCACGTCCATCCCGTACTACAAGACCCCCAGCGGTTTACACCGCATCGAGCTGCAATCGCTGGCGTACGCGCTGTCCGGGACCTGGCAGGTGAGTTGGACCCCGCCTGTCATCGCAGGCCAGGCGGTTCCTACCCAGCCCGCCCCGGCCTGCCTCACCTACCAAAAATGGGAGGAGTTGAAAGGAGGGGCCGCGGCCCAGCTACCGCCGAGTTTGACCGGGCGCCTGCTGCTTGAAAACTACACCGGCCAGTTGATGCCACAGCTATCCATGGCCAACGTGGACGGCAGCGGTCTCAAGGTGCTCGCAATCGGAGGGTGGAGCGCGCTCTCGCCGGATGGCTCCAAGGTGCTGTTTATAAAAAGCAACGGTCCGAGTCTGTTCGTCCAGGACGTCCAGACTGGCGAGATCAGCGCCATTCCAGGCAGCGGGGCCGACGATTACCATGGCATGTGGTCGCCCGACGGCCAGTGGATTGCGTTTGTGCGAAGTTTGAGCGGCATTTACATCATGCACCCGGATGGCAGCGGTCTCAAGCAGGTAACCAATTCTTCCACATTGTCCTACCTGGTTGGCTGGCTGCCGGATAACCGCAGCCTGGTGATCACCACCCAGGGGTTGGGCGGCAGCCAGGTGCAGGTCGTGGATACCCAGAGCGGCGCGGTGGACAAGAAATTCACGATCGAAAACGCCAAAGGTGCCTTTGCCAGGTTGTCCCCGGACGGCAAGCGCCTGGCATTCAGCGAGATGGCCTTCGGCCTGCCCTCCTACGGCATCTACGTCAGCAACCTGGACGGCACTGACAAACGCCTGGTGGCCGGCCTGGAGAAGGGCGCAGCCTCCGCTGGCGCCTGGAGCCCGGATAGTGTCTGGCTGGCGCTGTCGGTTGCAGAGCCCAACGGGCCGGATGGGAACGAATCCCTGCTTGCCGTCCGCCCGGATACCTGCCAGCTCGTCCGCCTGCCCGGTCTCACCGGCCTGGTGACCGACTGGAAATAATTGATCAAGGGTTTTTGCCCCGCTGCAGCGGGGCAAAA
>DBMK01000123.1 GCA_002298885.1 Anaerolineaceae bacterium UBA700
TCGTGACCATTCGTTAAAATTCGTGAAATTCGTGGAGAGAAAAATTCGCCTAATTCGTGGAGAGACCTTTTGTTTTTGCAAGGTGAGCGGCAAGCGTAGGGGTGGGAACGTGGCTATAATGTTTGAGTAGAGATAATCCAGCTTTAAATTCAGGAGGGTGTAATATGGCAACGCTCACCCGGCGCCAATTTCTCAAACAATTAGGCGCAGTTGCTGCCACGCCTGTGCTGACCCGCTGGCTCAGGCAAAATAACTGGCAGCTCGAGCCGGACGCCGCCAGCTATGACGTCTATGTGGCGCGCAACGGCACCCCGGTCAGCAACGTGCAGCGCGTCCTTGCCCTGGCGGGCGGCATCCAGCGCTTCGTCGACCACGACGACGCGGTGGTGATCAAGCCCAACGGGCAGTGGAAAAACCAGGGCTACACCCATACCCAGTCTATGAAAGCGCTGATCGACTGCATCCTCGACCGCCCTGGCGGTTTTGGGGGCGAGATCATCATCGCCGAACACGTGCACCGCGACCCCGCCAGCGCCATGGGCGATACGTACTGCTGGAACATGGCCCCCGGCAACCGGGTCAACAACTGGGCCGACATGAACTACCTCCAATTGGTAACCGATTACCACAACCGGGGCATTCCCAACGTCACTGCCACCCCGCTGTACGACTCCGGTCAGGGGAACTGGATCAAGGTGAGCGGGCCGGGCGGCATCGGGGCGGCCCAACAGGGCTGGGTGCACTCGGCCTACACGACCGCGGCCAACGGCCGCACAGTGGAGCTCTCGTATGCCATCATCCGTTCGAGTTACAGCGACAAGCTGATCGACCTGAAGAACGGCGTCTGGCAGGGCGGCGGCTATACCGGCCAAAAGGTGAAGCTGATGATCCTGCCCACGCTCAACAACCACGGCAGCTTCAATTCCGAGGATTACGCCGGGCCGACCAGCGCGATCAAGACGCACATCGGTTTCGTGGATTTTTCCAACCTCTCCGGAAACAACAGTTTGCATAACGTCGGCTACAGCGGCACGGTCAGCGCGGCTGCCTTCGGCGAATCGGTCGGACAGCTCATCACCCAGGTAATCCACCCGGCCTTCTACATGACCTGCGCCGAATATACCGGCTACCGCAGCCGTACCGATGCCACCGCGGCCCACACCCGCACGGTTGGCCTGTGCACCGACCCGGTGACCCTGGATTACTGGATGTGCAAGCATGTGATGTACCCCTGCGCCACCAGCCAGGCGTTCATGAACCCGGATAACAATTACAACCTGCGTAAGGCCCTGCTGGCCTGCCAGGCCAAAGGGGTGGGCACGCTCACCGAATCTGAGATTGCCCTGCACCTGTCCGACCTGAGCCTTGATAGGCGCGTGTTTGTGCCGGTGGTGGCAAAATAAGTCGGTCAGTTCGTCAGTCAGTCAGTCGGTCAGCCGGTCAGGCAACGGGGGTGGCGGGTTCGGGGAAAAGGGAAAGCGATATCTTATATGCACGCTTGTATTTTGTCCTCCCCTTTGCTAGACTCATAATCAAATAACCCACCTGCCAGACTGTTTTTCTGACAGACTGACCGACTGATCGACTGATAAACTGACCGACTTCTTCTTGGAGGCTACCATGTGGAAAGAGTTTAGAGAATTCATCATGCGGGGTAATGTCATGGACCTGGCGGTCGGCATTATCATCGGCGCGGCATTTGGCGCCATCGTCACGTCCCTGGTAAACGACATCATCATGCCTCCCATCGGACTGCTCCTGGGCAAGATCAATTTCACCGACCTGTTCATCAACCTGACCCCCGATAAGGCTGCCAACAGCCTCAAGGCGGCCAAGGACCTGGGCGCGGCGACGATCAATTACGGCGTCTTTATCAACACCCTGATCAATTTCCTGATCGTGGCCCTGGTGATCTTCCTGGTGGTGCGGGCGGTTAACAAACTGCGCAAGCCGGCCCCGGTTGCCGCTGCGACAACCAAGGACTGCCCCTACTGCTACAGCAGTATCCCCCTCAAGGCCACCCGCTGCCCGCAATGCACCTCGGAACTTTAGGCGGGGCCAGGCTGTTCGCAGCATCTGTATAGAGGAAAGAAAGTTCCTTTATAGGGTGATCGCCGTCCCCCGCGGGGTTACTTGCTCAAATCGGGGGTCGCAGACCCCCTTGGAGCGCGGATCGACATGCTAGCAGGCGGTCTACGATCGCCGTCTCTCACAATGCACCCGGCTCAAAATTGAGTCGGGCGTTCTTTTTTAGATGAGGAGTTTTTTGATTTTGTTGTTGATTCAATGGCTATGCGCATTTATTTTGACCCCCTCTGCCCCATCCATTCCCACCATTTCAAAAACTTCCCTCTGTGCCTCTGCGTCTCTGTGGTAAATTTAACCCAACTTACTTTGAGTATCGAGGATGCAAATTAACCGCGCCACGCTTGCAGATTGCCACACGGCGACAGGATTGGTCGTCGCCATCGACGTGCTGCGCGCCTTCACCACGGCTGGCTACCTGTTCGAGGCCGGCGTCAGCGAGATCATCCTGGTCGCCGGGGTGCAGGAGGCGCTCAACCTGCAGGCGGAGCTGCCGGGCAGCCTGACCCTGGGCGAGATCGACGGGGTAAAGATCGCCGAATTCGACCTGGGTAACTCGCCGTCGACCATACTGGGCCGCAACCTGGCGGGCAAGCGCATCATCCAGCGCACCACCGCCGGGACGCAGGGTGTGGTGCGGGCCGCCGCCGCCAGCACGATCCTGGCTGCGGCGCTCACCAACGCCTCGGCTACGGCGCGCTATATTCAAAAGCTGGCCCCCGCGCAGGTGACCCTGATCCAGACCGGGCTCTTTCCAGAGCAGGATTGGGGCGACGAGGATGTTGCCTGCGCCGACCTGATCGAGGGCCTGCTGGCGGGCCAGAGCCTGGATCGGGTGCGGATCACGCGGCGGGTGCGCTCGTCACGCTCTGGGCGGCATTACGACGGCAGCCACCCCGACTTCCCCCCGCCCGACCTGGAGCTGTCCCTGCAGTTCGACCGATTCGATTTCGCCATGCAGGTGGAGCGGCGCGACGGCCTACACGTGCTGCACGCCGTGCGGCTTTGACCTGCGTCTTTTTTCACTTGCAACCCCCTCCCCCATGGTGTATCATTTCAGCAGGGAGAAACCTATCGCATGGAAGACACGCCGGGCCGGGTTGAACTGAACATGCTGCTTGTGGAATACAAGGCCAGTTTGCGCCAATCTAATCAATTGGCTATGCGAATGACAACGGCCAGCCTGGTCGGGTTCCTCTTCCTCGGCTTGCTGACCGCAATCCTCTTTTATTTCCGCGCTAGCATCCCCATCGCCCTCGCCTGGGTGGCTCCCCTGGGTTACCTGGTCGTCTTCGGCGCCCTCATCGGCCTGGCCTCACAACAGGTCGCAGCCGCCTGGCAGGGGCGCACCCTGGCCCTGCGCATCGAGCGCCTCGGCGGCAAGCCGCCCCTCCCCGATACGGCCCAGGACCCGCTTAACCTGTGGCGTCTGAGCTGGAAACTGCGCCTGCTGGCGGGCGCTCCGGCGGCGGTCTTCGGCGGCCTGTTCCTGCTGACCGGATATTTCTGCGCCCGCTCCGTCTACAACCACAGCCACATCCAGGGCACGGGGTTCATCTTCTTTTACGTCCTGCTGGCGCTGGTCGAGTTAATCGCACTGGGCGGCCTGTACGTCGACCTGCCGCGCCTGTACCGCACGGCGTACCAGGCAGCCGCCTCCACGCCGCCGGCTCCAGTTCCCGCGCTGCGCCTCGAGCCGCCGCTGCGCAGCATCCAGCGCTGGCTGCTGCCGGCCCCGGGCGGCCTGCTGGACCACGGGCGCGCCTTCTGGGCCGGTTTCCTGGTCCCGCTGCTGCTGCTCGGCCTGAGCAAGGCCCAAATGCCCGCCCTGAACGCCCTTTTCAGCGGCCTGACCGGTTGGAAGAGCACCGCCGATGTTCCGGCCCTGGCCATCGTGGGCCTGGGCGTGCTGATCTTCCTGGCGCTGGAGCTGCTGCTGCAGCAGGCTGTCAATCTGTTGGCAGGGCTGCGCCAGGGGGATAACCCGGCGGGCCGCGCCCCCTATCCGCTGCTGCAAATCGTGCTGCGCTGGCTGGCAGCTTTGTGGCTGGCCTACCTGCTTGGCTGGCGCGGGCTGCTGGTGCTGTTCCTGGTCATTTCGGCCTACGAAATCATCCGCCTGCTGCTGGTCCGGCCCAATTCAGAGCGCCACCCGGTCATCGGCCTGCTGTGGGACTCGGCCGGCCTGCCGCTGCGCTTTGCCGCCGGCGTGCTGGTGTGGGGCGGCCCGGCCTGGCATTATGCGGTCTACCTGGCGATGGGCGTGTTCGTCTATTTCCTCGCCCTGGGACTCGGCGCGGCGGCCCGGCGCAGGCAGGCCCGCGCCCGCTACGCCCAGGCTCAGCTCTACGACGCCTATTTTCTGCAGCGCGGGGCTTACTGGCGCCAGGTGGGGCTGTGGTCGGCGCTGTTGAGCGGCGGGCTGCTCTTCGCCGTCCAACTGCTGCTGGAAAACTGCGCCATCCGCCCCGGCGACCTGCCCAGCAGCGTGTATGGGGTGTGCCAGGCAGGGGGAAATCCCGTCCTGACTTACGTCCTGCTCGACAAAGTGAACGCCCTGCTGGTGGCTTTTGACCTGCTGGTAATCGTGCTGCTGGTGAGCATGCTGCTGGTGTGGCTGGTGGGCTGGCGCCGCCCGCGCCCCCTGGCAGTGGCCGCGGATGCCGCCGCAGACCCCGCCTCGCCAGCCTCCGGCGCGGACGCAGCAGGCGAGCAGGCCCAGCCCGAGAATCCGGACGAGAAGCCCGCCCCTCCGCCTGACGTCCCGGTCTCATCCCCAGCCCGCAGGACGCCGGCTGCGCTCGGCTGGCTGAGCGTCCGCTTCGCTCCCATTTTCTATATACTTGCCTTGCTGCTGGTATTGATCGGTTTCCTGCAGTCCAGTCCCGCCTGGGCCATCGGCGGGGTGGAGCTGGCGGTGCTGGGGGCAATCGTGGCAAAAGACGAAGAGGATCCGCGAATTACGTCAATTTAAGCGAATGACCACGAATTGTGAATAAAAGAAAAGGATCCGATCATGGCCAGTTGGGCAGAATTTGCGCAGCAAGCCCCGGAATTAGCTGAATTTGGCAGAGCCCGGTTTCAAAGCGGGGTCGCCTACCTGGGCACTTTGCGCCCGGATGGCGGCCCGCGGGTGCATCCCGTGACCCCCATTTTGGGCGAGCAGTTGTTCCTCTTTATGGAACCCACCTCGCCCAAGGGCAAAGATTTGGAGCGCGACGGGCGCTACACCCTGCACTGCTCGGTCAAGGATATGAGCGGCGGCGAAGGGGAGTTTTACGTCAGGGGACGGGCGGCCCTGGTCAGCGATCCCGCCCTGCGGGAGCAGGCAGTGCGGGCCGCGCCGTATACACCTCAAGATCGCTACATCGCCTTTATGTTCTCGATCGAGTTCGCCTTTATGAACCAGTACATAAATGGCAATGCCACGCCCCAAACCTGGAAAACGCAGGAGTAGAAACTATCCACGAATTACACGAATTTAAACGAATGAGCGCGAATTTTATTTATAAAAAATTCGCGCTCATTCGTTTAAATTCGTGTAATTCGTGGATACGGTTTTACTTCCCGATTTTGGGCTTGAGCAGGGCCCAGCGCGTGCCGCCGTCGACGGAATCGACCAGGGCATAAGAAACGTTGGGGACAGATCCCATGGTGGCCACGACCCAGCCGTTTTTGGCATCCACGAAGGAGAGTTGGGCATTCCAATCCACCTTGGCCAGGTTGGCCCAGGTCTTGCCGCCGTCGGCGGTGGCGAAGATGTGGCTATCGCCCACAAACCAGCCCTGGGCGGCGCTGATGAACTGGTACGAGCCCAGCGAGGCCGGGGCCAGGCGCGCTTTCCAGGTGGCGCCGCCGTCGGCCGTAACGTAAAGCCAGGTCTTGGCAACCTTTGTCTGGTCAAACGACTGGCAGGATATCTGCATCAGCCCGTCCTTGGCCGAAAAGAAGACCGGCGGGAAGGAGCCGCACGAGACGTCCTGGGCGGTGAAGATGGTTGGGGAATCGGACGGAGCCGGCAGCTTGACCGCGCTCCAGTTGCTGCCGCCGTCCTTGGTCTGGAACAGGAGCACGCCGGCGGCTACGCCATTGCAGGAGCCAGCCAGCCAGCCGTGCTGGGCATCCACAAAGCCCATGCCGGACTTGTAGCAGCTCTGGATCTGGCCCTTGTTGACGTCCATCGGGTCCACCAGCATCTTCCAGGTCTGGCCGGCGTCGGCGGTGCCGAAGATGTAAATGTAGTCGTGATTCATGCCGGCCCCGGCGTGTACCATCACCCAGCCGCTCTTGCCGTCCGGCAGGAAGGTGAGCTGCCCAAAGTCGAAGATATCCGGGTTGCTGCCGCTGCTCTGCGCCAGGGGCGCGCTGGTCTTCCAGCTTGCGCCGCCGTCAGCGGTGGACCAGACGACGCGGGCCTGGTCCGTAACCGAGCCGGGCTGGGGCGCAAACGCAACCCAGGCCTTCTGAGCGTCGAGGAAGAAGGCCTGCGCCCGCTGGCTGGGGCCGCTCTCGACGGCCGCCGTGCTGGCCTTTTGGGGCGGGGTCACGTCGCGCCAGGTGGCGCCGCCGTCCGCAGTGCGCAGGACGTGCTCGTTGTCCGGGTCAAGCTTGAGGTCCACCCCCACCGCCCAGCCCTCCGTCTTGGAGGTCATGTGCACCTGGGTCACAGTTACGTCGCTGCCGGACGAAAAACGCACGATCTGCCCCGGGACGGGCGGGACGGCCGTCGGGGCGGTTGTCGCCGCCTGGGCGGGGGCCTGGGTCGGGGCTTCGGTGGGCGCCTGCGTGGCCGGCGGGGTGGCGGTGATCACGGGCAGCAAGGTCTGGGTAGGTGCCCCGGTTGGAGCCGCAGTGGCGGTCGCGGCCATGGCAGGGGTGGGGCTGGGAGGCTCGGTCGGCACCTCCGGCAAGCTGCAGCCCGCCAGCAGGATGGCGCCGAGCGCAATTATCAGAATCGACAGATTTTTGTAAAACATAATCACCTCAATAGAGTGCGGGTACGACCAGGATTTCAACAGCATAACCCGGGCGTGTTTCACCCGTATGACAGGCGTGTTACCGTTTTGTAACGTCAAGACGCCATGAATTCAAAATGGTTTCTAAAAGCTATAATTTAACTGCAATTTGTACGGATTATAGCACCCCTGATTAAACCTGCAAAACAGCGCCGGATTTAAAAAATCATTGTATACTCTCTTAACTCATACCATGCAACCTTCCGGCAGCGGCGACCTCCCGTTAAACCAGGTGCTCCAGGGCGATTGTATCGACATCCTGAAGGCGCTTCCGCCCGCCTCGGTGGACCTGGTGTTCGCCGATCCCCCTTACAACCTGCAACTCAAGCAGGAGCTGTACCGCCCCAACAACACCCTGGTCGACGCGGTCAACGACGAATGGGACCATTTCAGTAGCTTCCAGGCCTACGATGACTTTGCCCGGCGCTGGCTGGGCGCCTGCCGGCGGGCGCTCAAGGACAGCGGCGCGCTGTGGGTCATCGGCACTTACCACAATATTTTCCGCCTGGGCGCCATCATGCAGGACCTGGGGTTCTGGTTTCTGAATGACGTGGTGTGGCTGAAAGCGAACCCCATGCCCAATTTCCGCGGGGTGCGCTTCACCAACGCCCACGAGACGCTGATCTGGGCCTGCAAGCAGGAGGGAGCGCGCTACACCTTCAACCACCACGCCGCCAAGCACCTGAACGACGACCTGCAGATGCGCTCCGACTGGCTGCTGCCGCTGTGCACCGGCGAGGAACGCATCAAGGAAAACGGCAAAAAGGTCCATTCCACCCAGAAGCCGGAGGCGCTGCTCTACCGCATCCTCATGGCTACCACCAACCCCGGCGACGTGGTGCTCGATCCCTTCTTCGGCTCCGGGACCACCGGCGCGGTGGCCAAGAAGCTGCACCGCCAGTGGATCGGGATCGAGCGCGAGCCGCGCTACGTGGAGATCGCTCGCCGGCGCATCGATGCCATCCAGCCCGGGCCGGTGGAGGACGTGATCAGCCCGGCGCCGCGGCGCACGCGCTCGGAGCCGCGCCTGCCGTTCGGCAGCCTGCTCGAAAACGGCCTGCTCCAGCCGGGCCAGGCGCTGTACTTCCGCGGCGAGCGCGCCCAGGCGGGACGGGTGCGGGCCGACGGGCGGCTGGTGTTGGGCGACCTGGAAGGCTCGATCCACCAGCTTGCGGCGCGCCTGCTGGGCGGCGGCCCGTGCAACGGCTGGGACCTGTGGTTTTACGAGGCCGCCGACGGCGAGCTGCACAGCATTAACGACCTGCGCCAGCGCCTGCGGGGTTAGCGGATGTAATTTATAAAATCATCCTTGAATTTTAGCCCGGGGCTCGCTAGAATGAAGGCGAGGGAAAGAAAGCGCCATATTGCAAGCATGGGAGGCCGAGCTACCACCTATTTCGCTTGCCGCTGGGGAGTATAAACTACCCCGAACCTATTTTGCGCACTTTCCCTCGAGTTTTTTAAGTAGACAGTAGACAGTTTACAGTTCAAAGAATAACATTATTTTCACCACACACCTGCCCTGNNCCCTGGCACCGCCCGCCAGGGCAGGTGTGTGGTGATAATTTCCGTCTTTTACGCTCTAAGGCGGTCTGTGACCGCCGTGGGATCGGGGTGACTCTTAATCAACACGGGGGTCGCAGACCCCCTCGGAGCCTTTTGATTAATGCTCGCAGGCGGTCTGTGACCGCTGTGTCCCCGCAGCGACTTTAGCTCAATAACGGGGGTCGCAGACCCCCTTCGAGCGGATAAATTCAGACAAAATCAGCAAAATTCGCGGATAAATTTCTTTATGCCTCTACGGGCTGGCGCGCCGCGGCGTATAACGCGTCGAGGTTGGCAAGGGGGGTGCCGGGAGGCAGGTCGCAGCCGGAGGAGAGGACGAAGTTGCGCCGCACCCCAACGCCAGCCAGCAGGTTGGCGGCGGCGGCGCTCACGCCCTCGGGGGCGCTGGCGTATAGGACGGACGCCGGGTCGAGGTTGCCGCACAGGATACCATCGTCCGGAACCTGCTCCAGGGCGGCCAGGATATCCATCGGCGCCCCAAAATGGTAAAGCGCGGCGCCCGATTCAAGCACGCGCGGCAGGTGCGCCAGCCGGGCACCGCAGTTGTGCAGCACCAGGCTGAAGCCCGGCCCCTGCACGGCTTCGGCGATGCGGCGCACGAAGGGCGCCGAGAAGCGGCCCAGCCCGCGCGGCGAAAGCAGCCCGGCAGCCGGCTCGGCCATGATCACCCCGCTGGCCCCCGCCCGGCGGAAGGCAGCCGCATAATCGGCCAGGAAGCCGGTCACTTTTTCCAGCAGCGCCAGGACCAGGTCGGGGTCAGTTAGCGTGGCTTCGAGCGCCTCGGAGACTCCTAGAATCCGCCCGGCCAGCGAAAACGGGCCGATCAGCCCGCCCAGCACCGGTGTCCCGCCCGCCTGGGCCGCCAGCCGGCGGCAGGCCTCCAGGTGGACCGCCGTGCGTCCGGCGCCCGATTGTGGCACGCTCAAGGCCTCGATCTCGTCCAGCCCCCTCACCCGCCGGCCAACGACGGTGGGGATCTCGTCCTCGGGCATGCGCACGGCGCAGCCAAAAGCCTCCGCCTCGGCCGAGAGGTCCATAGCGGTGAGCATCAGCGGGGTGGCAAAGCGCTCGTGCAGGGCCAGCACCGCCCGCGCCTGGACTGCGGCGTCGGACACGCAGGCGCGCACGCTGCCGCCGCTGAGCTCCAGTCCGGCATACACCCCAATCGGCATGACCACCCGCCCCGGGTAATCCAATATGAATTGCACCAAGTCTGTTTGCATGCGAAAATTATAGATTAAAATGACAACGTTGTCAATAAAAAGCTTATCCACAAATTACACGAATTTTAGCGAATGAACACGAATTTTTTATAAAAAATTCGTGTTCATTCGCTTAAATCCGTGTAATTCGTGGTTCCTGCTCTTATAATTACTCCAGAGGGAACCTATGTCTTCCACCATCAAGGACGTTGCCAGGCTGGCGGGATGCTCGATCAAGACGGTGTCGCGGGTGGTCAACGATGAGCCGCACGTAACCCCCAGGACGCGCGCCCGCGTCCAGGCCGCCATTCGCACCCTGGGTTATGCCCCCAACATCGCCGCCCGCCGCCTGGTGCAGCAGAAGGCCTCGACCCTGTGCATCCTGATGTACCCGGGATTCTTCCAGCCGGCCTCGGCCGTGCTGTCGCGCATCCTCGACCTGGGTTACGAGGAGAGCTACGACATCCTCATCCAGCCCTACTATCCAACTTTTCCCCAATCGCGCAACCGGTTGGTCAACGCCATCTACGAACGGCGCTTCGACGGCTTTGTCACCACCCCGCCCTGCGACGCGGACGGCTTCGTGGCCGACCTGCTGGCCACTTATAAGGTGCCGCTGGTGCAGGTCAACCCGCTCGAACGCTCCAGCAGCCCGGCCTACGTCGCCGGGGACGATTTCCAGGGCGCGGCGACGGCCGTCCGCCACCTGCTGGGCCTGGGCCACCGCCGCATTGCCTTCCTGATGGGCCCGCGCAACCTGATTTCGAGCGCCGAGCGCCTGCGCGGCTACCGGGCCGCCCTTGAGGCAGCCGACATCGCCTTCGAGCCGGGGCTGGCGCTGCCCTCCGAGTTCAACTTCGACGGCGGATACACCGCCGCCCGCAGCCTGCTGCTGCGGTCCGAGCGCCCCACCGCCATCTTCGCCGGCAGCGACGAGGCCGCCTACGGCGCCCTGTTCGCCGCCCAGGAGCTGGGGCTGCGCATCCCCGCCCAGCTATCCATCTGCGGGCACGACGACCTGCCCCTCTCGGCCCACATCTGGCCCGGCCTGACCACCGTCCACCAGCCCGCCGAGGAAATGCTCGAGCGCGCCGTGCGCCTGCTGATCGACCTGCTCAAAGGCTCTCCTCCCAGCGAGACCCGCCTCAGCCTGCCCGCCCGCCTGGTGGTGCGCGGCTCGACGGGAAAACCCGAAGAGTAACCGCGAATGACACGAATTTAAACGAATGGGCACGAATTTTTTTTAATAAAATTCGTGCCCTTTCGTTCTAATTGGTGGTATTCGTAGTTAAATTTTACATTTCTCCAATACTTTTCTTATATTTTTCTCCTACCATACGAACTGACAAAAATTGGGAAAGGAGAAAATCATATGCTCTACCGCAGATTGCCACAACGGTCCCTCTGGGACGAATTTGATCGCCTGGAGCGTGAGGTCAGCCAGCTTTTCAACGCCTATTCTGGCCTAATGACTCCCGCCCCGGATTTCCCCGCCATCAACATCTGGACCAACGACCAGGGGAGTGTCATCACCGCCGAGCTCCCCGGTGTGGATCCCAAAGATCTTGAGATTCAGGCGGGCGGCGAGACACTCACCATTAGCGGCGAACGCAAGGCTGAAGCGTATGCCAAGGATGCGCGCATCCATCGCCAGGAGCGCGAAAGCGGCCGCTTCGTCCGCACCATCGAACTGCCCTTCCCGGTCCAGGCCGACCGGGTCGATGCAAAGCTCGAAAAAGGCATTTTGAACATCTATGCCCCACGCATGGAAGCCGACAAGCCCAAGAAAATATCCATCAAAACGAACAACTAAGCGGAGGTTCTTATGACCGACCAAGCTAAATCCCAAGAAGTTGTATCGAAGGGCCCGCTTGCAACGCGTAAGGTCGAGATGCCGTCCCTGCGCGAGGGTGAACGCAGCGAGTTGGGCGAAACCCGCGAGCGGCGTCTCTATTCGCCGCACGCCGATATCCTGGAAACTAACGATGAGTTTATCGTGGTTGCTGATCTACCCGGCGTGGATGAAAAATCGATCGAGGTCAACCTGGATAAAAATATCCTGACGATCACTGCCCACCCGGCCATGGAAATCCCGCAGGGGTACGCTCTGAGCTTCAGCGAGTATGTCCCCGGCGATTACGAGCGCCGCTTTGTGCTTTCAGACATGATCGACCGAGAAAAAATCGAAGCCAGTGTGAAGAACGGTGTACTTCACCTGCACCTGCCCAAGGCCGGCCACGCCCGGGCCCGGCGCATCACTGTACGCGGTGGTTAATGCTCAATCACGAATTACGCTGGTATTAACGAACGGGCACGAATTTAT